>JAHZJB010000154.1 GCA_022601135.1 Actinomycetes bacterium | reverse complement strand
CGGGCTTGATCGAGATACCGCCGGTGTCGAATGTGATGCCTTTGCCGACCAATGCGACTCTCTTGATCCCCGTGTCGCTTCGCTCCTGCCCGCCGGCCTTGGCTTTCTTGTTCTTCTTGTGCCCTGCACCCTTGTGCGTCAGCCGCACCAGCCGGGGTGGACGCGATGATCCCTTGCCCACGCCGATGATCCCGCCGTACCCCTCGGCGGCAAGGGTCTTGTCGTCGAGCACCTCCACGTGGCGGCCGGCCGCTTCGCCGAGATCTTTGGCGCGCTCGGCGAATTCGGCCGGCGGCAGGTGGCTGGGCGGGGTGTTCACGAAATCCCGGGCAGTCGCGACCGCGGTGGCGATCGCCTCCGCCCGGGCGGCCGAGACTCTGGTGGGCGACTTCGTGTCAGGCGTAAGGACGATGATCTTGCGCAGCTCCGCATCCTTGGGAGTGGTCTTTTCACTGCGGAAGCGGGTGAATCGGTAGGCGCCCAGGATCAGCCCCTCGATCGCCGCCTCGAGGTCCAGATCCGACAGGGTGGTGTAGACGGTCTCGACGCCGCTCAGCGACCGCGCAGCCACCCCGGCCGCCCGGCGGACCGTCTCGGCCGGCCACTCGTCGCGAGGCTTGCCCAGTCCGACGGTCAGCACGCTGTCGAAAGGCAGGGAGGGCGCCACCACCCGGGTCAACTGCTCGGCGCCGCCCTTGGCGCCCAGTGCCTCCAGCGCTACTTCGATCTCACCGATGGCCTCGGCGTCGAGATAGGAGTTGGCGACCACGGTGGCCACGGCGCCCGCGTCAGCTGTATCTGAATCTTCGCCGCCGACAACGGGCACGATCAGCACCGACGAGGTGACCTTGCGTTTGGGCAGTGTGCTCGCGACCGCGACGGCGGGGGACTGGTAACCGGCTGTTGTGCTCACGGTGGATCACCCTAACCATTGGGCTACTAATGTGGTTCGCCGTGAGTGACAACCCCATGCAGGGTCCACTGGAGAACCGTCATCGCGAACTCGGTGCCAGTTTCGCCGAGTTCGGCGGCTGGCTGATGCCGCTCTCGTACGCGGGCACCGTCGCCGAGCACACCGCCACCCGTTCGGCGGTGGGCCTTTTCGACGTGAGTCACCTGGGAAAGGCGCTGGTGCAGGGACCGGGTGCGGCAGAGTTCGTCAATTCTGCGTTCACCAACGACCTCGGCCGTATCGCTCCGGGCAAGGCGCAGTACACGCTGTGCTGCACCGACTCCGGCGGTGTGATCGACGACCTGATCGCCTACTACGTCGCCGACGACGAGATCTTCCTGGTTCCCAACGCCGCGAACACCGCCGCGGTCGTCGGCGCGTTGACCGAGCGCGCTCCCGCCGGCCTGACCGTGACCGACCAGCACCGCTCGCGCGCCGTGCTGGCAGTGCAAGGCCCGAGGTCGGCGGAGGTCGTCGGCGGTCTCGGGTTACCCACCGACATGGACTACATGGGCTATGCCGACGCGATCTTCGGCGGCGTCGAGGTGCGGGTGTGCCGCACCGGGTACACCGGCGAGCACGGCTACGAGTTGCTGCCGCTGTGGGATCAGGCAGCGGTGGTCTTCGATGCCCTGGTGGAGGCTGTCACCGCGATCGGTGGCCAGCCGGCGGGGCTCGGGGCGCGCGACACCCTGCGCACCGAGATGGGCTACCCGCTGCACGGACACGAGCTGTCGCTGGATATATCACCGCTGCAGGCGAGATGCGGCTGGGCCGTCGGGTGGCGCAAGGAAGCGTTCTGGGGCCGTGCGGCGCTGCTCGCGGAGAAGGAGGCCGGTCCGCGACGAACGCTGCGCGGATTGCGCGCGACCGGGCGCGGCGTGCTGCGCGGAGATCTCACGGTGCTGGACGGGACCTCGGGCGATGGCAAGCCGATCGGGGTCACGACGTCGGGAACGTTCTCGCCGACCTTGAAGGTCGGTATCGCGCTGGCCCTGATCGACACCGCGGCCGAGGTGGCCGACGGAGCGCACGTCGTCGTCGACGTGCGCGGCCGGATGATCGAATGCGAAGTGGTCAAACCGCCGTTCGTCGAACCTCGGACCCGTTGAGGGGGCCGCGCGGCCACGGGGTCACGGCCGGAAAAACCGTAGCCACCCGGTTATACAATCGTTTTCATGACTGCAGGCCTCGAATTCACCGTCGAGCGCAACGCGACTCCGGCCAGCGATGAGGCGCGGGCTGAAATCCTGTCGAATCCCGGGTTCGGCAGGTACCACACCGACCACATGGTCTCCATCGACTACACCGTTGATGGGGGCTGGCACGACGCCAAAGTCCTCCCGTACGGACCCATCGAACTCGATCCGTCAGCGATCGTCCTGCACTACGCCCAGGAAGTCTTCGAAGGGCTGAAAGCCTATCGGTGGGCCGACGGCGCCATCGTGTCTTTCCGGCCCGAAGCCAATGCCGCTCGGCTGCGCACCTCGGCACGGCGGTTGGCCATCCCAGAGCTGCCGCCGGAGCTGTTCATCGAGTCGCTGCGGCAACTGATCGCCGCCGACGAGCCCTGGGTTCCACCGCCAGGCGGTGAGGAATCGCTGTATCTGCGGCCGTACATCTTCGGCACCGAGCCCGGCCTGGGTGTTCGGCCCGCCAACGAGTACCGCTACCTCGTCATCGGTTCGCCCGCGGGTGCCTACTTTCCGCGCGGCATCAAGCCGGTCAGCGTGTGGTTGTCCACCGAGTACGTGCGGGCCAGCCCCGGCGGCACCGGTGCGGCGAAGTTCGGCGGCAACTACGCCGCCTCGTTGCTGGCGCAGACCGAGGCTGCCGACCAAGGCTGCGATCAGGTGGTGTGGCTGGACGCGATCGAACGCCGTTACGTCGAGGAAATGGGCGGCATGAACCTGTTCTTCGTCTTCGGCAGCGGTGGCACCGCCCGTCTGGTCACCCCGGAGCTGTCGGGTTCGCTCCTGCCGGGCATCACCCGAGATTCCCTGCTGCAGCTGGCATCTGATGCGGGTTTCACCGTCGAGGAACGCAAGATCGATGTCGACGAATGGCAGAAGAAGGCCGCCGCCGGTGAGATCACCGAAGTGTTCGCGTGCGGTACGGCCGCCGTCATCACGCCGGTGTCGCACGTCAAGCATGGTGATGGCGAATTCGTCATCGCCGATGGTGAGCCGGGCGAGATCACGATGGCGCTTCGCGACACGCTGACCGGTATTCAGCGTGGCACCTTCGCCGACACGCACGGGTGGATGACCCGGCTCAGCTGACCTCTCTCGGTTCTAGCCGACCGCCATCCCGAGCGCGGCGACCGTCGTCGTCATCTCGATGGCCGCGCCCAGCACATCTCCGGTGATGCCGCCGAACCTGCGCACGCAATGCGCCACCAGTGCGCCACCGCAGACGATGCCCAGGAGGACCGCCAGCGGACCCTGCCAACGCGCCGCGCACGCCGGGATCGCCAGGGCGGCCGCAGCGAGCACCCACAGGCCCACGACCCAGCGGGGCTGAGTGCCCGCGACCCGCCCGCCCAGAACACTGCCGTTGGCGGCGGGAACCGACCGACGACACGCAGCCACTGCTGCCACCCGGCCCGCGGCCACGGCGACGACCACGGCCAGCCAGCTCAGTTGGGCGAAGGCGAGAGTCTGCAGCAGTACCGTCATCACCACCGCAGCGACACCGAACGGGCCGGCCGCGCCATCCCGCATCACCATCAATGCCCGCTCCGGCGGCCCGTAGCAGCCCAGCGCGTCGGCGGTATCCGACACGCCGTCGATGTGCAGACCGCGAGTGCTCAGCAGCAGCACTGTCACCGCCAGCCCGCCCGCCAGCGCGCTGCCCTGTCCGAACAAGTGACCGCCGACCCAGAGCGCACCGGCGGCCAGCGCGCCCAATGCGATTCCGGCAACCGGGAGCGCGGTCAGCACGCCCCGGCCGACGTGTGCGGTGTGCTCGCGCGGCGTGGGCAGAACCGTCGCGAAAGCGAATGCGCCTGCGACGGAACGGATCATGTTGGGATACCGGCCTCATCGAACGTTGCCATCGATGCCAGCGCGCCGACGGCCGCGCGCAGGACGGGTAGCGCGACCAAGGCGCCGGTTCCTTCACCCAGTCGCATGCCCAGGTCCAGGATGGGCTCCAGTTCCAGGTCGCGCAGGGCCAGCGAATGCGCTGGTTCGGTCGAGCGGTGTCCAGCCCGCCACCATTGCTTCGCCCCGGCCGCGAGGCGTTCGGCGAGCAGCGCTGCTGCCGTCACGACGAGGCCGTCGAGCAGCACCGGGGTGCGTCGCAGGGCAGCCTGAGCGCAGAATCCGGCCATCGCAGCCAAGTCGGCACCACCGCAGATGCGCAGCAACGCAATGGGGTCGGCGGAGACGCCGCGCGCACGATAGAGGGCGTCCCGAACCGCGGCGGTCTTGCGTGCCCAACCGGCGTCGTCGATGCCGGTGCCTCTGCCGACCACCACGACTGGCTCGGTATCGGTCAACGCGGCGACCAGCGCGGTCGCCGGCGTGGTGTTTGCGATACCCATGTCACCGGCGATCAGCAGGTCCGCGCCGGTGTCGACCTCCTCGTCGGCGATGTGCCGTCCCGCCTCGATCGACTCGATGACCTGGTCGGATGTCAGCGCGTCGGCCACGGCGATGTTGCCGCTGCCGCGGCGAACCTTGTGGGCGCCGATCGAGGGCGACAGCGGCTCGGCAGTGTCGACGGCGATATCGGCAACCCGTACCCCCGCGCCGGCGAGGGCGGCGAGCACATTCACCGCGGCGCCGCCCGCGTCGAAGTTCGCCACCATGGCGGCGGTCACCTCGGCGGGGTAGGCGGACACCCCGGCGGCAGCCACACCGTGATCCCCGGCGAATACCACCACCCGTGCCCGCTCGAATTGCTTTGGAGGACAAACACCTTGGCAAGCCGCCACCCACGCGGAGAGGTCCTCCAGGCGGCCTAGCGCGCCAAGCGGCTTGGTCAAACTGGTGTGCCGCTCCCGCGCAGCGGCTGCGGCTTCGGTATCCGGGCTGGGAACGGCCGGAAACGGCACTGACGGCGTCACACGAGGCGGGTGCCGCGCTCGACCTGAGGCCGCGGCGCTCGCATCCGGCGCAGCTGCGAGGCTCGGCTGGCGGCGTAGAAGCCCAGTTTCCAACCAGATTCGGTGTTGTCCGGGAACTTCTCGTCGGCCAATCGGTTCACCTTGCGGCCGAGGACGAAGCCGTCGATGACCATGATGATCACCAGAAGGAGCATCGCCGGCGACAGCAGTTGCTGCACCTGTACCGAAGGCACCGCCAGCATGACGAAGACCAGGCCGAGCGCCGACGGCATGAACAGGCCGAGCACATTTCGTCGCGAGTCGACGACGTCACGTACGTATCCGCGTACCTTTCCCTGGTCTCGGGGAAGCAGGTAGGCCGCCTCCCCGGCCATCATCTTCTCGCGTCGCTCCGCCAAGACGGTGCGACGTTGCGCGCGCTGTGCCTTCTTCTCCTCGCGGGACAGCTTGGGGCCGCCCAGTTCCTTGCGCCGCCGCCGGGCCTCCGCGCTGGTCAACGGAGCCGGTGCGACCGGGCCGCGCTTGCGGCTCGCCGCACTGCGTTTGGGAGTCGGCTTGCCCTTGGGGGCCGTGGTCACGCGTCGGCCGGATGAGCCGGTTCGCCCGGCGTCGGCGCGGTCTTCGGCGTCGGCGGGTGCCGTGTCCTGACCGTCGCGGGAACCTTCGGAATCGTCGTTCTTGCGGCCCAGCAGTTTCACCCTGCCAGGTTACTTCGCCGCCCCCGTCCGGAACCGGCGAGCCCGACCCGCGCCGGAATGCGGATCGTCGAAACAGGTCATAGTCTGCCGTGATGGCGACCAGTGACACCGACACGGACCGGGGTGCCGCCCGCGCCGTGCTGATCGCTCCGGACAGTTTCGGCGACAGTCTGACCGCGGTGCAGGCAGCTGAATGCATCCAGCGGGGCTGGCGCAGCTCCAGGCCGCAGGATCGACTTACTCTTGCGCCGCAATCCGACGGTGGCCCGGGGTTCGTGGAGGTGCTGGCCAGCCGACTGGGCGGGCTGCGCAGCCTGCGGGTGCGCGGGCCGCTGGACGGCGACGTCGAGGCACGGTGGGTTCTCGACGAGAACCCGCTACATCCCCCAGTCACCGCTTACATCGAATGCGCGCAGGCCTGCGGCCTGGCGCTTCTCGGCGGGCCGCCGTCGGTGCCCACCGCGCTCGACGCGCACAGCAGGGGAGTCGGTCAGCTTATTGCCGCTGCGCGAGAGGCCGGCGCGGAACGTATCGTCGTCGGTCTCGGGGGCAGCGCCTGCACCGACGGCGGCCGTGGTCTCGTCGACGCACTGGGCGGTTTGGCCGCCGCGCGGACGCTACTGGACGGTGTTGAACTCGTCGTCGCCAGTGACGTCGAACACCCACTTCTCGGCCCGCGGGGCGCCGCGGCGGTGTTCGGGCCGCAGAAGGGCGCCGATCCGGGCACCGTCACGATCCTGGAGGGCCGACTGGCGGCGTGGGCCGAGGAGCTTATGGTGGTTGCCGGCCGCAGTGTCAGCGACGACCCGGGCGCGGGTGCCGCCGGAGGCCTCGGCGCAGCCCTGATCGCGCTGGGAGGTCGCCGTGAATCCGGAGCAGCGATCATCGCCCAGCACATCTGCCTCCCCGACGAGATCGCCGCCGCCGATCTGATCATCACCGGAGAAGGACGTTTGGACGACCAGTCTCTGCACGGCAAGGTCGTCGGCGCCTTGGCCGCCGGTGCGCGTTCGCGGCAGACTCCGGTACTCGTCCTGGCAGGCCAGGTGGCGCTGGACGAATCCGCCCTCCGATCCGCGGGCATCGCCGCGACGTTCTCCATCACCGACCATGCCGGGTCGGTGCACCGTGCCATCGAAGATGCCGCCAACCAGCTCACCGATCTGGCATCGGTCGTGGCTTCGAAATTGTGAGACATGGTCAGCGATGGGGAATATGGGCAGAACACGGTACCGTTGACACAGTGGAGCAGGTTTCTAAGGTTCTGCGGGCAGGTAAGCCGCTTCACCCATCGACATCCACACGGGAGATTCCATGACTGTTCAGGACGATTCGGCCGTACAGGCTGGTCAAGCTACCGAAGCGCACGGCGTGATCCTGACCGATGCCGCTGCGGCCAAGGCCAAAGCACTGCTGGACCAAGAGGGTCGCGATGACTTGGCGTTGCGGATCGCCGTGCAACCAGGTGGATGCGCCGGTCTCCGGTACAACCTGTTTTTCGACGACCGTGCGCTTGATGGCGACTTGACCATGGAGTTCGGTGGCGTAGCACTCACGGTGGACCGGATGAGCGCGCCCTACGTGCAGGGTGCCAGCATCGATTTCGTCGACACCATCGAGAAGCAGGGCTTCACGATCGACAACCCCAATGCCAGCGGCTCATGCGCCTGCGGCGATTCGTTCAACTGAGTCGCCTGAGCCCACCCGGGGCTTGATCGATCATCGGCTGATCAAAATTGACCCGTGGTCCGCGGCAGGTAGGAGCAAACAAGAATCTCTCCGTCGACGGACAGCAACTGAGCGATCGCCTGTTCTTCGTCCTCCGGCGGCCGATTTCCCCTGGGGTTGCGGGCCGGCTCCACCCGCATCGTGAACAGCACCTGGGCCTGCGTCGGAGACCACATGACCATCTTGTCGATCGACGTCACCTCGGCGATGCTGTACTGCCGTCGGAACGCGTCACTGGACAGCCCGGCGAGCGCGAGGTCTGCGCGACGCTCCTTGGCCGCGTCGAACAACCCGCAAAGAGTGTTCCGGGCCACCGTTTCGTCGTCCCCGTTTGAGAGAGCGTCCAGATAATTCTGAATCGCGGCCTGCGCCGACGCCTCGGTCAACTGACCCCCGAAGGTCGGCTCGTCCTGGCCGCCGGTGAGGATCGCCGCAACGATCACGCCGACCACCGCGACAACGGCGAACGCCGCGATGGCTGCGATGACCCATCGACCGCGCTTGCGCGGCGGATACGGAACCGGCGGCGGCAATGACCCCGGGTACGTCGCATCAATCCCACCCTCGGGGTAGGGCTGCACCGGGCTATAGGGCTGTTGCTGCGGAAAACTCACGGGATACGCGGTTGGGTCCACTGGTCCAGCACCGTATTGGGGCGGGTACGGACCAGACATGAATGTGCTCCCGGGGAGGTTAGGTGTTGATTCTCCGGCAAGCGCATTGGCCGAAGGCACTTTCAGACAGGTTAGCGCAACGGGTGTGGGGGTCCGCCCGGCCGAGGCGGGCGAGGCGGGTCAGCATGGGGTCGGCCCGGGATCGTCGATGGGGTCGACAGTAGGGTGAACGGCGTTCTCCATGCGAATCGTCGAGTACATGGAGGGTGAAGAGCTGACGGGCGAGAGGAGAAACATGAAGGGCGGGCTCCTGTGAGCATTGCGGTGACGGGATCGATCGCAACCGATCATCTGATGCGTTTTCCGGGTCGGTTCTCCGAGCAACTCCTCGCCGACCACCTGCATAAGGTGTCGCTGAGTTTTCTCGTTGACGACCTCGTCGTTCATCGTGGCGGTGTGGCGGGAAACATGGCCTTCGCCATGGGTGTGCTGGGCGGCAGTCCGGTACTCGTGGGTGCGGTTGGCACGGATTTCGATGATTACCGGCAATGGCTCACTGCGCACGGCGTGAACTGTGACGGTGTGCTCGTCTCGAACTCGGCCTACACAGCCAGGTTTGTCTGCACCACGGACGAGGACATGGCCCAGATCGCATCGTTCTACCCCGGAGCCATGTCGCAGGCCCGTGACATCAAGCTGGCCGACGTCGTTTCTCGCACGGGTACCGCCGATCTCGTGATCATCGGCGCCAACGACCCCGAGGCGATGTTCCTCTATACTGAGGAGTGCCGGTCGCTGGGGCTCGCGTTCGCCGCAGATCCAAGCCAGCAGCTGGCCCGGCTGTCCGGTGAGGAGATCCGTCGGCTGATAGACGGTGCGACATACCTGTTCACCAACGACTACGAGTGGGATCTGCTGCTGCAGAAGTCCGGTTGGTCGGAGGCCGAGGTGATGAAGCAGATCCAGCTGCGCGTCACGACGCTGGGTGAGAACGGCGTGGACCTTGTCGGCCGCAACGGAACGTTCATCCACGTCGACGTCGTGCCCGAGACGCACAAAGTGGATCCGACCGGCATCGGTGACGCATTCCGCGCGGGGTTCCTCACCGGACGTGATGCCGGTCTGTCGCTGGAGCGGGCGGCACAATTGGCCTCCCTGGTGGCAACTCTGGTGCTCGAGGCCCCGGGCCCACAGGAATGGACCTGGGACCGCAACGCTGCGCTGCAGCGACTGAGCGACGCCTACGGTTCCGCCGCAGGCCAGGAGATCGCCGAGGCGCTCGGCGCCGACAGATAGGCACCGAGGCGCTCGGCGCCGACAGATAGGCACCGAGGCGCTCGGCGCCGACAGATAGGCACCGAGGCGCTCGGCGCGGCCTACAGCTGGACCGGGTAGGCCGGTTCGCTGATCGCCGGTGTCACGCTTCCCTCCACGAAGATCGCGTGCCACAGCATGAAGACCAACATGGTCCACAGTCGGCGGCTGTGATCGATCGCGCCGCTCCGGTGCTCTTCCAGCATCGACCGGACTGCCGGCAGGTCGACGAGGTCGCCGGCGCCCGAGGCATTGATCATTTGGTGCGACCAGTCCAACAGTTCGCCGGCACGCAGCCAGTGCCGGATCGGAACGGGGAAGCCGAGCTTGGGCCGATTGAGTACGTGCGCGGGCACGATGGGCTCCAGCGCGCGCCGCAGGGCATACTTCGTCGTGGCTCGGGTGATCTTCTGGTCATAGGGCAGCCGCGAGGCCACCGCGAACACCTCGGGGTCCAGAAACGGAACCCGCAACTCCAGTGAATTGGCCATCGTCATCTTGTCGGCCTTGACCAGAATGTCGCCGCGCAACCAGGTGAACAAGTCGATGTGCTGCATCCGGGCCACCGGATCCCAGCCCTGAGAGTTCGCATACAGCGGCGCTGTCACGTCGGTGTGAATCCAGCCGTCGCGGAATCGGGGCAACACCGCGCGCAGCTGTTCGTCGGAGAAGCTGCGGGCATTACCGTAGTAGCGCTCTTCGAGGGTGAGCGAACCGCGGCGCAGCAGACCCTTGCCGCGCATGCCCTCCGGTAGCGGCTCGGCCATCTTCCCTACGGACCTGCGAAGACCCCGCGGCAAGTAGTCGAATGGCTTTAGCGACAACGGCTCCCGGTAGATGGTATAGCCGCCGAACAGTTCGTCGGCACCTTCGCCGGAGAGTACGACTTTGACGTGTTTGCGGGCCTCCCGGGCGATGAAGAACAGCGGTACCAGCGCGGGGTCGGCAACGGGTTCGTCCAGATACCAGACGATCTCTGGAAGCGCGGCGACGAACTCGGCCTGGCTGACGACCTTGGTCACGTGCCGGGCGCCGATGGCTTCGGCCGACGCCACGGCGACATCGACCTCGGAGAACCCTTCGCGTTCGAAACCTGTGGTGAAGGTGATCAATCTTGGGTTGTGCCGCATGGCAAGCGCAGCGATGGCCGTTGAGTCGATGCCGCCGGACAGAAATGCTCCGACCGTCACGTCGGCGCGCATGTGTTTGGCCACCGAGTCCTCGAGCACCCTGGTGATTTCGTCGTAGCGTCGCTGCCCGCCGTCCCGCGACGAAACGGGTGGCGAAGCAGGTGTGGAACCGCCACCGAAGGGCACCGCCTCGAAGCGAGGGGTGAAGTAGCGGGTGACCTCGGGCCGCCCGCCTGGCCGAAGCCGGGCGTAGCTGCCCGACTCCAGCCGGCGGATGCCCTGGTGCAGGGTCTCGGGCTCGGGCACGTACTGCAGCACGGTGTAGTGCTGGACGGCGCGTTCGTCGATGGTCAGGTCGATGTCCAGCAGGGGGGCCACCTCGAGGAGGCACTTCTTCTCGCTGCCCACAACAGTGCCGCCGGGCCCGGTGGCCATGAACAGCGGTTTGATGCCGAACGGGTCTCGTGCGCAGAACAACTCCCGCTCGACGCTGTCCCACAGCGCGAACGCGAACATGCCGCGCAGCCGTGTCAGCGCTTCGGTGCCCCAATAGTGGTAGGCCGCCAGGATGGTTTCGCCGTCGCCGTCGGTATGAAAGACGGCGCCGTACCGGGCGGCCAATTGTTCGCGTAGTTCGAGGTAGTTGTAGATTTCGCCGTTGAACACCAGCACGTAGCGGTCGGGCGTGTCGCTCGGCCCCCACCGAAGCGGCTGGTGGCTGTGGGCGATGTCGATGATCGACAGGCGGTTGAATCCGAGCACCACCTGGCTTGCGGCCGGCTCGGCTCCGACGACGTCATTCCATGTCCCGGGCTCGTCGGGACCCCGGTGGCGCATCAGGGCGGCGGCGCCGGACACCGCGTCGACGATGGTGGGGGAGACCTCGCGGGAGGGGTTTGTCACCAGCGCCAGCAATCCGCACACGGCGCCAGTATGCCTAATCGGGCGGATTCTCACGGACCGACACCGGACACATTCCCCGGTCCCTTCGCTCTCCTTCCGTTGGGTGGTCTACGCTGCGTAGTATTCAGTGCAGCCGTATGACCGCCCGCCGGTCGATGACTGCCCCGAGATTTCGAGGAGGCGCCAACGTGTCCGTTCGCGGCCTTAAGTTGGTGGCATTGCCGGTGCTCTTGGGTGGGACCGCGGTCCTGCTCAGCGGGTGTAGCTGGTCCGAGGCGCTCGGTCTGGGGTGGCCCAGGGGCATTACGCCCGAGGCGCACCTCAACCGTGAACTGTGGATCGGCTCGGTGATCGCCGCGTTCGTCGTCGGCGCCATCGTCTACGTGCTGCTGTTCTGGACGGTGACCTTCCACCGCAAGAAGAAGGACGACCCTGAGCTGCCACGTCAGTTCGGCTACAACATGCCGCTCGAGCTGGGTCTCACGGTGGCACCTTTCGTGATCATCTCGGTGCTGTTTTACTTCACGGTTGTGGTGCAGGAGCGGATGCTGCACAAGGATCCCAACCCCGAGGTCGTGATCGACGTGACGGCCTTCCAGTGGAACTGGAAGTTCGGTTACCAGAAGGTCGACTTCGCCGACGGATCGTTCACCTACGATGGCGCCGACAACGAGCGTAAGGAGACGATGGTCTCCAAGCCGGAGGGGGTGGACAAGAACGGCGAGGAGATCGTCGGCCCGATCCGTGGTCTCAACCCCGAGGACCGCACGTACCTGAACTTCAACGAGGTCGAGACGCTCGGCTCCTCGACCGAGATCCCGGTGCTGGTCTTGCCCGTCGGCAAGCGTATCGAATTCGAACTCGCGGCCGCCGACGTGATCCACGGCTTCTGGGTGCCCGAGTTCCTGTTCAAGCGGGACGTGCTGCCAAACCCGGCGCAGAACCACTCAGACAATGTCTTCCAGGTCAGCGAGATCAACCAGACTGGCGCGTTCGTTGGCCGGTGTACGGAGATGTGCGGCACGTATCACTCGATGATGAACTTCGAGCTGCGCGTGGTCGAGCCCAATGACTTCAAGGCCTACCTCGATCAGCGCATAGCCGGAAAGACGAACGCCGAGGCGCTGGAGGCGATCGGCCAGCCGCCGTTGGCGATCACCACCGAGCCGTTCGACACCCGCCGCGGAGAGCAAGCACCGCAGGTCACACAGGCGAGCAGGTAGGGCAGCACATGCACATCGAAGCCAGGTTGTTCGAGTTCTTGACCGCGTTCTTCGCGCTGGCGACCGTCGTGTACGGCGTTCTGACACACCTGTTTGCACGCGGCGGCCTCGAATGGGCGGGCACCACTGCGCTCGTGCTGACAACCGGCCTCACGCTGATCGTCGGCACGTTCTTCCGGTTTGTCGCGCGTCGCCTGGACACGCGGCCCGAGGACTACGAGGACGCCGAGATCGCCGATGGTGCCGGTGAGCTGGGCTTCTACCCCCCGCACAGTTGGTGGCCCATCTTCATCGCGCTGGCGGCCTCGATCACCGCCGTCGGGGTCGCGATGTGGCTTTCGTGGCTCATCGTCGCCGGCGTGTGCCTGGTGCTGGCAACGGTGTCTGGTCTGGTGTTCGAGTACCACACGGGAGCGGAGAAGCACTGAGCCGCCACCGGTGCCCGCCATCGATGCCGATGTCGCCACCAATGTCACAATCAGGGCATGAGTTGGCCCGGAACCCGCGTTGAGCGTCCTGCTCGGATGCTCCCTATGGGTAGGGTTGCCCAGGCGCTGTGGGCCGCGGACGGCACCGCCGCCGTCGGAGAAGCAGTCGAGAAGGATAGACGTAGATGAGCGGGCGGAATCCCCCGGGGTGGGACTCTGGCGCCGCGGGTCCCCCTGGTGAGGGGCCTGGCGGCCGGCCCCCTTCGGATGAACCCAACCGGGAGGTCGCGGGCGCGTCGCAGGAACGCGGCGCCAGTTCGGCCCCTAACGACACCGACCATTACTCGCAGGCATATTCTGCCCCAGAGTCCGAGCAGTTCGTCAGCGGCCCGTATCTGCCCGCCGACGCAGCGCTCTACGACTACGACAACTACGCCGCCGAAGCCGAAGTCGGCGAATCGCCGGCCCCCCCTCGGTGGCCATGGGTGGTCGGCGTCGTGGCGATCGTCGCGGCGGTCGCCCTGGTCGTCTCGGTGTCGGTATTGGTGACCCGCACCGATACCGAGCGATTGGCGACACCCGTGACCACCACCAGATCGGCGCCGCCAGTGCAGGACGAGGTCATTCCGACGACCCCGCCCCCACTTCCTCCACCGCCACCTCCCGCGACCGAGGAGGAGCCGCCCCCGCCCCCGCCGCCGCCAGAGACGGTCACGGTCACACAACCGCCGCCACCGCCGCCCGTTGTCGAAGCCGAGCCCCCACCTCCGCCGGTCACCGAGGCGCCGCCACCACCGCCCGCGCCCCCTCCGCGGGCGGCCCCCCGCCAGGTCACCTATTCGGTCACCGGCACCAAGGCGCCCGGCGACATCATCTCTGTGACGTACGTCGACGCATCCGGCCGCAGCCGCACGCAGCGCAACGTCTACATTCCCTGGTCGCTGACGGTCACCCCTATCTCGCAGTCCGAGGTCGGTTCCGTACAGGCGTCAAGCCTGTTTCTCGTGAGCCGGCTGAACTGTTCCATCACCACGAGCGACGGCACAGTACTGTCGTCGAACACCAACAACGCCGCGCAGACTAGTTGCTAGGCAGAACACACAGGGCTGATGACATACCTCACTGATAACGCGGGCCGCTCGCGACGGACTTTGGGCTTCGACCTTTCTCACCTGGATCGAATCGACCGAATCCTGCTCGGCAGCTGTGCCGCTGTCTGGCTGGCGGCGCTCGGTGCGGGAGTCGCGGCGGTAGTGGCGTTGATCGACCTGTCCCGCGGGCACGCCGATTCCGGCGGCGACTCGGGCACCCCCTGGGCCCTCTACACCGTCATCGTGGTCTCCGCCGTGGTGATCGTGGCGGCGGTGCCGCTGCTGTTACGTGCGCGTCGCGCCGCCGCCGACGAATCCCCCGGGCCACGATCAGAGGCGGATGCGCCGCAGCCCCAGGCCCCGGCGCGCGGTTCTGAAGCGCCCACAGAGAAACTGAGGGTCGCTCCGGCTACGGTTGAGGCGGCCGAGCCCAGCGATGTGAGTCCGGCGTCTTCGAGTCCGGCGCCGCCTGAGCCACAGGAGGCCTCCGCCGCGTCCAGCTCGGCGGCAGTCGATCAGGTGTGGCTGCGGTGCGCCGTGGGAATCGCGTGCGCGATGGGTCTCGCTACGCTGCTCACCTCGGTCTCCACCTATCTGGCGGCGGTCGGCAGCGACGCCGTCGCCTGGGTGCTGTACGGCATCGCGGGTGTGGTCACGCTGGGAATGGCGGTCATCCCGTGGTACTCCCTGCGTGAACTGCACAACCTCGTGGACTGACGAAGGTTTGCCCAGGGGCGGGTAACCGCTACCGCATTCCGGCAGCGACGGCCGCCCATATGGTTCATTCTTGGTCTGTGGCCACCCGGGTGAGCAATGCGAAGCCGAAACGGGTGCACCCGGTCGATGAAGTGCTACCGGTCCCCAAGCTGGCGATCTATGGCTTCCAGCACGTGGTCGCCTTTTACGCGGGTGCCGTATTGGTGCCGATCCTGATCGCCAGCGCCATCGACCTGCCGCACGAAGACCTGATCAAGCTGATCACCGCAGATCTGTTCACCTGCGGTATCGCCTCGATCGTCCAGGCGGTCGGCGTGTGGAAAATCGGCGTCCGGCTGCCGTTGCTGCAGGGAGTGACGTTCACCGGCGTCGCCCCCATAATCGCGATCGGGTTGGCACATGGCGGTGGCGCTCAGAGCTTGCTGTACGTCTACGGTGCCGTCATCGTGGCCGGCGTCTTCACGTTTGCCATCGCGCCGATCTTCGTCAAACTGCTGAGGTTCTGCCCTGCCGTAGTCACCGGCACCCTCATCACGATCATCGGACTGGCGTTGCTGCCGGTGGCGGCCAGAGAGGCCGTGACCAATCCCCACACCCGCGAGAGCGACCCAACCAACATCAGGTGGACGCTGTACGCCCTGGGCACCATCGTGGTCATCGTTGCGGTCCAGCGTCTCTTTCGCGGGTTCATCGCCACTATCGCGGTGTTGCTCGGCCTGGCGATCGGGTGCGCGGCCGCCTCGCTGCTGGGCGATATGGACTTCCACAGGGTCGGGCAGGCCCATGCCGTGGGTTTTACCGAACCCTTCCTCTTCGGATGGCCCAAGTTCGACGTCGCGGCCTGCGCAACGATGATCATCATCTTGCTGATCACCTCGGTGGAGTCCACCGGTTCCACGATGGCGGCCGGAGAGATCGTCGGCAAGCGGATCAAAGCCTCTGACATCGCCAGGGTGCTGCGCGCCGACGGACTATCCACGGTGATCGGCGGCATCTTCAACTCGTTTCCCTACACCGCGTTCTCGGAGAACGTTGGGCTGGTGCGGGTCACCGGCGTCAAGAGCCGCTGGGTGGTGGCCACCGCGGGTGTCATCATGATTCTCCTGGGCTTTCTGCCGAAAGTGGCTGCGGTGGTCGCGTCGATCCCCAACCCGGTGCTCGGGGGTGCGGCTCTGACCCTTTTCGCTGCGGTGGCCGCCGTCGGCATCCAGACGCTGAGCAAGGTGGACTTCTCCGACCGTCGCAACGTGATCATCGTGACGACCAGCCTGGCACTGGCGCTGTGGGTTACCAGCGACCCAGAGGTGGCCAAGGCGATGCCGCCGGGTATCGACTTGCTCTTCGGTAATGGCATTACCATCGGTGCGATCGTGGCGATCGTGCTCAACATCGTGTTCTTCCACATCGGCGCGCGGGGACCGCGGGTGGCCGGCGGGGGTGCGGTGACCCTCGATGACGTCAACGCGATGTCGGCGAATCGGTTCGCCGATGTGTTTGGGCACGTCGTGCAGGGAGCGCCGTGGGCCATTGGGCGAGTATTCGAGCAGCGGCCGTTCGCCGACATCGGAGCGCTGCGAGGGGCCTTTCAGGTCGCGGTGCTCAGCGAATCAACGGACCAACAGCTTGAGCTGATTAGGGCTTTCCCGGACTTGGGCGTCCAGGACGAAATGGCCGATCCGCAAGTCGTCGACCAGGTGGCGCTGTCCCACCTCATCGGGGATGAGGACCAGGACGTAGCGCAGTTGGCCAGCGCCTACCACGCGCACTTCGGATTCCCACTGGTGGTTTGTGTCAGCGACCCCGCGCGGTTCGAGCAGACGCTGAGTAACGGCTGGTCACGAATGAAGAACTCGCCCGCTGCCGAGAAAGCCTTCGCGCTGATCGAGATCGCCGAGATCGTCAACCTTCGGATCTCGAACCTCGTGGCCGACGCGAACCCGAGTACCGCTGCACAGTTCTCCCGCCTCGACGAAATGCAGTAGACGAACCCGCGAACCCAGCAGCGCCGATTGGGGCCAGCATGATCAACCTGTCACGCCGAAATTTGTTTCGGATGGGAGCCACCGCGATGGTCGGCGGGATGGGCTCCCTGATGGCGTGTTCGTCAACCGAGGAGGCGATGGTGTCGGTATCGGCCGAGGATGGGGCAGCGCCCGCGTCAAGTGGGCAGTGGTTGATGCCGGCGGAGTCGGCTCCACATGCCCGCACATTCATGTCTTGGCCTCCGCTCGACGGGGTCTGGGAGGGGGAGGACGGCCCCGCGGTGCAGAACGACATCGCGGCGATCGCGCGCTCCGTCGCCGATTTCGAGCCGGTGGTGCTCCTCGCAGCACCAGAGCAGGCGAAGGCGGCCCAACGAGCCTGTGGATCCGGGGTCGACGTCATCCCGATCGAAACTGATGACCTGTGGATGCGGGACAGCGGACCGACATTCGTGGTCGGAGCCAGCGGGCTGGCGGGCATCGATTTCCATTTCAACGGATGGGGTGGCAAGCAGGAACACGCGCGCGATGCACAGGTCGCCGCATCACTTCTGTCCCGGATCGGCGTCACCCGGATAGACGCTCCCATCACCGCGGAGGGCGGGTCCCTCGAAGTGGACGGCGCGGGCACCTTGATGGCGACTGAGAGTTCATTGGTCAACCCGAACCGCAACCCCGGCCTGTCCCGCGACGCAATCGAAGCCGCTCTGAAGAACCTGACCGGTGTTACCCAGGTGATCTGGTTGCAGGGCGTTCGGGGTCGGGACATCACCGACTACCATGTCGATTCCCTCGCCCGATTCGCCGACCCAGGCGTCGTGCTGCTGAGTCAACCGCCGGAGGCCGATGACGTGTGGGCACGCGCATACCGGCAGGCACGCGGGGTTCTCCAACAGGCGACCGATGCCCGCGGCCGCGAGTTGGAGATCATCGAGGTGCCCGAGCCGGACCTGAACAATCTCGGTGGTCGCGGCGAGGAGTTTCTCGGCTCCTATGCGAACTACTACGTGGTCAACGGGGGCGTCCTTGTTCCGAGATTCGGGGACCGCCGCGCCGACGCCAACGCCGGGTCGATCATCGGAGAACTGCACCCCGGGCGCGAAATTGTGCCGATCGAGATCGACATCGTCGCCGAGGGCGGCGGCGGAATCCACTGCGCCACCCAGCAGGAACCCGCGGTGTGACCGTGGCCGCCGAGCCAGATCGGTGGTAGACGCGGAATGTTCCTTAGTGGCTGTCCGACGTGCCGTTGGACCCGTTGGATCCGTTGGACCCGTTGGACTCGTTGGTGGAGTCCTGGTGCTCCTTCAACGCGGTGAGTGCGCGGTGCTCTGCGGCGTGTGCCGCCGCGGTGAGTGCCTCGTTCTCGGCGGGCGGATCAGCGTAGAGGAAGCTGCCCGATCCAGGCGCGCCGCTCGACCCAAGCTTGTTCATCCGCTTGGGCAGGGGCGCACCCTGGTAATCCAGCGGAATCGCATGACCGTCCTCGTCGACGGGACCCAACGGTTGGTGTAGTTCGACGTAGGCGCCGTGGGGAAGCCGTTTGATGATGCCGGTCTCGACGCCATGTTCAAGCACGTCGCGGTCGCTGCGCTGCAGGCCGACGGCCCAACGGTAGGCGACGAAATACACGATCGCGGGCAACAGCACCATGCCGATGCGGCCGATCCACGTGGTCGCGTTCAGCGAGACGTCGAACTTCAGCGCGATGATGTCGTTCATGCACATGAAGGTCAGCACAATGTAGAGGGCGATCGCCGCCGAGCCCACGGCCGTGCGCGTCGGGGCGTCACGGGGGCGTTGCAGCAGGTTGTGGTGTGCGTCATCCTTGGCGAATTTCTTCTCCAGGAACGGATAGATGATCAGCAGCGCGAATATCAGACCCATTCCCGCCGCGACCCAATTGCTCTGGGGAATCGTGTGACCGAATGGGTAGAACTCCCAATCCGGCCACACCCGGATCAGCCCGTCGGTCCACATCATGTAAAAGTCGGGCTGGCTGCCTGCGGAGATCTGGGAGGGTTTGTACGGGCCGAGGTTCCAGATCGGGTTGATCTGCAGCAACCCGCCCATCAGGCCCAGGATGCCCAGCGTGACCGCGAAGAAAGCGCCGGACTTCACGGCGAACACCGGCATGACGCGCACTCCCACGACGTTGGTCTCGGTGCGTCCGGGACCGGGGAACTGGGTGTGCTTCTGGAACCACACCAGCGCCAGGTGGACTCCGATCAGAGCCAGGATGATGCCGGGGATCACCAAGATGTGCAGCGCATACAGCCTCGGGATGATGATCTCGCCGGGGAAATCTCCGCCGAACAGTGCCCAGTGCATCCACGTGCCCACGAGGGGTAATCCCAGCGTGATGCCCGAGAACGCGGCGCGTAGGCCGGTGCCCGAGAGCAGGTCGTCGGGTAGCGAGTAGCCGAAGAAACCCTCGAACATCGCCAGGATCAGCAACAGTGTGCCGATCACCCAGTTGGCCTCGCGGGGTCGGCGGAACGCGCCGGTGAAGAAGATGCGGGCCAGGTGCACCATGATGGCTGCGGCGAACAGCAATGCGGCCCAATGGTGAATCTGGCGCACGAACAACCCGCCGCGAATCTCGAAGCTGATTTCCAGGGTTGTCTCGTAGGCACGCGACATCTGCACACCGCGCAACGGCTGGTAGACCCCGTCATAGATGACGTGTGCCATCGACGGGTCGTAGAACAAGGTCAGCCACACGCCGGTGATGAGCAGAACGACGAAGCTGTACAACGCGATCTCGCCCAGCAGGAACGACCAGTGGGTGGGGAAGACCTTGTTGAGCTGCCGGCGAAGCGCAGCCGAGGGATGGTAGCGGGAATCGATCGCGTCGCCCTGCTTGGCGGCGATCTCAGCCATGTTCGGTCGTGGGCTCATGTTGAATTACGCTCCCAGAATGCCGGTCCGACGGGTTCGATGAAGTCGCCGTTGGCTACCAGGTAGCCGTCCTGGTCGATGGTGATCGGCAGTTGCGCCAAGGCGCGCGCGGCTGGACCGAAGATCGGCTTCGCGAAGTGCAGCGCGTCGAACTGAGACTGGTGGCACGGGCACAGAATGCGGTAGGTCTGCTGCTCGTACAGCGAGGACGGGCAGCCCAGGTGGGAGCACACTTTCGTGTACGCGAACAACTCTCCAAAGTTGAAGCTCTCCTGGCCCTGTCGCTTGACGACGCGCGGCATGTCACCCGGCCTGATGCGAATCAACATGACCGGATTGCGCACGCCGTAGGCGATCTTGGTCAGTTTGTGCTCGGACTCGACCGTCGTGCCGTCGCCGTCGGACTCACGCCACGGGAAGACTGTTTCCATGCCGCCCGCGTCGATGTCCTCCGGCCGCATCTTGACGAACGGCGACTGGCCCGCGTTGCCCGTTGCCCGGGCCAGATAGATGGTTTCGCCGGTGAAGCGTGGGGTCCATCCCGACGTCCACAACACGGCCTTCTTGCCCTCGGCCGTGGGTACGACCGGCTTCCATGGGTTCTTGATCAGCCCGCCCATGAACGCCACCAGTGTGCCCAGGCCGAACGCGCCGAACCCGATACCCAATGAGAGGCCGATCAGCTTGCGGCGTTTAAGTGTTGAGCTGTCCAGCGCATCGCCGAGGTTGGCCGCGATTGTCTTGCGGTCGATCTCGGGGGACCGGCCGTCGTGGCGGTCCTGGATGGAGATCTCTTCGGGGATGAACTTCTTCTGGAAGAGCACGGCGCCGACGCCGATCGCCAGAATCGACAAACCGAAGGTGAGGCCGTACAGCGGGGTGGTCAGCGAGTAGATGAACTCGCCCGAGGATCCGTACGGCTTATACTCCCAGGGCCAGAACAGGAAGATCAGCAGCAGCGCCAGACCTGAGAAACCGGCAAGCAGCAGCCAGTAGGCCACCGTCCGCTCGGCGCGTTTCTCGGCCTTGGTGCCGGGCACCGGCCAGCGTTCTTCCCGGTACACGGTCTCGACGCCGTCGAGCTTGCCGCCCAGTTCGACCAACTGTTCCCGGGACATCTCGGCGAGTTCCGCATCGGTGGGCTGGGGCTGGTCACGGTCGTCACTCATGCGCGTGCTCCGATCCAGAGGGCGGCCGCAATGACGGCCACCATTCCAACGATCCACACGACCATGCCCTCGGACGTGGGGCCGAAGCCGCCCAAGCCCAGACCGCCGGGGCTGGGCGTCTCGGCCGCCTCCCGGACGTAGGCCACGATGTCGCGCTTCTCCTCCGGCGACAATTGCCGGTCGGAGAACTTCGGCATGTTCTGCGGGCCGGTCAGCATCGCGGTGTAGATCTGGGCCTCGTTGGCGTTACCGAGATCGGGGGCGTACTTCCCCGACGACAGTGCGCCGCCCTTACCGGTGAAGTTGTGGCACGACGCGCAATTCAGCCGAAACAGGTCACCGCCGCGAGCGACGTCGTTGCCGATCAGGGATTGCTGCGCGATTTGGCCGTTCTCGTCGCGGGGAACCACCGGGCCGCCCCCGTTGGCCTGAACGTAGGCACCGAGTGCGTCGGTCTGCGCTTCGTCGAACTGCTGGGGTTTCTGCGGCGCCTGCGCCTCGCCGCGCATCGCCGGCATCCGCCCGGTCGACACCTGGAAGTAGACCGACGCCTCGCCGACCCCGATCAGGCTCGGTCCGCGGTCGGGGACGCCCTGAAGGTTGACCCCGTGACAGCTCACACAGGACGTCTCGAAGAGTTGCTGGCCGGTGCGCAGCAGGGCCGAGGCCGACTCGTCGGCCACGGCCACCTGGGGTGACGGCGTGAGGGTGGCCGCCAAGCCGCCGGCGACCGCAAGTCCGGTCACCAGAAGTAGTGCTGCCGACAGCCGCCGGCGCAGCCGGCGGCGGGACTTGCTGGTCATCGAACCCCTTCTCATCGGCTGGTTCTGGCGGATCGGCTGCTCGGAGGTGCCTGCCGTCATCCGGGTCATCGAACGAAGTAGATGACGGCGAACAGGGCGATCCACACGATGTCGACGAAGTGCCAGTAGTACGACACGACAATCGCCGCCGTGGCCTGTGCAGGGGTGAATTTACTCATCCTGGTGCGCAATAGCAGCAAAACGAACGCGATGAGACCACCGATGACGTGCAGACCGTGAAAACCGGTCGCGAGATAGAAGACGGTGCCGTAGGCGCTGCCCGGAATGGTGGTCCCCTCTTGGACCAGGTGCAGGTACTCGTAGGCCTGACCGAGGATGAAGAACAGTCCCATCGCGAACGTCAGGGTGTACCAGCGGCGGAGCCCGAAGACGTCACCGCGTTCGGCGGCGAACACGCCCATCTGGCAGGTGAACGACGAGGCGATCAGGACAGCCGTCACCGGCACCGCGAGGCTCAGGTTCAACTCGGTGGGATGGGGCGGCCAGTCGCCGCCGGCTTGAGCGCGCGCGGTGAAGTACATCGCGAACAGGCCAGCAAAGAACATCAGCTCGCTGGAAAGCCACACGATGGTGCCGACACTGACCATGTTCGGCCGATTCAGCGAATGCACCCGCGACGTGATAGCCGTTCCCGAGGTCCCTACAGCGCTCGTCACAGGTGCAAGTATGACGCTTTGTAGTTGTCGAACTCCACCCGGGTGGAGTAATTCGTCATAATCTCTCGGTGACTTCCCCTCCACGTAAGGCGCAGATACCCCCCGACAAGTCGGGTGCCACCCCCACCTGGCCAGCGATTCTGGGCAGGTTGACCACAGGTCAGGCGCTTGCGCCCGGGCAGGCGGCCTGGGCGATGGACCACATCATGGCCGGAACCGCCACTCCGGCCCAGATCGCCGCCTTCGGCGTGTCGCTCAAGATGAAGGGTCCCACGCCGGCGGAAGTAACCGAATTGGCCGACATCATGCTCGCGCATGCGCGGCGCGTGCCGACGGACAGAATCGGAACCGCGACAGTGGACGTTGTGGGCACCGGTGGTGACGGCGCCAACACGGTCAACCTGTCCACGATGGCGGCCATCGTGGTGGCCGCAGCGGGGGTGCCGGTGGTCAAACACGGCAATCGTGCTGCCTCGTCACTGTCGGGCGGTGCGGACACCCTGGAAGCGCTCGGGCTGCGTATCGATCTGGGGCCCGACGAGGTGGCCTGGAGCGTCGCCGAGGTGGGTATCGGTTTCGCGTTTGCCCCGCAATTCCATCCGTCCTATCGGCATGCGGGTGTGGTGCGACGGGAGATCGGGGTACCGACGGTGTTCAACCTGCTCGGCCCGCTGACGAATCCGGCAACTCCGCGGGCGGGGCTGATCGGTTGCGCGTGGGCCGATCTGGCCGAGGTGATGGCCGGCGTGCTCGCTACCCGTGGGTCAAGCGTGTTGGTCGTGCGCGGCGAGGACGGGTTGGACGAGCTGACGACCACCACGACGAGCACGATCTGGCGGGTGCAGGCCGGCACCATCGAGCGTTTGACGTTTGACCCGGCCGCCTTCGGCTTCCGGCGTGCCGAGATCGCCGAGCTGGTCGGCGGCGACGCCGAATCGAACGCAGCAGAGGCCAGGTCGGTGCTCGGTGGCGCCAAGGGGCCGGTCCGGGACGCGGTGGTGCTCAACGCCGCGGGTGCTTTGGTCGCCCACGCGGGGCTATCCGGCGGCGCCCAGTGGGTTCCGGCCTGGGAGGCCGGCCTGGCCCGCGCGACCGCGGCGATCGATTCCGGGGAAGCCGAACAGTTGCTCGCGCGTTGGGTGCGGTTCACCCAGCAGCTGTGAAGCGGTGGGTTGTCCTGTGGGCTGGTCGCCGGCGTGGCGCGCCGAGCGGGCCGAGGCCGCCCAGTGCGCCCAGCGTCCGGCCGCGGCTACTGGTGAGCAGTAACCTTCTTCGGCGCGCACGATCCGGACTCCGGGCTGGGCGAGCCAGCGCGCAAGCAGCGCAGTCTCCTCGGCCAATGCGCCGCCAAGCGGTTCCGCAGTGGGCAGGATCGATTGCGCGGCGGCGCTCAGCGCGTCCACCACAGGCATCGGCGGTACCCCGCGGGGAGCCACCCCGGCCGCCGCGAGCTGGCCGTGCCGAATCACCGCCAGATGCCAACCGTGCGCGCCGTCGGGTCTGGCGGCCACCATCTCGGAGATCGATGCTAGTGCCCGCAGCCGCTGCCCGCGCCACAGTATTTCGATGGCGGCCGCCACATGGTCGCGCAGCCGTGCGGCGGTCTCGTAACGTTTACGGTCGGCCAGCTCGGAGATGTGCGATAGCGCCGCCGCCAGGGGATCGCCGCTGCGACCGTCGATGAGCGCGAGAGCGGCATGCGCCGCAGGGGCATATCCGGCGGCGCCGATATCCCGCGCGGCCGGGCATCCGGAGACCTCCCGCTCGGGGCAGGCCGGGCCATGCAGTGCCGATCGGTTCAGCCGGGTGGTGCAGGTGCGCACGCCGGTGAACCGTGCTATCAGAGCGGCGACCTCCAGGGCGTCCGCCCGCGATCGGAACGGCCCGACGGCGCTGTCGGGCCGGGCCGGATGCACCACGGTGCCCGGTTGTGGTGCACGCACCACGGCCAATCGTGGGAAGGCTTCGTCGGTCAAGGTCGCCCACCACGAGCGCCGGGGGAACTTCGACCGACGGTTGTAGGGGGGTGCATGGGCGGCCAGCAAGCGCAGTTCCCGGACACCGGCCTCAAGATCGTGGGCGCATTCGACGTGATCGACCGCGACGGCCAGCGATGCCATCTCCTTGATCCGAGCCCTGGGGTCGGTGCCGTTGAAGTACTGCGACACCCGTCGGCGCAGATCGATGGCGGTGCCGACGTAGAGCACCTCTGCCGACGGGCCCCGGAACAGGTAGACACCGGCGGTGTGCGGCAGGCTCCGGGCGAGATGACGCTTGCCGCGTTGCGCCGGTGTCACATCGGGCAGGTACGAGCGCAGCTCAGGAAAGGTGTGCACGCCCTGGTTACCGACCCGCTCGATGAGTCCGTGCAGCACGTCGACGGTGGCGCGGGCGTCGTCGAGGGCGCGGTGGGTAGGGGTGGTCGACGCGCCGAATAGCCGCGCGAGAGCGGACAGTCGCACGCTGGGCGCTTCGTCTCGGGTGAGTGCCCGGCGCGCCAACCGAACCGTGCACAGCACCGGCGGCTTGGGCCACGGGAGATGGCTACGTTCTGCCGCGGCGCGCAGGAAACCGATGTCGAAACCGGCGTTGTGGGCCACGAGTACCGCGCCCCGGCAGAACTCGAGAAAAGAGGGAAGTACCGCCTCTATTCGGGGGGCGTCGAACACCATCGCCGAGGTGATACCGGTCAACGCGACGATCTGGGGAGGGATGGCTCGGCCTGGGTCCACGAGGGTGGCGAACTCGCCGAGTACCTCGCCGCCGCGCACCTTCACTGCGCCGATTTCGGTGATCGAATCGTGGCTCTCCCCTGAGGGCCGGCCGCCGGTGGTTTCGAGGTCGACGACGACGAACGTGGTTTCCCGCAGGGTCGGCTCGGCGAACGGATCGAGATCCACGAAGCTCAGCTGACCCATGCGCTGAAAGTTAGGCGCCGGGGGTGACAACCCGGGCCAAACCCGCCGTGTCCGGGTCGGGAAAACCTCGCATTCCCGAGTTGTCGGTGCTCGCCGATACGGTGCGGGGCAATCCGATCGAGAGGACGTGTGCGATGGCAGAGATGGCAGAGCAACAGGCGCAGGAACGGGAACAGCAGCCGCCGGGTGCATTTCCTGGCCCCGCTCCCGGCCCCGTTCCTGGCCCCGGGAGTGAGACCGAGACAGTGAGGATCGACTGCGACGACTGCGCTGTCCGGGGTGCCGGATGTCAGGACTGCGTCGTCAGCGTATTACTCGGCGTGCCCGAAACCTTGCTGCTGGATGAGCGCCGGGCTCTGGAAGTGCTCGCCGATGTGGGCTTGGCTCCACGATTGCGGCTGGTGCCGATTCGCCGGCGCGGCGGCTCGGGCGTCGTGTGACGACACGCACTCCTGCGGAGCCTGAACTGATCACAGAAGAGCCTGCTAAATTTGCGACTTCCGTTGGACAAGCCCGATGCCGTTTCGTAACCTATCCGAGACCTAAGTGAGTTCGAAGCGGCTTTCTCCGGCAGTTGTGAAGGACGAAAAATCTTGAGGCTCGATCGCGTGCATCCGAACATCGCTCGTTCTTGGCGGCCCTTAGTCGGCGTGGTTGCCTGCCTGACGGTTTTCGCGTCGTTGGTGGCCGGGCGGGCACTGGCTGACCCTGCCGACGATGCGCTGGCAAAGCTCACCGAGCTCTCGCGGCAAGCCGAACAAACCACCGAGGCCATGCACTCGGCGCAGCTGGATTTGAATAACAAGCTGGAGGTCCAGCAGGCGGCGGAAGCCAAGCATGCCAGCGACGTCGCGGCCGTGGAATCAGCCAAGGCGCAGCTCGCAACGTTCCAGAACGCGGTCGACACGCTGGCCGCCGCTCAATACATGGGTGGCCGTACCTCCGGATTCGACGCGATGCTGACCGCCACATCGCCGCAGGGGTTGATCGACCAACTGTCCGTGCAGCGGGTGATGGCGCATGAGATGCGGGCCCAGATGACCGGGTATCGGGAGTTGGGCAAACAAACTCAACTCGCCGAGCAGGCGTCGGCCGCATCGGCTGCCGAAGCCAGGACGGCGGCCGAGCAGGCTGCGGCCGTTCGCGCCGACCTGCAGTCCAAACAGAGCCAACTGCAGGTTCAGATTGCCATCGTCAAGGCGCAGTACGAAGCGCTGACTCCGACCCAGCGGGAGGTGTTTGCCGCGTTGCCCCCGCCGCCCCCCGCCCCACCCGCCGCGGAAGCACCGCCGGGACAGGACCCGGCGGTGCTGGCTGCACCCCCGGCCCCGGAACCGCTGCCTGGCCTGCCAGAGGGGATTCCCCCGGGTGATATCGCACCCCCCGGAGCGCCGCACTCGGGCACGGTGATCCAGGCCGCACTGAGCCGGATCGGCTCCCCGTACTCGTGGGGCGGGTCAGGTCCTGGGGCGTTCGACTGTTCCGGGCTGGTGATGTGGTCGTTCCAGCAGGCCGGTATTTCGCTGCCGCACTCCAGCCAGGCGCTGGCCAACGGTGGGCAGCACGTATCGACAGACCAGATGCAGCCCGGTGACTTGGTTACCTACTACTCCGACGCGTCGCATGTCGGCATCTATATCGGCGATGGAATGATGGTGCACGCCTCGACCTACGGCATCCCGGTGCGAGTCGAGTCTGTGCACAATGCGCCGATCTACAACGTCCGGCGTTACTGAGCCGGCCCGCGCGGTTTACCGGCGCCGACTCGGCGCGGTTCTCGGCGCCGAGTTGATCTGCGCGGCATTCCTGGTGGGCGGGCCCCAGGCCGCGCCTTCCGGGCCCGCTGTCGCGACACCGCTGCCGGCCGCTGCCACCGCATCGCCAGCGCCGCGCGCCGTGGTGATGGCGGACGGCCGGACCGCGCAACTCATCGATCTGGGTGCCCCCGGGGGGGCCTCGCTGCTGGACCGTATTTCGGCCGAGCTACCCGGTGCGACCGACGCGGTGACCGCGTTCTGGGGTCCAGAATGGCCCAGGGATGTTCACATCGTCGTGGCACGTTCACCGGAAGAGTTTGCCGCCTTGGCCGCCGGCGACACCGGCATCGCCGCGACCACGACTGCTGACCGGATCACATTCTCACCGGGTGTCGCCGCGATCAACGTCGCCGACCTCCGTACGGTGCTTCGTCATGAGCTCTTTCACTACGCTGCACGCCCCGTGACGGTCGCAGATGCGCCGATGTGGTTGACCGAGGGAGTCGCCGATTTCGTCGGACGTGCCGAGACGGCGCTATCGCCGGAGTGGGCATCGGCGGCCCGGTCGGGGCAACTGCCGACCGGCGCCGAACTAGCCCAGGCGGGCCCTGACCGCTCGGCGGCCTACGACCGGGCCTGGTCGTTCGCCTCGTATGTGGCCGACACCTATGGTGCTGACCGGCTGCGGGCGCTTTACCTCGAGGCTTGCAGGCAAGGCCACCCGGATATCGCGACCGCGGTCCGGAACGCGCTCGACGCCGAACTGCCCGCGGTGCTTGCCGGGTGGCAGCAATGGCACACCGGTTGATCGGGCACCCATGAGCCGCGTCCTGCTGGTGACAAACGACTTCCCCCCTCGCCCGGGCGGCATTCAGTCCTACCTCGAGGCACTGGTCAACCACCTCACCGAACCCAGGGTCTCGGACGGTCACACGATGACGGTCTACGCCCCGAGTTGGAAGGGCGCGCAAGACTACGACAGATCATTCGCGGCGGCGCATACGGGATGCCACCTCGTGCGCCACCCAGGCACTCTGATGCTGCCCGAGCCGACGGTGGCGCTGCGGATGCGACGGCTCATCGCTGAACGCGACATAGACACGGTGTGGTTCGGCGCGGCTGCCCCGTTGGCACTGATGGGCCCCATTGCCCGCAAAGCCGGGGCCTGCCGCGTCATCGCGAGCACCCACGGGCACGAAGTCGGCTGGTCGATGTTGCCGCTGGCGCGAAAGGCGTTGCGCCGCATCGGCAAAAACACCGACGTGGTCACCTACATCAGCGCCTACACCCGCAGGCGGATCGCCTCGGCGCTCGGGCCGGAGGCGGCGCTGGAGTGGGTACCTCCCGGCGTGGACACCGACCGGTTCGCCCCCAACGAGGTCGCGCGGGCCGAGCTGCGAGCCCGCTACTGCCTCGGCGGACGCCCGGTTGTGGTCTGCGTGTCCCGGCTCGTGCCTCGCAAGGGCCAGGACATGCTGATCCGTGCCCTACCGGCAATCCGGGAACGAGTACCCGGTACGGCGCTGGTGATCGTCGGCGGCGGCCCCTACCGAACATCGCTGCAGCGCCTTGCGCACACATTCGGGGTCGCCGACCATGTCCTGTTCACCGGCGGGGTGCCCGGAGATGAGCTGGCCGCGCACCACGCCATGGCCGATGTCTTCGCGATGCCGTGCCGGACCCGCGGGGCGGGCCTGGACGTCGAAGGCCTGGGCATCGTCTACCTGGAGGCGTCGGCGTGCGGGGTGCCGGTGGTAGCCGGGCGGTCTGGCGGGGCGCCGGAAACAGTTCTCGACGGCGAGACGGGCGTTGTCGTCGATGGTTGCGACGTGGGCGCCGTCGCCGCAGCCGTCGGTGACCTGCTGGCCGACCCCCGGCGTGCCGCGGCGATGGGTGCGGCGGGTCGTCGCTGGACGGTTGACCACTGGCGGTGGGATCGCCAGGCCAAACGCCTAGCGCAACTCCTGTAGATCCGCGGTAGTTCTCGCGGAGCGTAGTCAACAGTTAAAGCGTGTCGAACAACTCGACTGAGTGTTCGGCACCGCCCTTCTCGGGCGTCGTCGGTTCAGGCCGCGGGTGCGGTGTGAACGTCGGTTCCCGCGTCTTTCGGGCTGGTTTCACCAACACGGGGGTGTTGGCCAGCG
>JAHZJB010000153.1 GCA_022601135.1 Actinomycetes bacterium | reverse complement strand
GATCAGCCCGACAACGTGGCTGAGGAGCTTGCGGATCAGCCCGACAACGTGGCTGAGGAGCTTGCGGATCAGCCCGACAACGTGGCTGAGGAGCTTGCGGATCAGCCCGACAGCGCTGCTGAGGAATTCACCTTCACCGACGAACAGAGCCAGTTGCGCGCGGCCGTTCGGGCGTTCTGTGCCGAGTACGCCGACCAGGCCGCGGTGCGGGCCTGGATGGAATCGAACCCGCCGTTCGACCCGAAGGTGTGGGCGCGGCTCGGGACCGAGCTGGGCGTGCTGGGGCTGGCCGTGCCCGAGACCCAGGGCGGCGCCGGTGGCACCCTGGTCGACCAGGCCGTGGCGGTTGAGGAGTTGGGCGCCGCACTGTCCTGCGGGCCGCTGTTCGGCACGGTGTACCTCGCCATTCCCGCGTTGGTAGCGGCTTCGGCGGGCGGCGACATGCTGGCCGCGCTGGTCGACGGCACCCGCACGGCAGCGTGGGCCGTCGGTGACGTGGCCGGCGGGTTCGACGCCACGGCGGTCACCGTGGATGCGGTACCGCGGGACCAGGGCTGGGCATTGACCGGCACCGTCGAGAGGGTTGTCGACGCCGGCGCGGCCGACAACTTGCTGGTCGCCGCCAACGGCCCTGATGGCGTCGGACTTTACGCCGTGGACTCAGCTAGCTCCGGGGTGCAATGTGTCTCGTTGACAACGCTGGACCTGACCCGCCCGCAGGCCACCGTGAGGCTGTCGGGTGCGCCGGCCCAGCTCATCGCCGAGACCGACGAGGCCCCCCGGGTGATCACCCGGTCGCTGCAAACCGGTGCGGCGTTGTTGGCTGTAGAACAGGTCGGTGCGGCGCAGCATCTGCTCGACCTGTCGGTCGAGTATGCGAAGGGCCGGCTGCAGTTCGGCAGGCCGATCGGATCGTTCCAAGCGATCAAGCATCGGCTGGCTGATGGCCTTGTCGCGCTGGAACACGCGCGGTCGACGGCCTACCACGCCATCTGGGCGCTGTCTGGCGGTACGGCAGACCCGCTCGACTCGGCGTTGGCGGTCAGCATGGCGCAGGCAACATGTTCGGCCGCCTTCACCCGGATCGCGAGCGACACGATCCAGGTTCACGGTGGCATCGGCTTCACCTGGGAGCACCAGGCACACCTGTACTACAAGCGGGCCTACACCGACGCGGCGCTGCTGGGAACCGCCGAGCAACACCGGGCCCGGGTGGCCGAACTGGTACTCGGCATCCCGGCAAAGAATGCCCCGCGAGTTGCCACCGGAAGTCCGACTGCCTTTCGAACATGACGGCGGCGGTCGAGAATCATCCTGGTTAGACTCCGGTTCGATGGAGGACCACCGTGCCGTGCAGTTCGTCGGAGCCGGCCCCGGTGCCGAGGATCTGCTGACCCTGCGCGCCGCGCGGATGCTCGGCGACGCTGAGACCGTCCTCTATCCCGGCAGCTACCTCGACCCCGAAATCCTGGCGCGTCGCTCGCCGAATGCCACTCTCGTCGACACCGCGGACCTTGACCTGGATGCCATCGTCGACCTGTTGATCGGCGGCTACCGAGCCGGCCGCCACGTCGTGCGACTGGTGTCGGGAGATCCGTCGGTGTATTCGGCGGTGACCGAGCAGACCCGCCGACTCGATGCGGCCGGGGTCCCGTGGTCGGTAACGCCAGGGGTGCCGGCCTATGCTGCCGCGGCAGCGCGGGTCGGCTGTGAATTGACGGTTCCGCTGGTCGCTCAGTCGGTGGTGCTGACCCGCACCCGGCAGCGATCGACGGCGATGCCGGAGACCGAATCGCTGAAGGCCTTTGCCGCGACCCGCTCGACCTTGGTGCTGCATCTGGCCATCACCCGGACCCGCGAGCTGATGGCCGAGCTGGCGACGGATTACGGGCCCGACTGCCCGGTGGTGGTGGTGTATCGGGCGTCCCAGCCACAGGAGCAGATACTTCGCGGCACGGTCGCCGGCATTGCCGATGTGGTCGAGGCAGCGGGATTGCGCCGGGCCGCCGTCATCATGGTCGGTCGGGCACTCGCCGGCCAGCCGGACCCGGAAGCCGGCGAGAGCCACCTCTACGATCCGGCCCGCGACCGTTCGGGAATCCCGTGACGAGCGGGCTCTACGACGTCATTCATCGCCGCCGCGACACCCGGGCCGAGTTCACCGGCGAGCCGATCCCCGCGGCGGCGTTGGAGCGGATGTTGCTGGCCGCCCACGCGGCCCCGTCGGTCGGCATGTCCCAACCGTGGGACTTCGTTTTGGTGCGGTCGCCGGACACGCTGCGGGCGTTTCGCGATCATGTGGCGGGTGAGCGCGAGGTGTTCGGTGCGGCCCTGGCGGGCGAGCGAGCCGAGACCTTCTCCCGGATCAAGATCGAGGGTATCTGCGAATCCGGCCTTGGCATCGTGGTCGGCTATGACCCGACCCGGGGCGGGCCGCAGGTCCTCGGCCGGCACGCGATCCCCGATGCCGGGCTGTACTCGGTGGTCTGCGCTATCCAGAACCTCTGGCTGGCAGCGACCGCCGAGGGTTTCGGGGTGGGCTGGGTGTCGTTCTACCGGGAGGACTTCCTCGGCGACCTGGTCGGGCTGCCAACGCATATCCGTCCGGTCGCGTGGCTGTGCGTCGGCTCGGTGGCCGACCTTCCCGACATCCCCGACCTGGAACGTGACGGCTGGCGCCGGCGCTCCTCGCTGACCAGCGTGCTGCACGAGGAGCGCTACCGTCCGCGCTGACGGCGGCACAGCGGGCTCTTGCCCGGGATGGCCGCCACCGCGCTGTCGGCATGGCTGATCTCTTGATTGCCGCACTTGCGGCTGACCATGACTTGACACTGATCCACTACGACGCCGACTTCGAAATCGCCGCTGACGGTCAGATCTTCAGAACCCGACCGGCAATCACCAGGTGGACTTCGTCGCACACTGCCGCGACCCGCTGGTTCACGACGCCGAGCAGGTCGCGAAAGAGCATCCCGGATCGGTGCGAGGGCACGACCCCCAGACCGACCTCGTTGGTCACGACGACGACGTCGGCCGCGGCGGCCAGCGTTTCACAGAGAAAGTCGATCCGGGCGATCACCGCCTCGTGGGCATCCGGGTAGGTCGCCTCCCACAGCCTCCGGTCATCCAGCAGGGCGGCCAGCCAGGTGCCGAGGCAGTCGATGAGCACATGTCCGTGCGCGGCGAGGACTGCGCCGGCGACGTCGGTGCTGTTGCTGGTCTCCACGGTCGTCCAGTGCGCCGGCCGGTCGGCGCGGTGCCGCGCCACCCGCGCATCCCAATCTGGATCAGTTCCATCGGCGGGCCGGCCGGGCGCCACGTAGGTGACCGCATTCGCGCCGTTCACCAGCGCTTCGGCGTGATGCGACTTGCCGGAGCGGACACCGCCGGTGACCAGAATCCTCACCAGGACATCGTAGTGAGGCCGCGCACCCAGTCCATCGCCTCGTCAACACGCTCCACGGTCGGCACTTCGGGCACCCGGTCCGGGCGGCGCACGATCACGACCGGCACACCGAGCTGCTCGGCGGCCAGCATCTTCGGCCAGGTGTACTCGCCGCCGGAATCCTTGCTGATGAGCACGTCGGCGCGATGCTCGCGCATCAACGTCAGCTCACCGGCGAGCGTATACGGGCCGCGGCTGCTCAGCAGGCGCCACGCGGGCGGCAGCGGAATCTCCGGGCTGTCCACGACCCGGGCCAGGACAGCCCGGTCCTCGAGGTCCGGGACGAACCGGGCGAGTTCCTGACGCCCGACGGTCAGGAAGGGCCGCTGCCCCAGTCGGGAGGCGGCGACTGCGGCTTCCCCATGGGAGTCCACCCAGCGCCACGATTCACACGACCGGTCCGCCCACCCGGGCCGTTCCAGCCGCAGCAGCGGCCATGGGGGGTCAGCGGTCATGCACGCGGCCACGGCGTTGGCCGAGATGTTCGGGGCGAACGGATGTGTCGCGTCGACGACGGCGTCGTAGGCCGCCAGGGCCGACCGCAGCCCGGCCACCCCGCCGAAGCCGCCGATACGCACGTTGCCAACCGGTAGCCGAGGACGGGCGACCCGGCCGGCCAGGGAGGTCGTCACCTCGATACCGGCGCCGGTCAGCATTGCGGCCAGCAGCCGGGCTTCCGACGTGCCGCCGAGCAGCAGGACTCGCGTGCTCCTCATGGCGCCCCCGGCGGCAGGAAGGGCAGGCCGTGCGGGGGACCGTTCTCGACCAGCGCGACCAGCGCATCGACGTCGAGGTGCTTGGCGACCAGATCACCCAGCAGGTCGAGGCGTCGCTCGCGGGCGCGCGGGAACGAGACGCCGGAAGACTCCAGGCCGAGGGTCTCACGCAGGAATCGTCCCCGTAATGCGTCCCCTTCGAGCGCTCCGTGCCACATGGTGCCGAAAACCTGGCCGGCCCGTGCCCCACCGAGGAATTCCTCGACGTCGGGTCCGATGGTGACCCGCCCGTGATGGATCTCGTATCCGGCAGACGGTGCTCCTCGCCATTGGCCTTCGGATAGCCGAAGTGTCTTGGCTGCGCCAATATTTGTCTCCACATCGAGCAAGCCCAGACCCTCGACCCCGCCAGCGGCACCTTCGACGCCTTCCGGATCGCGAACCGTACGGCCCAACATCTGGAAGCCGCCGCAGATGCCGAGCACCGGCCTGCCGGCAGCGGCGTGGTCTCGCACCGCGTGGTCCAACCCGCGCATCCGCAGCCAGGCCAGGTCCGCGATCGTGGCCCGGGTGCCGGGCAGGACCACCAAATCGGCGTCGGCGAGATCGCCCGGGCGGGAGACGAACACGACGTCGAGGTCGGGTTCGAGGCCGAGCGCGTCGACATCGGTGAAGTTGCTGATGCGGGGAAGTCGCGCGACCGCGACCCGACGGACGCCGCTACCGGGTGAGCGCCGGCCCTGGAGGTCGAGAGCATCCTCAGAGTCGAGCCAGATGTCGGGGCGCATAGGCAACGTGCCGTAGACCCGCCTTCCGGTCATCCGCTCCAGGTCCCGAAGGCCCGGCGCGAGTAGGTTCTCGGCACCCCGGAATTTGTTCACCACGAATCCGGCGATCAACGCCTGATCCTGCGGCGACAGCAGGGCGACGGTGCCGAGGAACGCCGCGAACACCCCGCCGCGATCGATGTCGCCGACCACGACCGTGGGCAGACCGGCGTGACGCGCCAACCCGATATTGACGAAATCATTTGCCCGCAAATTTATTTCGGCTGGACTCCCGGCCCCTTCGGCGATGACGACGTCATAACGCGAGGCCAGGTGGTCGTAGGCCTGGTGCGCGGCGGCCGCCAGCGCGCGCCTGCCTTCCAGCCAATCCGCCGAGGACACCACACCCCAGGGCCGTCCCATCAGCACGACATGGCTGCGTTCGTCGCTGCCGGGCTTGAGAAGAACCGGGTTCATCGCCGCCTCGGGGGTCGCCCGGGCCGCCTGCGCCTGCACCCATTGGGCCCGGCCGATCTCGACACCGGCGCCGTCGGGTCCCGCGCAGACCATCGAGTTGTTCGACATGTTCTGCGCCTTGTACGGCGCAACCTTCACCCCGCGCCGGGCCAGGGCGCGGCACAGGCCGGTGACGACCACGCTCTTGCCGGCATCGCTGGTCGTTCCAGCGACCAACAGTCCGGCCATCAGGTCTCCCTGACCAGAAACAGATCCATCACCCAGCCATCCTGCGCCTTGGCCGCGGCGCGGGCGCGAGCAACCCGCGGCAGCACGTCGCGCACACGTCCGGAGAGGAGCCGCTCACCAGCGGCCCCGAGGTTGGCCCCCCACCACATGGTCCAGTCGTGCAGTCCGGTGAAGTCGAGTCGCTCCGGCGGCGGATTGAGCATCGCGACAACGTTGTCCAAGCCGGCGGCAACGGCCTCCTGCAGGCGACGACCGGTGGTGATGTGGACCGGGCGGCCGACCTCGTGTAACACCATGCGATGTCGGGCGGCCAGCAATTGCGGTGCGCTCACACCGGGTAGCACGTCGAATTCCAGGTCACGTGATTCGAGCCTCAACAGGTTGCGCACCTTTTCCACGATTCGGATGGTGGAGTCGTACAGCGACGGATCACCCCAGACCAGGAATGCCGCGGTACCCGCACGCTGCCGCAGCACCGAGACGTAGGCGTCCGCTCGAGCCTGATGCCAGTCGATGACCGCCGCCGCGTAGTCGTGCGCGTCGATTCCGGCGGACCGATCCCGTTGCGGGTCCGGCACGGTGACGACCTCAAGCGGGCCATCCGGGCCGGGGTGCGCCCGCACGATGGCGCGGCGCAGCGCGAGCAACTGGTCCTCATCGTTCTTCTCGGCGGCCAGGACATAGTCGGCGGTCCGCAACGCATTGGCTACCTCGGGTGTGACGTGCTGAGGGCCCATGCCGACGCCGAGGATGCGGACCTTCACCGGCGCGGGCATATCAGCGATTCTGTCACCGGCCGCCGCAACCCGACTGACGGTGTGCTGGTGACGCCGGGCGCCCGGCACCTCGGTAACCTGCAGATGATGACGGACCTAGATGTCTGTCGGAAGAACGGGAACGCTCGGGAGGGGTCCTGATGGCGACAATCGTCTTTTTTCACGCCCATCCTGACGACGAATCCATCACCACGGGCGGGACCATCGCCCGGGCCGGCGCCGAAGGCCATCGGACCGTGCTTGTCTTCGCCACCAGGGGCGAAGCGGGGGAGGTCGCCGACGGTGTACTCGCCGCCGAGGAGTCGCTTGCCCGACGGCGGGAGCAGGAATCGCACCAGTCAGCCGCGATTCTCGGCGCGTCCCGGGTGGAGTTCCTGGGCTACCACGACAGCGGGATGATGGGCCAGGACTCGAACAACGCCCCCAGCAGCTTCTGGCGATCGGACCCCAACGCCGCGGCCGACGCTCTTGCCGCGATCCTCATCGCCGAGGCGGCCGACGTACTGACGATTTACGACAGCTACGGCGGGTACGGACACCCGGACCACATCCAGGTACATCGAGTGGGCGTCCTGGCGGCCGAGCGCGCGCGGGTAGACCGGGTGTTCGAGGCCACCATGAACCGCGACCATTTCGTGCGCCTGACCGAACACGCCGGGAGGTTCGGTATCGATAGCATCCCGGACGTGGCCGCAGACCCGAACTTTGGCTCGCCGGAAGCTGCGATCACCACTGCGGTGGACTGTTCACGTTATCTGGAGCAGAAACGACGGTCCATGGCCGCGCACGCCAGTCAAATCGGCCCGGATCACTTCATGCTGGCCATGCCGCCCGAGGCCTTCGAGATGACGTTGGGCACCGAATGGTTCATCGAGCGGGGCAGGTCCCGACCGGCCGATGCCCCGATGCGAGACCGGTTGCTGCCCTGAGTTCCCGGCCCGGGCGCGACAAGATGTCAGATGCAACCGTTCGCGCAGACGTCGGCGGGAGGCCCGTAGTCGATGGGCGGTGCATCCGGCGCCGCGGGAGCCGGCTCCTCGGCGAGGATGCCCGAGTTCTGCGCGGGGTCGATGCTTTGGTCGAGATCGGGTGCGATCGGCACAAAAGCGCACAGGAAACTGGCGGCGAGCGGGCACGGGTCCCCCGGGTTGGCGCTCACCGGCGCTGCGACTCCCAGCGCCAGGCCGCTGGCGCCGACGATGAGGGCAGCCGCCCTCTTCATGGTGAACATCGCACACCTCCGGTCCGCCTCGCACTGCTGGGTCAAGGTCGCAGTCTAGATTACCGGCGCCTACTTCTCGGGCGATCAGCCAGAACGTCGAAGGGCTGTATCGACTTCCGTCAGCGGCGGACGAAGGCCTGGTGGCGGCCGGGCCGGGCGCGACCATCGGGTGACGGCCTCACCCGCCGGAAAGGAGCATGAGTTCATGAGCAAGAACAAGGTTTTCGTCATCGGCGTCGGGATGACGAAATTCGAGAAACCAGGCCGCAGGACCGCGACGGGTGATGAACCCGCCAACGGCTGGGATTATCCGGCCATGGCCAAGGAGGCGGGGACCAGGGCGCTGGAGGATGCCGGCATCGGTTTCGAGGCGATCGAGCAGGCCCACGTCGGCTACGTGTACGGCAGTTCGACCTGCGGGCAGCGGGCAGTCTACGAACTCGGCATGACCGGAATCCCGATCACCAACGTCAACAACAACTGCTCCACCGGATCGACAGCGCTGTTCCTGGCTACCCAGTCGGTGCGCGGCGGAATGGCCGACTGCGCACTCGCGCTCGGCTTCGAGAAAATGCAGCCCGGGTCGCTGCAGGGGGGTTCCAGCGACCGCGAGCAGCCGCTGGGACGCCACATCAGGGCCGAGGCCGAGTTGTTCGAGTTTGCGTTGCCCGCGGCGCCCTGGATGTTCGGCGCGGCCGGGCTGGAACATATGCAGCGCTACGGCACCACCACCGAGCAGTTCGCCAAAATCGGCGTGAAGAACCATCGGCATTCGGTGAACAACCCGTACGCCCAATTTCAGGACGAGTACACCCTCGACGAGGTCAAGGCCGCCAAGATGATCTACCCTCCGGCGGAGCTGACCAGGTTGCAGTGTTCGCCGACATCGGACGGTTCCGCAGCGGTGATCGTGGCCAGTGAGGCGTTCGTCGACAAGCATGGCTTGGCCGCACAAGCGGTCGAAATCGTCGGACAGGCCATGGTGACTGATCTGGAGTCCACCTTCACCGACAAGAGCGCGATCACCATCGTTGGCGCCGATATGACCCGCCACGCGGCCCGAAAGGTATACGAGCAGGCTGAGATCGGCCCGGCGGACATTGACGTCATCGAGCTGCACGACTGCTTCTCGGTGAACGAGCTGCTCACCTACGAAGCGCTCGGACTCTGCCCGGAAGGTCAGGGCGGCAAGCTCATCGATGACGGCGAGACCACCTACGGAGGCACCTGGGTGGTCAACCCCTCAGGCGGCCTCATTTCCAAAGGCCATCCACTCGGGGCGACCGGGCTCGCCCAGGCCAGCGAACTCACCTGGCAGCTGCGGGGAACTGCCGACAAGAGGCAGGTAGCCGGCGCCGGGCGGAAATCCGGAGTTGCGCTGCAGCACAACATCGGACTCGGCGGCGCCGTGGTCGTGACCGCCTATCGGCCCGCCGTGCGTTAGGCCCGGCCCGAGGTTTCGGGGTTGCCCAATCGCCCGCTGCGGCGGCGCACCGTGGTGAGCAATCCCTGTCGCGGACTGAACAGGTAACCGAGCGTGAAGGCTGCGCCGTTGGCCAGCACCACCATCGGACCCGATGCGGTGTCGAGGTAGTAACTGGCGTACAGACCGACCACCGCACTCACGGCGGCCAGCGTGGGGGCGATCAGCAGCATCCGGCTGAATCGGTCGGTGAGCAGGTACGCGGTGGCCCCCGGGGTGATCAGGAGAGCGACAACGAGGACCACACCGACGGCCTGCAGCGCCACGACGGCGGTGAGAGCGAGTAACCCGAGTAGGGCGGCACTGAGCAGTCGGGGATTGAGTCCGATGGCGTAGGCATGGTTGGGATCGAAAGCGTAGAGGGTGAAGTCGCGGCGCTTGTAGATCAATACGGCCATGACGATGGTGCCCAGGATGGCGACCTGGAGCAGATCGGATCGTGACACGCCGAGCAGGTTGCCGAAGATGATGTGATTGAGGTCGACCTGGCTGGGCGTGACGGATATGAGAACCAGGCCGAGGGCGAACAGAGTCGTGAACACCACGCCGATGGCCGCATCCTCTTTGGTGCGGCTGGTATCGCGGACGATACCGATGAGCGCGACGGCAGCGACGCCAAACACGACGGCGCCGAGGGCAAACGGCGCACCCAGGATGTACGCGAGAACGACGCCGGGCAGCACGGCGTGTGAGACCGCATCGCCCATGAGCGACCATCCGATCAGCACCAGCCAGCACGACAGAGAGGCACACACGATGGAAGCGATCAGCGTGGTGGCGGTGGCACGGACCATGAACTCCAAGCGCATCGGTTCGAGGATGAATTCGACGACGTTCACTGGCGCCCCGGGTTGTCGTCGAGGACGTCGAGCCCGAATGCCCGGGCCAGGTTGTGCGGCTGCAGCGCGGTTCGGGGATCCGCGTGCAACAGCACGGTGCGCATCAGCAGAATCACCTCGTCTGAGAGCCCAGGCAGCGCATGCAGGTCGTGTGTTGAGACCAGAATCGTCGCACCGCGGCCGGCGAGGTCACGCAGCAGCGTGCTGATAGTGGCTTCACTGCGTTTGTCTACTCCGGCGAACGGTTCGTCAAGCAAAAGCAGGTCGGCGCCTTGAGCGATGCAGCGGGCCAGAAAAGCTCGTTTACGCTGCCCGCCGGAGAGCTGCCCGATCTGGCGGTGTTGGTGGTCGGCGAGTTCGACGAGCTCCAAGGCGTCATCGACGGCGCGTTGGTCTGCGGTGCGGGCTCCTCGGGTCGGACCCATATACCCGTAGCGACCGGTCAGCACGACGTCACGTACTGAAAGAGGGAAGGCCCAATCGATGGCCTCACTTTGCGTCATGTAGCCGACGACCGAAGCCTTTCGCGCCTGCGCAACGCGGGAACCCTGGATGCGAACCATTCCGGTCTCGGCCCGAACCAACCCCATGACCGCTTTGAACAGAGTGGACTTCCCAGCACCGTTCATGCCGACGAGGCCGCAGACCCGGCCCGGCTGTATCGCCAGCGTGACGTCGTGCAGGGCGAGTACCGAACCGTAGCGTACGGTAAGCGAATCTACCTGTAGAGCAGGAACTGTCACGAGGCGCGATCGGCGGTCAGTCCCGCGGCGATCACGCTGGCGTCATGCCGGATCAATTCCAGATAGGTCGGCACCGGCCCGTCGGCTTCGGATAGTGAGTCGACGAACAGCGCTCCGCCGAAGCGTGCGCCGGTGGCTTCCACAACGCGCTGCATCGGCGCGTCCGAGACGGTGGATTCGCAGAACACCGCGGGTACGTCATTGGCCTTGACGAACTCGATGGTCGAGACGATCTGCTGGGGGGTGGCTTGCTGTTCGGCGTTCACGGCCCAGATGTATTTCTCGGTCAAGCCAGCATCGCGGGCCAGGTAGGAGAAAGCCCCCTCACAGGTCACCAACGCACGCTGGGCGACCGGGAGCGCGTCGAGCCGACCGACAAGATCATCATGAACCTCTTGTAACTGGGTGTGGTAATTCGCGGCGTTGGCACGGTAATCATGCGCATGAGCGGGGTCGAGGTCGGCGAAGGCCGCAGCCATGTTGTCGGCGTAGATCTGCACATTCAGCGGAGACATCCAGGCGTGCGGGTTCGGGATACCGGCGTAGGCGCCTTCAGAGATGTTCAGCGTCTTAACCCCTTCGCTGACCAGCACATGCGGAACATCGAGGCCCTCGACGAACTGAGCGAACCAGGCTTCGAGGTTCAGACCGTTATCCAGTATCAGGTCGGCTTTGGCGGCCTTTTTGATGTCGCCGGGCGTGGGCTCGTAACCGTGGATTTCTGCGCCCGGTTTGGTGATCGATTCCACTGTCAGATGCTCACCGGCCACGTTGGCGGCGATGTCGGCCAGCACCGTGAACGTCGTGAGCACCACGGGCAGCCGAGCAGATTCGCCCCCACCAGCCGGTGAACAGGCCGCCACCAGCGCGGCGACACCTAAGATCGCGAGACCTCTGGTCACCGACCACCGGCCGCGTCGTCTCACGACAGCCTCCCACCGCCGGTTGCGCATCGCGCAATGTTCGATATGCCGAAACCTTAGTATCGGAGCCCCGAATCAGCAAGGTGCTGGCCGGTCGGGCTGCCCCGCAAGCAACTCGGCGAGGTGCATGCCGTTGCGGCCAGCCAGGTCGACAAGTTGGGTACGACAAGAGAACCCGTCGGCCAGCACCGGCGTGGACGCATCTACCTGCCGGACCGCGGGCAACAGGCCGTTCTCCGCGACGGCAACGCTGAGATCGTAGTGCCCGCGCTCGGCGCCGAAGTTGCCGGCCAAGCCACAGCAGCCGTCCACGATCTGTGTCGCGATCCCGGCGCGCCGAAAGATGTCGAGGTCCGCCTCGAAGCCGAGGACTGCACGGTGGTGGCAATGCGGCTGAACGACGGCGCTGAGCCCGGACCGATCCGGCGGCTCCCAGCCGTCGGTCCCGCGAAGCAGCTCAGCAAGGGTCCGCACGGAACGCGAGACGGCGATGGTGGCCTCACTGACACCCAGCAGCTCGGCGGCATCGCTGCGGAACACTGCCGTGCAGGAGGGTTCCAGACCGACGATGGGCGTCCCGGTCTCCGCCGCCTCGGCAAGGGCGAAAACACTGCGGCGCAGGATCTTGCGCGCGGTCTCAAGCTGTCCGGTGGAGATCCAGGTCAAACCGCAGCACAACCGGGGTTGTGCAATACGAACCGAGTAGCCGGCACCTTCGAGCACAGCTACGGCGGCGATGCCGACAGCGGGGCTGAAGTAGTTGGTGAAGGTGTCTACCCACAGCATCACCGGATCACCAGGAGCACTTGGATGATGGGCGAACCACCGGCGGAACGTCTGTGCCGCGACCACGGGCGCCGCTCGACGGCCGTCGACTCCAGCCATCCGCTTGCCGAACGGAGCCAGCGGCCCCGCCATCAGCCGGTTGACCGGGTGCGGCACCCTGGATGCCAGCGCCGCCCAGCGCGGCAGCCAGCCCAGCGAGTAGTGGCTGGCCGGTCTCGGGCGGTGGCGGTATCGCTGAAACAGCGCTTCAGCCTTGTACATTGCCATGTCTACCCCGGTCGGGCATTCCGACGAGCAGGCCTTACACGACAGACACAGATCCAGCGACTCCTGGATCTCGGGCGAGCGCCAACTCCGTACCATCGATCCGTTGGCCAGTTCCTGCAGCACCCGGGCCCGCCCACGGGTCGAGTCCTTCTCGTCCCTGGTCGCCTGGAAAGACGGACACATCACGCCGGGGCCGTTGGTGATCCGGCATTTGCCGACACCAATGCAGCGATGTACCGCGTTGCCGAAATCACCGGCGTCGTGACGGTATCCGAAGGCCAGGTCCGAGACCATGGACCGGGCAGATACCTCGCGAAGGTCGGCGTCCACCGGGCGCGGCGCCACGATGACCCCCGGATTCAGGACATCGTGCGGATCGAATACGTTCTTCACCGCGGCGAAGGTGTCGATCGCTTCCGGCGAGTACATCAGCGGCAGTAGCTCCCCCCGTGCCCGGCCGTCTCCATGCTCTCCGGACATCGAACCACCGTAGCCGGCAACAAGTTTCGCGGCGTCGATGAGAAAATCGCGGAATACCGGGCGCCCCTCGGGGCGGTCCAGCGGAAAGTTGATCCGGATATGGATGCACCCGTCGCCGAAGTGCCCGTAGGGCACTCCGGTCAGTTCCCGCTCTGCCAGCAATTCCTCGAACTCGCGCAGGTAGTTTCCGAGGCGTTCGGGCGGCACGGCCGCGTCTTCCCACCCTGTCTTCCCGGCGGGTTCGGTTGTCCGGGTTGCCAATCCAGCACCGTCTTCGCGGATCTTCCACAGTGCGGCCGCTTCGCCCGGGCCGCCGACCACCCAGCCCTCGGTGGCGTCCGCCGCGGCGAGGGTGGCGTCGGCGCGGGCGGCGACCTCGGCGGCGTCATCGCCGCAGAGCTCGATCAGCAGCCAGCCCTGCCCCGCTGGCATTTCGGGTACGGCGGCCGAGCCTCTGCGATTCCGAACCACATTGACGATACGAGCGTCCAGACCCTCTACTGCGACCGGGCGGAACGGCAGCACGGCGGGCACGGCGTCGGCGGCGGCCGGCATGTTGGGATACCCCACGACCAGCAGCAGTCTGACAGCAGGAACGCGAACCAGCCGTACCGTCGCCTCGCGCAGCAGCCCCCAGGTGCCCTCCGTCCCGACGAACGCCTTCGCGACGTCGAATCCACGCTCGGGAAGTAGGTGTTCCAACGAGTAGCCCGACACCTGCCGGGAGAACCGGCCGAACTCGGTGCGGATCAGAGCGAGCCGCGTGCCGACCACGGTGTCCAGCCGGGACAGTGTGGTCGACCTCGCGCAGTCAGCCGCCCCGGCCACGCGCAGAAGCTCACCGGAGCCGGTCACGATCTCGAGTTCGGCAACGTTGTCGGCGGTGCGCCCGTACCCCAGGGCCCGGGAGCCGCAGGCATTGTTACCGATCATGCCGCCGATCGTGCATCGGTTGTGGGTCGACGGGTCGGGCCCAAAGCGCAACCCGTGTGCGCCGGCGGCCCTCTGCAGGTCGTCCAGGATCACGCCGGGTTGCACGATCGCGGTCGCGGATTCCGGATCGATCATGCGGATACGGTTGAGGTGACGGGAGAAATCGAGCACGATGCCCGCCCCGACCGCGTTTCCGGCGATCGATGTGCCGGCGCCCCGCGCGGTGATCGGCACGCCCAGTGAACGCGCCACTTCGATGACGGCGCCGATCTCGTCGGCTTCTCTGGGGAAGACCACCACATCGGGCACGACGCGATAGAGCGAAGCGTCGGTGGAGTATTCGGCACGCCTCCGCGTCGAGGCATCGACCTCCGCGACGCCCGCACGTCGAAGCGCGGCGACGACGTCGTCGGCCGCTGCGACTTGATCGGTCATCAAAAGGATTATCTCTCAACTGCACATCCCGGTGAAAGAAGCCACCGGTTCAGCCATGGATCCTTCCCGAACCGTTCCAGAACGCATCGGGGAGCATCTGAGGCTCTGTCACCAATAGCTGAGCGCCTGCTGGAATGCCTCGGTCAGCAGGGCCTTGTCGACTTCGATCGGTGCGTTGCTCAACAATCGCTGTTGCGGCCACGCGCCATCGGCAAGCGAAGCGGCGTCGGTCCGGTGGTATCCCATGGCCCCGAGTCCGCCGGGCATGCCCACGTTGCGCATGATTCTGATCAGGTGTCCGGCCAGGACCTCGCCTGCGGCACTGTCGGATACGGTGTCGGGAACGTCGGCACCGAGCTGGCGCGCAGCCTCGAGGTGCCGGAGTGGATTCGTGTGGGCGGTGAGTCGAAAGATGGCCGGTGCGTTGAGGATCACTGCCATGCCATGGGGTACCAGCGGTTCGACTCCCGGATATCCTTCGGGGTGAAAGTCGCGGACCTGACCGGCCACCGCGTAGGCCATGGCGTGCGGTATGTGCACCCCGGCGTTGCCGAAGGCGATGCCCGCCAGCGTCGCCGCCCACATCGTCCGTTCCCGAGCTTCGTGATCGGCTGAGTCGGTCACGGCTCGTTCCAGGTACCGGCCGAGAAGTCGCAGGGCCTGGAGGCTACCCAGGTCGCTCCACGGGTTGGCGCCTTGACTCATCGGGCGCAGGCTGCGCCGCTGGGCCGCCACGCGGTGGCTGAACGGGCGCGCGGTGTAGGACTCCAGCGCATGCGAGAGCACATCGAGTCCGCTGCACGCGACGACGCCGGCGGGCAGCGTGTCGGTGCTGTCCGGGTCGACCAGCGCTTCGGTGGGACGCAGTGCCGGTGAAGCGATACCGGTCTTGGCCGACATGGAAAGCAGGTCGAAGATCGCGATGCCAGTGACCTCACTGCCCGTGCCCGACGTGGTGGGACAGGCGATATGCGGCCTGAGGGGGCCCGGCACCGGCTTCCCCGCGCCGACGGGAGCGTTGACGTAATCAAGGAAGTCGGCGGGATAGCTGGCATAGAGATTTGCCGCCTTGCCGGTATCGAGCACCGAGCCTCCCCCGACGGAGATGTAACCGTCCGGCCTGACTTCCGATGCGAAAGCTGCTGCGCTTCGGAATGATTCATCGGTGGGCTCCACCCGTACCTCGGTGTAGGGCACAACGTCGATGCCCGCTTCCCGCAAGGATCGCGCGGCCGTGTCGAAGACGGCGAGGCCGGAGACGATGGGATCGGAGAACAACACCACCCGGGTGAGGCCGAGGGCGGTTGCTCGCTCGCCAACTTCTGCCAGACAGCCTCGCCCGAAAGTGACCCGCGAGGCGTCGATGGTGAATGCCGTGTCTCGTTCCGCGGCGACGGTGATGTGCTCGCAACAGCTCATTGGATGATTCTGCCGTGACCGGCAAGTAACGTATGCGCGCTCAACCCGATAACCTTCATACTATGGCCCCATCGCCCCGTATCAAGATCGCTGTCATCAGCGCATTCGTCGCCGGAGGCGCTTTGGCCGCCGCCGGCCAGTCCGCGGCGCAGCCGATGCCCGTCGATCCCGCGCTACCGCCGGCCCCCGGAGTCCCCGCCCCGATCCCGGCCGCGCCCGGCGACGCACCTGCGCCCGCTCCCAACCAGGTATTTACCTACACGCCCATCGCGGAGAGCGGTGCCGCCCCGGGCCCCGCCCCGGCACCCCCGCCACCACCGGGTACTGCACCGTACATACCTCCTGTCCAGGGCGCTGACTTCAACAACACCGGCCAGATGAGCTTCCTGCGCCAGTTATGGAACATGCGCAGCCCGGAGGGCCTGTTCGAGACTCTGTACGCACCGCAGATAGATCCGGCGACCAGCGAGGCGCTGGGCGTCCGGGACATGCCGATGCTCCCGCCTGGCACACTGCCTCCCGGCGTCGTCTCACCTGAAGCGCCGCCCGGCGCACCCGCGGCCCCGGCACCCGCACCGCCGCCGGTGTGGCCACCCCCTGGCATGGTGCCACTGCCCGTCCCCTGAGCCGTGTACCTGCGTCGGCGGCCCACCCCGACATCGCGGTGCCACCGATGATCGCCGCAGCGCTGGGCTGATCTAATGTCCCGGTGACAAGCGAGACCACCGACCAGGACACCCACGCCGCCTTCGCCCGGGTGGGATCGGCCTATTATCCGGTTCTCGTCGCCGTGTTCACCGCACTGGTGATCATCTCCAACATCACCGCGACCAAGGGCGTCTCACTCGGACCGATCATCACCGACGGCGGGTTCATCGTGTTTCCCCTCACCTATGTGATCGGCGACGTCTTGTCGGAGGTGTATGGCTTCAAAGCCGCGCGCCGGGCGATATTCACCGGGTTCGCGATGAATATTCTGGCCGCGGCGGCCTTTTGGGCCACCGTGTATCTGCCTGCCGCGGACTTCTACGAGAATCAGGAGCACTTCGAGAACATTGCGGGTGCGTACACCGGGCTGATCGTCGCCGGGCTGGCGGGATTCATTGTCGGCCAGACTCTGAACGCCTGGGTGGTGGTGCTGATCAAGGAGCGCACCAAGGAGAAGTACCTGTGGGCGCGACTGATCGGGTCGACGTTCGTCGGGCAGTTGGGTGACACGGTGGTGTTCTGCGCCATCGCAGCGAGCGTCATCGGCATCACCAGCTTCGGCGATTTCGTCAACTACACCGCGCTGGGATTGCTGTACAAGACGACCGTCGAGATCGTCCTGCTACCGATCACCTACCGGGTAATCGGCTTCATCAAGCGCCGGGAGCCGACCTATCAACCTGTCGGGTGAGCAAGTGACCGAGTGTGAACCATCGCTAAGACTCTTCTGGCAAGGCCCAAAGAGGTTCCGCCCGGCACGACCTTGCGCAGCGAGCCGGCGCTAACTTTGGCGCATGAGCGTGCCCGGCCCGAGCAGCGTTCTCGATTACGGCGATCGGGCACTTCTTCTCGAGTTCGAGAGCATGGCCGAGGTTCTGGCCTGGACCGACGCACTGCGGGTAGCCGAACTGCGGGGCGTCGTGGACATCGTCCCCGCGGCCGGGACCGTTCTGGTGAAGCTGGCCGAACCCCGGTATCAGGCACCCACTCGGCGGCAGCTGAGCCGGGTGCACCCGAGCCCGGACGCCGGCCTCGTGCCGGTCGAACGCGCCGATATTCTCATCGACGTCACCTATGACGGTGCGGATCTCGACGAGGTGGCCGAGCTCACCGGATTGACGGCCGAGGAGGTCGTCGCGGCCCACACCGGGCAACCCTGGCGGGTCGCATTCAGCGGCTTCGCGCCGGGTTTCGCCTACCTGGTGGGCGGCGACGAACGACTCACCGTGCCCAGACGGTCTGACCCGCGCACCAAGGTGCCCGTCGGCTCGGTCGGGCTTGCCGGTCAGTTCAGCGGCATCTACCCCCGCGAATCGCCCGGCGGCTGGCAATTGATCGGGCGCACCACAGCCCCGTTGTGGGACGTCGACCGGGAGAATCCCGCGCTCTTGACTCCCGGCCGGTGGGTTCAGTTCCAGGCGATCGACACATGACCGCAGTGGTACTGGAGATCCTGCAGCCCGGTCCGCTGGCGCTGGTCGAAGACCTCGGCCGACCAGGGTTGTCTCACTTGGGCGTGACACGCTCCGGTGCGGCGGACCGCCGGTCACACGCGCTGGCCAACCGGCTCGTGGCCAACCCGCGAGACCGCGCCACCGTCGAGGTGACCATGGGCGGGTTCATTGCCCGGGTCCGCGGAGGGAACGTGGCGATTGCCGTCACCGGTGCCGATACCAACCCGGCGATCGATGGAGTGCCTTTCGGCGCCAACAGTATTCACTACGCACAAGACGGCGAGGTGATTTCCCTGGGGGTGCCGCGATCGGGGTTGCGCTCATACCTGGCCGTACGCGGTGGCTTCGACGCGGCGACTGTGCTCGGGTCGCGCAGCTACGACGTGATGTCCACCATCGGCCCGCGTCCACTGCGGCCTGGCGATGTGCTGCCGATCGGTGCGCACACCGAGGATTTCCCCGAGCTGGACCAGGCGCCGGTGGCCGCAATCGCCGTCGACGTGCTCGAGCTGCTCGTGGTGCCGGGACCGCGCGACGACTGGCTCGTCGAGCCCGAACTCCTGGTGCGCACCCACTGGCAGGTCACGGGTCGCAGCGACCGAGTCGGTATGCGCTTGATCGGGATGCCACTGGAGTACCGCCGGCCAGACGTCCAGCTGCCCAGCGAGGGAACGATCCGGGGGGCTATCCAGGTTCCGCCGAACGGATTTCCCGTCATCCTGGGTCCCGACCACCCGGTGACCGGTGGCTACCCGGTGGTCGGGGTGGTGATCGACGACGACGTCGACAAGGTTGCCCAGGCCCGCCCCGGGCAGACGGTCCGGCTGCACTGGTCGCGGCCGAGATCGGCCGATAGCGGGCACTGAGGTTCGGTCGGCGAGGGCGGTATCGAAGCGCGCCACGGCCGACGCTGGTAGAACCGGGGTGTGCGTGCCCGGCTCGTCCACACCTCTGATCTCGACGACGAGACGCGCGAACATGCCCGCTCGATGATCATCGAAGCCTTCCGCGGAAATCCCGACGGTGAGTTCACCGACGCCGACTGGGAGCACGCCCTCGGTGGTATGCATGCGGTGATCTGCCTGCACGGCGCGCTGATCGGGCACGCAGCGGTCGTACAGCGACGCCTCCTCTACGGCGACGTCGCGCTGCGGTGCGGCTACGTCGAGGCAGTTGTGGTGCGCGAGGACCACCGCGGTAAGGGGCTGGGCAGCGCCCTGATGGAGGCCATCGAGCAGGTCATTCGGGGCGGATACCACCTGGGTGCGGTGAGTTCGACCGACGCGGGCCGGCCCCTGTACATCGCCCGGGGGTGGCTCCCGTGGCTCGGGCCGACGTCGGCGCTGACACCGGCCGGGCTGATCCGGACACCCGGCGAGGATGGATCGCTGGTCGTGTTGCCCGGCGACCTGCCGCCTACCGTGACGCTCGACCCCAGCGCACCGATCACCTGCGACTGGCGCGACGGCGACCTCTGGTGAGCCCAATCTCATCGCCGCAGCACGTCTGACACGGTCACGCAACGACTGGTTAATCGCTACGAAACACGGCCTGAATAGACAATGGTGATGAGTGAGCCCGACTGGTCGCCGCTCACCGGATTTCGCGTCGCGGTGACCTCAGCGCGGCGCGCCGACGAACTGGCGGCACTGTTACGGCGCCGCGGCGCCACCGTCACCAGCGCGGCGGCGATCGAGATGGTGGCATTGCCCGATGACCAGGAGTTGCGCCGGCGCACCGAGTCGTTGATCGGCTCGCCGCCGGACATCGTCATTGCCACCACCGGTATCGGCTTCCGCGGCTGGATGGCAGCCGCGGACGGATGGGGCTTGGCCAACGAGTTGACCGCGGCCCTGAGCAAGGCCCGCATCGTGTCCCGCGGCCCAAAAGCCACCGGCGCACTGCGCGCGGTCGCCCTGCCCGAGGAGTGGTCCCCGGAATCGGAGTCCTCGCGCGAGGTGGTGCACTATCTGGTCGAGAGCGGCATCTCCGGAAAGCGCGTCGCCGTGCAGCTTCACGGGGCCACCGCGGAATGGGATCCGTTTCCCGAATTCCTCGACGAGCTACGCGCGGCCGGAGCCGAGGTGGTAGCGCTGCGGGTATACCGCTGGAATCCGCCGCCCCGAGACGGCGAGTTCGACAACCTGGTGGCCGGTATCGCCGAGGAGAAGTTCGACGCCGTCAGTTTCACCTCAGCGCCCGCGGTCGCCTCGGTACTCATGCGCGCCTCGGAACTGGGCATCGAGAGCCAGCTGCTCGCGGCGCTACGCAACGGCGTGCACGCACTGTGCGTCGGCCCGGTGACGGCGCGGCCGCTGGTGAGGCTGGGGGTACCGACCTCGTCGCCCGAGCGGATGCGACTGGGTGCGCTGGCGCGTCATATCACCGACGAACTGCCCTTGCTGCAGTCACGCACGATCAAAGTGGCGGGCCATCTACTCGAGATCCGCGGCACCTGCGTCCTGGTCGACGGTGCGGTCAAGGAGCTTTCGCCGGCAGCGATGGCGACAATCCGGGCGTTGGCACACCACCCCGGTGCGGTGGTGTCGCGAGCCGACTTGCTGCGGGCGCTTCCGGGTGGCGGCACCGACACCCACGCGATCGAAACGGCCGTGCTACGGCTGCGTACCGCGCTGGGGGACAAGGCGATGGTCGCCACCGTGGTCAAACGCGGTTACCGGCTGTCCGTAGACGATCCAGCCGAGCCATCCGAGCCAGCCGAGCCGAGCGAGTCGTGAATTATCTACTGGTGGCGCATGGCACCCGCAAGCAGCGAGGTGTCTCGCTGATCGGCGACCTCGCTGCACAGGTCTCGGGCGTCTTGGATCTGCCGGTGCACGTCGCGTTCATCGACGTGCTCGGCCCGACGCCCCGCGAGTTGCTCAGCGCCACAACCGACCAGCCGACCGTGCTGGTGCCTGCCTTCCTCGCGCGCGGCTACCACGTCAACGCCGATATCCCCATCCATGTGCAGACCAGCGGGCACCGTGACGTGATCGTCACCCGCGCTCTGGGCCCCGACCCGCAGCTTGTCCGGGTTCTGGTTGACCGGCTGATCGAATCCGGCTGGCGCGGTGAGGACTCCGTGATCCTCGCGGCAGCAGGAACATCGGACCCGGTGGCCACGCGTGACCTCTACACAACGGCGGCGTGGCTGTCGGCGACGATCGGGTCACGTGTCGAGTTGGCCTTCGCGGCCACCGGTGAGCCCAGCGTCGCGGCCGCGGTCGCGGCGATCCGCAGGCAGCGGCCCGACGGTGGCAGACGCGTTGTCGTTGCGTCGTATCTGTTGTCCGAGGGGCTGTTCCAGGATCGGCTGCGAGCCAGCGGGGCTGACCTGGTCACCGACCCGCTGGGCACCCACCCCGGGGTGGCGCGGTTGATCACCAGCAGGTTTCTGCGGGCCCGCAGCGAACCGGGATCTACGGTCGCGAATCGTGGTCCTCAAACCACCATGCGGCCGGGCTCGCGTTCACCCGCCCTCTTAGGGGTGCGCGGTCGTTGACGGCGGCAGGCCCGCGACCAACGGGGTATCGACCCCCACCCGCCCGAGTTCCATCGCGCCACCCGGGTCGCCCAGCGGCTCGTCGCGACCGGCTAGCGGAGAGCTGAAGAAGACCGCGTTGTCCTCCAGGAACTCCGCCTGCTCCTCCGGCAAGTCCGCTTCGTAGTAGATGGCCTCTACTCGGCACGCGAGGCTGCATGCTCCGCAGTCCACGCACTCGTTGGGGTTGATGTACATCGCGCGCGCGCCCTCATAGATGCAGTCAGCCGGGCATTCCTGCACGCAGGACTTGTCGAGGATGTCCACACACGCGCTGCCGATCACGTAGGTCATGGCGACGAGGCTATTCAGCCCGCACATCGAATTCATGGGCCGAAAGTCCCTACTTCGATCACGAACTGACTACGCGCGGACGCGTAAAGGCTCGTCATCGGGCCGTAACAGCAGCCCTAGCTGGCATTTCGCGGAGAACCCGGTCCTAGGAACCGACCTGGACGTCGCCGTCGGGGGTGACCCGGGTCACGTACACCGGCAGCCGGACATCGGGGCAGTCCAGGCAGCCGCCGTCGTCCAGCGCAAACGTCTGCTTCTTCAGGGGTGACTGGACGGTGGCCCGCCCGGCGCGGTCGCCGACGATACCGCGCGACATCACCGCGGCACCGGAGAACGGGTCGATGTTGCCGACCGCGTGCAGGCTTCCGTCGTCGAGTCGGAACAGTGCGGCCTGGGCGCCGTCTGGCAACAGCACTCCCACCCCACGCCCCGGCAGCAGGAAGTGGTAGCGGCATGCGGTCGTCCAGACCTGAGCGTCGTTGAGCAGAGTCATCGCATCAAGCCCCTATCGTCGGCATGCCGATCGGTGTCGGCACCTTCCGGCCGGTGTTGCTCGTGAACGTAACGGTGGGATCGGCGACATCGGGCGCGTTGACGAACGAGACGAATCTCGACAGCTTGTCAGGGTCCTCCAGGACGCCCTTCCACTCGCACGCGTAGTTCTCGACGTGGCGGGCGATCTCCGCCTCGAACTCCGCCGCCAGCCCCAGCGAGTCCTCGCACACAACCTCGCGCAGGTGAGCCAGCCCGCGTTGCTCCACCCACGGGGCAGTGCGCTGCAGCCGATCGGCGGTGCGGGTGTAGAAGACCAGGAACCGGTCGATGTAGCGCACCAGGGTTTCGTCATCGAGGTCGCCGGCCAGCAGCTCCGCGTGCCTGGGCGTCATACCGCCGTTCCCACCGACATAGAGGTTCCATCCGGTTTCGGTGGCGATGACCCCGACGTCCTTGCCGCGGGCCTCGGCACACTCGCGTGCGCACCCGGACACCCCCATCTTGATCTTGTGCGGGGCCCGCAGTCCGCGGTACCGCAGCTCCAGGTTGATGGCCATCTGCACCGAGTCCTGCTGACCGTAGCGGCACCAGTCACTACCGACGCAACTCTTCACCGTGCGCAATGCCTTGCCATAGGCATGGCCCGACTCCATGCCGCCTTCAACGAGACGGCGCCAGATCTCGGGCAGCTCGTCGACGCGGGCGCCGAACATGTCGATACGCTGCCCGCCCGTGATCTTTGTGTACAAGTTGAAGTCGCGGGCGATCTCGCCGATGAGGAGGAGTTGTTCGGGAGTGATGTCGCCCCCGGGTACCCGGGGCACCACCGAGTAGCTTCCGTTGCGTTGGATGTTGGCCAGGAAGTGGTCGTTGGAGTCCTGCAGCGAGGCCTGCTCGCCGTCGAGAATGTGATCCGAGCCGGTCGACGCGAGGATGGACGCGACCGCCGGTTTGCACAGGTCACAACCTTTTCCGGTACCGAACCGCTCGATGAGGCCGGAAAACGTGCGGATATCGGTGGCGGTGACGATCTCGAACAGCTCGGCGCGCGACTGGGTGAAGTGTTCGCACAACGCCTTGGACTGTCGCACTCCCTCGGCTTCCAGGAGCTGCTTGAGCAGGGGCACACAGGATCCGCACGACGTGCCCGCCTTGGTACAGCTCTTCAAGGCGGGCACATCGGCGCATCCGCCGGCGATCGCGTCGGTGAGATCACCTTTTGTGACGTTGTTACAGGAGCAGATCTGCGCACCGACGGGCAGGGCCCCGACGCCCAGCGACCCACCAACGCCGCCTCCAGTCCCTGCCGGGGCGATAAGTGCCAACGGATCACCGGCAAGCTTCTCCCCGACCATCGGTCGCAATACACCGTAGGCGGACGCATCGCCGACCAGAACACCACCCAGCAGCGTCTTGGCGTCATCGGAGAGGACCAGCTTGGCGTAGGTCTGATTGACGGCGTCGTTGACCGCCACCTCCAAAGAGTCCGGCGTGGCACCCATTGCGTCGCCGAAACTGGCTACGTCGACACCCAGCAGCTTGAGTTTGGTTGACATATCGGCCCCGGGGAACTGCGCGGCGCCGCCCAACAGCCGATCCGCGACCACTTCGGCACTGGTGTATCCCGGACCCACGAGGCCGTAGCACCGCCCTTCGATCGCGGCGACCTCGCCGATCGCGTAGACGTTGGGGTCGCTTGTGGTACAGGTCAGATCGGTGAGCACGCCGCCCCGCTCGGCGATCTGGAGCCCCGCGGTGCGGGCCAGCTCGTCACGGGGCCGCACTCCGGCGGCGAAAACAACGAGACCGGCGTCGATGGATGCTCCATCGCTCAACGTCACCCGCACGGACTCATCCTCGGCGGACCGCCGGACCGGCCGATTACGTTGTGCCGGTTGGATTGAGGAGGTCCCGACACCGGTATGCACGGCGATGCCCAAGTCGCTGACCATTCTGCCCAGCAGCGCGCCGCCCGCTTCATCGAGCTGCTGGGCCATCAGCCGGGGCGCCATTTCGACGACATGGGGCTGCAGGCCAAAGGCGCGCAGCGCGTTCGCCGCTTCCAGGCCGAGCAGTCCACCACCGATCACCACGCCGACCGGCGCCCGACCGGCGTCACGGGCTCGCAACGCGTCAGCGCGGATCGCGTCCAGGTCGTCGAAGGTTCGGTAGACATGACAAGACGGCAGGTCACGCCCCGGCACCGGCGGCACGAATGCATAGGAGCCCGTCGCCAGCACCAGCGCGTCGTAACCAATCCGCGCCCCGTCGCTGGTCATGACCGACCTGGTCGACGGGTCGAGTTCTGCGACCCGGCTTCCCAACCGGACGTCGACCAGCCGGTCGCCGCGGTAGTCGTTACCCGGCAACGCCAGCCTGGCACGGTCCCAGTGCTCGGTGTATCCGGTGAGGCCGACGCGGTCGTACGCCGCGTCGGCCTCCTCGGCCAACACGGTCACCCGCCAGCTGCCCTCGGTATCGCGAGACCGCAGCGCTTCGACGAACCGATGGCCGACCATGCCGTGACCGACGACCACGACGTGCGAAGTTGGCGTCATGGGACCCAGGTTAGGTAGGCCACATTGCCCCTATGTCGCGCTGTGTGAAGCGCCCGTCACGGGGTCCTCACCGACGGCGATGCAGCGCTGTGAGCCCGTTCTCCGACAGCGAACGCCCAGGCGGAACATGCGCGAGGTCGACTCAAGTTCTACCAGTCAGGCGCACCGGTAACGAGCCGGTCGACGGCACCTAGGAGACAGAACATGAGCACGCTGACCCTGTGGACCCAACCCGCGTGGAACACCAACCGCTGGGTGCGGGATTTCTTCGGCCCCGCTACCGCCAACGATTGGGCCAACGACGTCGGGGCGGGTATCAGCCCAGCGGTGGAGGTCGGCCGAGACGGTGAGGATGCGGTGATCCGGGTGGACCTGCCCGGCGTGGACGTCGAGAAGGACGTCACCGTCGAGGTGGACAAAGGCCGGCTCGTCGTCCGCGGGGAACGGCGGGACGAGCGCATCCACGACGACCCCGAGCAGGACGGAAACAATGGGGTCCGCCGGATCAGCGAGGTGCGATACGGCTCCTTCCACCGGTCCTTCGCCCTGCCCGCCCAGGTATCCGGGGAGGCCATCTCCGCCGGCTACCAGGACGGCGTCTTGACCGTCCGGGTGACCGGAGCGCACAAGGGCGCCGAAGCCCAGCGCATCGCGATCGAAAGCCGGTAGCGCCACCGCAAAGGGAAGCCAACAGCAGACACCAGAACCGGTGGGTCCATGTCGGGCCCGCCGGTTCTGCGTTTTCCTTCCAGCCGGTCAACGTGACCGGTCTCACCATCACTTTCGGTGTCGTGACTAGCCTCGATTGCGTACTGTGATTCATGACACCCTTCAGCCCAAGGAGGTCGAATGTCCAGGAGCACCGAGCTCACCGAGCTTCACGAATTGATCGGGAGCCTCCGGCGATGCGTCACCGCGCTGGCCGCGCACTACGGCGACAGCCCAGCGACCCGCCGCATCGTCAACGACGCCGAACGAATCTTCAACGACATCGATCGGCTCGACATCGACGCCGAGGAACTGGAACTCTCCCGTGGCGGCAGTGGGCTGCAACATGTTGGCGAACGCATTGCGATTCCGGACACCCAGTACGATACGGATTTCTGGCACGGCGTTGACAGCGAAGGTCTCGGCGGAACGCGCTGAGCGCCGCGTCCCGTGAACGACTGCGGGACGCGAACCGGGGCTACAACAGCATAGAAAGGCAATTGTGTGAGCGCACCCACCGCCGACCGCGCAGCGACCGGCGTTTTTTCTCCTGGCCGGGCGCAGATCCCACAACGCACGCTGCGCACCGATCGCTGGCTGAAGTCGCCCATCATCATCGACCTGGGTTTCGCCGCGTTCATCATCTACGCGACGGTGCGTGCATTCATGCAGAACCACTATTTCGTCGCCGAGTACCACTACCTGACGCCGTTCTACTCACCGTGCGTGAGTAAGGGCTGCACCCCCGAAGCCAGCCACTTCGGGCAGTTTCTCCCCGACGTGTGGTGGCTGCCGTATGCGGCGCTGTCGCTGCCTTTCCTGCTGCTGTTCCGACTGACTTGCTACTACTATCGCGGCGCCTACTACCGGACGGTATGGCAGTCCCCGACCGCCTGCGCGGTCGCAGAACCACACTCGAAATACACTGGCGAGACACGCTTCCCACTGATCATCCAGAACACCCACCGTTATTTTTTCTACATCGCCGTGATCATCTCGGTGATCAACACCTACGACGCGATCAGAGCCTTCCACTCCCCGTCCGGCTTCGGCTTCGGCTTGGGCAACGTGATCCTGGTCGGGAACGTCGTGATGCTCTGGTTCTACACGGTGTCCTGCCACTCCTGCAGACACGTCACCGGCGGCCGGCTCAAACATTTCTCCAAACACCCTGTCCGCTACTGGATGTGGACGCAGATCAGCAAGCTGAACGTGCGGCACAAGCAGTACGCCTGGATCACCCTGGGCACGCTGATGCTGACCGACTTCTACATCATGCTGGTGGCCAGCGGCACCATTTCCGACCTGAGATTCATTGGCTGAATCAGCCTGGCTGACAGCGCAATTCATAGACTAGCGAGGTTTACATAGATGGCTGACGTGGAACGGCACCAATACGACGTCGTCGTCATCGGTGCCGGCGGCGCGGGTCTGCGCGCGGTGATCGAGGCCCGGGAACGTGGTCTGCGCGTCGCCGTGGTGACCAAGTCGCTGTTCGGCAAGGCGCACACGGTGATGGCAGAGGGCGGTTGCGCCGCGGCGATGCGCAACGTCAACACCAAGGATTCCTGGCAGGTGCACTTCGGTGACACCATGCGCGGCGGCAAGTTCCTGAACAACTGGCGAATGGCCGAGTTGCACGCACAGGAGGCCCCCGACCGGGTCTGGGAGCTGGAAACCTACGGTGCGTTGTTCGACCGCACCAAGGACGGCAAGATCAACCAGCGTAACTTCGGCGGGCACACCTACCCGCGCCTCGCCCACGTCGGCGACCGCACCGGGTTGGAGATCATCCGCACCTTGCAGCAGAAGATCGTCTCGCTGCAGCAGGACGACAAGAAGGAACTCGGCGACTACGAGGCCCGGATCAAGGTCTTCCACGAATGCTCGATCACCGACCTGATCCTGGACGAGGGTGCCGACGGCATCCAGCGCGTGGCAGGAGCGTTCGGTTACTGGCGCGAGACCGGCACCTTCATCCTCTTTGAGGCGCCGGCAGTGGTGCTGGCCACCGGTGGCATCGGCAAATCCTTCAAGGTGTCGTCGAATTCCTGGGAGTACACCGGCGATGGTCACGCCTTGGCATTGCGGGCCGGTTCAAACCTGATCAACATGGAGTTCATTCAGTTTCACCCCACCGGCATGGTCTGGCCGCTGTCGGTGAAAGGCATCCTCGTCACCGAGGGCGTCCGCGGCGACGGCGGGGTACTGAAGAACTCCGAGGGCAAACGGTTCATGTTCGACTACATCCCCGCGGTGTTCAAGGGGCAGTACGCCGAAACTGAGGAGGAGGCCGATCAGTGGCTCAAGGACAACGACTCCGCCCGCCGAACACCTGACCTGCTACCCCGCGATGAAGTCGCCCGGGCCATCGTCGCCGAGGTCAAGGCAGGCCGGGGCACTCCGCACGGCGGCGTGTATCTGGACATCGCATCGCGCATGCCCACCGAGGAGATCAAACGGCGCCTGCCCTCCATGTACCACCAGTTCATCGAGCTGGCCGAAGTCGATATCACCGAGGATGCGATGGAGGTCGGCCCGACCTGCCACTACGTGATGGGCGGGATCGAGGTGGACCCGGACACCGGCGCGGCCAAGACGCCGGGCCTGTTCGCCGCAGGTGAGTGCGCAGGCGGGATGCACGGCTCCAACCGACTGGGCGGCAATTCGCTGTCCGACCTGTTGGTGTTCGGTCGGCGCGCGGGCCTCGGCGCGTCGGACTACGTACGGGCACTGTCCGACCGGCCGAAGGCCCCCCAGGGAGCCGTCGACGAGGCCGCCCGGATGGCCCTGGCACCGTACGACCAGCACGCGAATCCGGAGAACCCGTATGCGCTGCACGCCGAGTTGCAACAGTCGATGAACGATCTCGTCGGCATCATCCGCAAGGAAGCCGAGATCATCGAGGCACTGACCAAACTCGAGGAACTCAAGAAGCGCGTGCAGAACGTCACCGTGGCGGGCGGACGGGTGTACAACCCGGGCTGGCATCTCGCCATCGACATGCGCAACATGCTGCTGGTCAGCGAGTGCGTGGCCAAGGCCGCACTGCAGCGCACCGAAAGTCGCGGCGGGCACACCCGAGACGACCACCCGCAGATGGACGCCGACTGGCGCCACACGCTGCTGGTGTGCCGCACCAACGAGGCCGCCACCCGTGACGCATTGGTACCCGGCGTGACGGTGACACCGGAAAGGCAGACCCCGATGCGGCCGGACCTGCTGAAGTGTTTCGAACTCTCCGAACTCGAGAAGTACTACACCGATGCAGAACTGGCCGAGCACCCCGGACGGAAGGGCTGAAGATGGCAGGCTCCACCGGAAAATATCAGGCCAAACTCCGGGTCTGGCGAGGCGACGTGGATGGTGGTGGGCTGGACGACTTCACCGTCGAGGTCAACGACGGCGAAGTGGTGCTCGACATCATTCATCGACTACAGGCCACCCAGACGCCGGACCTGGCGGTGCGCTGGAATTGCAAGGCGGGCAAATGCGGATCCTGCTCGGCCGAGATCAACGGCAAACCGCGGCTGATGTGCATGACCCGGATGTCGACCTTCGACCAGGACGAGACCGTGACCGTGACGCCGCTGCGGACTTTCCCGGTGATGCGCGACCTGGTCACCGACGTGTCCTTCAACTACCAGAAGGCCAGAGAGATCCCGTCGTTCACGCCGCCGAAGGATCTCCAGCCCGGCGAATACCGAATGCAGCAGGAAGACGTCAACCGCTCCCAGGAGTTCCGCAAGTGCATCGAGTGCTTCCTGTGCCAGGACGTCTGCCACGTCATACGTGACCACGAGGACAACAAGGAGGCCTACGCCGGGCCACGCTTCTTGATGCGTCAGACCGAACTGGACATGCACCCGCTGGACACCCTGGAGCGTCGCCCCGAGCAGGCGCAGGAGGAGAACGGCCTGGGCTTGTGCAATATCACCAAGTGCTGCACCGAGGTCTGCCCCGAGCACATCAAGATCACCGACAACGCGCTGATACCGATGAAGGAACGCGCAGCCGACCGAAAGTATGACCCCGTGGTCTGGCTGGGCAACAAGCTCTTCCGCAGGAAGTAACGGCCGTGCGCACGAAACGAGCGACGCCGCAGACGCCGGCGTCCAACGTTGTGAGCAGCGTCGCGACGACCGGTGGTGCCGGCATCACCGGATCGATCGCCACCGCCGGAAGTGCTGGCGTCGCGGGCTCCATCGCCACCGCCGGAAGTGCCGGCGTCGCGGGCTCCATCGCCACCGCCGGAAGTGCCGGCGTCGCGGGCTCCATCGCCACCGCCGGCAGCGCCGGCATCGCGGGCAGCGTGCTGACGGTGCTCTCCGTGGCCTGCCGCGGATGCGCTGCCTGCCTGGGCTGCATCGCCTGCATCCAGTGCCGTGCGTGTGTGGGATGCGTCGGGTGCACGGACTGTATCGGCTGCGTGGGATGCGTGAACTGCTCCGGTCTCCGCAACGCCGTCGGCGTGCGCAACGTGCATGCCTGACGCCCGTTCTCTTCATCCCAAGGTCCACGCGCTAGATTCGAGGAGGGACCCGCCTCCACGAAAGGCCAGATGTATGCCGACCATGCCCCCTGCAAACGGACTGTTGCTCAACCCGAACAGTTTCGACCCACAGCAACTCGACCCGGAGTCCCGACGCCAGCTGCGCGCCCTGATCGACTGGTTTGAGGAGCGGGGGAAGAAACGGCTGCTCCGCGACGATCTGGAAGCGACGTGGGTCAGCGATTTTCTCGACTTCGTGAAGCGGGAGCGACTGTTCGCTACCTTCCTCACCCCGTCGGAGTTCGCCGAGGGCGACGACAACAAGCGCTGGGACACCTCGCGCAACGCCATCCTCAGTGAGATTCTGGGGTTCTACGGGCTGGCGTACTGGTACGCCGAACAGGTCACCATATTGGGCCTCGGGCCGATCTGGCAGAGCGACAACATCAAGGCCAAGGAGCGGGCGGCGGCCCAGCTTGAGGCGGGCGGTGTCATGGCGTTCGCTCTGTCCGAGCGTGAGCACGGTGCCGACATCTACAACACCGACATGGTGCTTACCCCCGCGGCCGACGACGATGACGACGGCGTCGTGTTCCGCGCGTCGGGCGAGAAGTACTACATCGGCAACGGCAACGTGGCCGGCATGGTGTCGGTGTTCTCTCGCCGTACCGATGTCGAGGGTGCCGAGGGGTACGTGTGGTTTGTGGCCGACAGCGCACACCAGAACTACGAGCTGCTGGGCAATGTGGTGCACGGCCAGATGTTCGTCAGCAATTTCGCCCTGAACGACTACCCGGTCCACGAAGAGGACATCCTCTGCACCGGTCCCGAAGCGTTTTCGGCCGCCCTCAACACCGTCAACGTAGGCAAATTCAACCTGTGCAGTGGTTCTATCGGCATGTGTGAACACGCGTTCTACGAGGCCATCACGCACGCGAACAATCGCATCCTGTACGGCAATCCGGTCACCGATTTTCCGCATGTGCGCGCCAGCTTCGTCGACGCCTACGCCAGGCTGATTGCCATGAAGGCGTTTAGCGACCGGGCGATCGACTACTTCCGCAGCGCCAGCCTCGAGGACCGCCGCTACCTGCTATTCAATCCGGTCACCAAGTCCAAGGTCACCTCCGAAGGCGAAAAAGTGGTCACCCTGCTGTGGGATGTGCTGGCCGCCAAGGGTTTCGAGAAGAACACTTATTTTTGCGAGGTTGCCCGGCTCATCGGGGCGCTGCCGCGGCTAGAGGGCACGGTCCACGTCAACGTGGCGCAGATCCTGAAGTTCATGCCCAACTACATGTTCAATCCGGCCGATTACCCACAGATCGGCACCCGTAACGACCCGGCCGACGACGTGTTCTTCTGGTCGCAGGGTCCGGCGCGCGGGGCATCGAAGGTCCGCTTCGCGGACTGGGCTCCGGTCTACGAGAACAACTCCGGCATTCCGAACGTTGCCCGCTTCTACGAGCAGGTGCAGGCGTTCAAAGAGATGCTGGGCACCGCGGCTCCCGACGCCGACCAGCAGGGCGACCTCGACTTCGTCCTCGTTATCGGGCACCTGTTCACGCTGGTCGTGTACGGTCAGCTGATTCTCGAACAAGCCGAGTTGACCGGCCTCGATCGTGATCTGGTCGATCAGATTTTCGACATTCAGATTCGCGACTTCTCCGCGTACGCCATCGCCCTGCATGGAAAACCCAGCTCCACGCCCGCACAGCAGGAATGGGCGCTGGCCGCCGTGCGCAAACCCGTTGCGGACTCGGCGCGCTTCGACCGAGTCTGGGAGAAGGTCGCGGGCTACGACGGCGCCTATGAGATGCGCCCCTAGATTGCGCGGCTGCATCAGGGCCTTTGGACCCACGCGCAGCTGACCTCCGCGGGAGTATCCTCGAGGAAGCAGCCAATCAATGGAGAAAGGCAGCGTCCATGTCGCTTCGAGAGCCCCAGAGCGTGAACGACATTCGTACAGCGATCCGCGCACTCAGCGCCCGCGCCGAGCTTGCCCGTAAGGAGGGCCGCAGCGCCGATGCCGCCGAGCTGGACCAGCGCATCGGCAGTTACCGCGAGGAGCTCGGCAGCCGACCGTAGTGCCGAACGCGCCAGTCGGCCTCAGCCGCCAAGTCTGCGGAAGGTGCTGCGGTGGAAAACGATCGGCGGCACATCCGGATGAATGGTGATGTCGCTGACCCGCAGGATCACGATCGTATGATCCCCCGCCGGGATCAACTGTTCGATGGCGCTTTCCAGCCACACGCTGGTCCCGCGGACGAACACCGCTCCCCGTTCGGTCGAAGCCGTCTGAAGACCGGCGAACCGGTCGCCGGTCTTGGCGGCCAGGGAACGCGCCGCCTCGTCATGTGATTCGCCGAGCACGCTGATACCCAAGTACGGGACGTCCTGGAGCCGGGGCCAGGTCGCCGACGTGTTCTGCACGCAGAACGACACCAACGGCGGGTCAAGAGAGACCGGGACGAACGTGCTGGCCGCCAAGCCGATTCGGGTACCGGCGACCTCGGCGGCGATCGCAATGACACCCGCGGGAAAATGCCCGAACGCCTCTCGTAGCGCCGACGGGCTGAGGTGGGTCCCCGAATTGGTCCTTGCACCGCTCATCGCCCACCATCATCACACGGGCTCTTGGTCGGCTGCCATGTCCGGGCGCGCCGAATGGCCGGGCCGTAGACGGTAACGTGACGGCCATGTTCAGCACGTCGGTGTCTTCCTCGCTGCGTCCAGGCGTGGGCGTACAACCCGACAGCGTCACGTTGACCATCTCCGAGCAGGATCGGTTCGCCGGGCCCCTCGCCTAGCGGACACGGACAACCAGGGATTCGTCATGTGGATCACGCTGCTGGCGATGGCCGTTGCGGTCAGCCTGGAGCCGTTCCGGGTTGGCATGACGGTTCTGATGATCAACCGCCCGCGACCGGGCCTGCAGCTACTCGCCTTCCTCGCCGGTGGTTTCGCGATGGGCATCACGGTGGGGGTGATCGTGCTGTTCGTCCTGCGGCCGGCGCTAGGGTCCGCTCATTTGACTCTGCCCATGGTGCAGATCGTTGTCGGCGCGATCCTGCTGGTCAACGCCGCATTAGTGGCAACACGAGTGATCGGGAGTGGATCCACCGACGGACCCCCGGGTGCGATAACGCGATGGCTGGGGCCGGTCACGGTGCGCGCCCGACAACTACTGAACACCCGTTCGCTGTGGACGGCGGGTGTCGCCGGAATGGGTATCGCGCTGCCGTCCGTCGACTACATCGCGGCCCTGGCCCTCATCGTCGCCTCCGGCGCCGCGGCCGCCACCCAGTTCGGTGCCCTGATGCTGTTCAACGTGGTGGCGTTCGCGCTGGTAGAGATCCCTTTGCTGTGCTACCTGGTGGCCCCCGAACGTACCCGCGCGACGCTGGCCGCTATCTATGAACTGTTGCGGTCACAGGGCCGTCGCGGCATCGCCGTCTTGTTGGCTGTGGTCGGCGTCGTGTTGCTTGGAGTGGGCTTCGCCGGACTGTAGCGACCATCCCGGCGCAGCTCAGCTAGAAGCCGAGCCCCGCCTGGAAGAAGGACACCACCTGCGATATGGGATCTGCCTCGCCGCCGAAGGCCGCCTGGGTAATCGGTGCGGTGACGTCTGCGGGGTCGTAGCCGTTCACCGGATCGACCGTGATCGGGGCGGTCAGCGGGTCGTCGTTTCGTGAGTAGCCCGCATCGACGTAAGGCTGCAGCACCGCATCGAGCTCCAGCAGGGTCTCTTTCGGCACCCCAAGGTACTTCAGGGGCAGCACCAACGGAAGGTGCTCCGCGGGAACCATGTACGTCGTCGTCTTGGCACCCCTGGAGTTCACCGTCGTTCGGACATTCTGCGGCGGCACCATGCTCGGATCGGTGAACGCCACCGCGCTGTGCACAGTCGGTAGGCCCACAATGGCATTGGCGACCGATATCCAATTGTCCGGCCTGTCCGGCCAGTCAGCGGCAAGGTCGTAGGCGGAAACGAAGTTGTAGGTGTCGTACTGGCTCTCCACCGGGGGCGGTATGCGGTAGTCCAATGACGGAACGACACTGCCGACGGGGAACACCTGGGTCAGGAAGCCCTCACCGAATCCGTGCCGTCCCACGGGTGGGCCATACATTGCGAAGCTCAGTTCCTCTGGCGGCGGACCGGCCGGGTCATAGGCCAGGTCTCGCTGCACTTGGTCGAGCACCATCGCACCTTCGGACAGGCCGTGCACGGTGCCGGGGCCACCGGCACGGATCGCAGCAATGGTGTCGGGTGCTCCGACGTCGACCGACTCGCCGATGCTGGGGCCGTCCAGACCCAGACCTGGGAACGAGTCGTCCAGTCGGCCTATGCCCGGGAACAACCGCTCCAGCGTGTGTCCCTGAACCTGCCCGGCGGGATAGTCGACGATCTGTCGATCGGCCTCCGGGAACCACTTCGCGCCGGTAGCCATGATGAACGCCTCGTACGGGACGTTCGATACGTGGGCACCGCCAAGCGCGTACGACTGCCCCGGGGTGCCCAATGGTGCCGCTACGTCGGCCGGCTGCGGTCCGTGCGGCGCACCCGGCGCCACGTCGTCAGCTGCGGCGATTCCACAACCGAACAACCCGGTGGCGCCGACCGTGATGAGCGCAGTGCTGAATGCGAGTACTGGCTTCATCGTTTTCTCACACCGATCCCCCTGCTCAACTACCGATCCTTGCTGACACAGACTGTACTCCGACTCGGCGACACACCCGCGTCGACGACGGCGGCTTAGGTCAAGCCGGTCGCGGCGGGGGTGTCAAGCGTCCAAGCGGAGGAACTGGTCGTGGCGGTATTGCTCGGCGCAAGCCGAGCGCCGAATCTTGCCGCTGGTCGTTGTGGGAATCGACCCGGGCTGTACTAATACCAGATCCTCCACCGTCAGGCCGTGCGCGTTGGAGACGGCGGACGTGACCTCAGACTTGACCCCTCGCAGCCAGCGCATCGCGTCCTCGTAGATGTCCGTCTTCTTCTTGATCTCGATGACGGTGACGAGCTTCTCGGTACTGTTCACCGGAACCGAGATCGCCGCGACCCGGCCTCGGGTGATCTGTTGGACCGTGGCCTCGATGTCCTCCGGATAGTGGTTGCGTCCGCGGATGATGAGCAGGTCTTTGATGCGGCCCACGATGAACAGCTGGCCATCTGAGATGAAGCCGAGGTCACCGGTGCGCAGCCACGGCCCGTCGGGTGTGCCCGGCGACGGGTCGACAAGCGTTGCACCGAAGCACTGCTGCTCCTCTGGTGTTTTCCGCCAATAGCCACTGGCAACGTTCTCGCCATGGACCCAGATTTCGCCGACAACGTCCGACGGGCATTCCCGGTTCGTCTCGACGTCGACGATCCGCACCGTGGGCGAATTCGGCACCGTGTACGGCACCAGAGCTGACCCGGCTCCGGCCGCACACCGCTTAACCCGGCCCGCGCCCAACTCGGCGACATCGAAGCGCGGCTCCGGCCCGGTGTCCACTGTGTCACTCCAGGTGCCCGCCGCCACGAAGACAGTCGCCTCGGCCAGGCCATAGGACGGACGCATCATGCTGTCGCGGAAGTTGAAATGCGCAAACCGGTCAACGAAACGTCGCAGGGTCGCCGGCTCGACCCGTTCGGCACCGCTGATGATGCCCAGCACCCCACCCAAGTCGAGCCCGGCCAGGTCGCTGTCGGCGGTCTTGCGGGCGGCCATGTCGAAGGCGAAATTTGGCGCCGACGAGAACGGGTGGGGATTCTCGGCCAGCGATCGCATCCACCGGGCCGGCCTTTCCAGGAACGCCAACGGGCTGGTCAAGACGCCACGGTAGCCGCCCAGGATCGGGGCGCAGACGCCCAGCACCAATCCCATGTCGTGGTAGAAGGGCAACCAGGACACCAGAGTGGAGTCCGGTGGGACGCTGATTCCGGTGTCCGTGAAATAGCTGCGCATCAACTGCTCGAAATTCACCTGCAGGTTTCGATGCGAGACCATGACCCCGGTCGGCGTGCGGGTCGAGCCCGAGCTGTACTGCAGATACGCGATGTCGGGCAGATCAGCGGTCTCGATGCTGGAGATGCTTGGTAGTCCGTCCAATCCGTCCTCGACGGACTGGCCCACCGAATCGATTGCGACGATCTTGGGCGCGGTGTCCATGCGTGATTGGTCAACATGATCGCCGACATCAACGGCTACCGCGGAGGTGGTCAGCACAACCGAGGGCGAGGTGTCGGCAAAGACCGCGCCGAGCTGATTGGGGCTCGAACCCGGATTCGGCAACGGGAGCGGAACTGCGATCAGTCCGGCCTGCATGGACCCGAGGAAGGCCAGGATGTAGTCGAGGCCCTGCGGAGCCAGGATCACAGCCCGGTCACCCACCGACCCGTGCAGGTGGAGCTCGCGCGCCACGTTCAGGGTTCGCCGTGATAGCTGCGACCACGTGAGACTCTCAGAGAGTCCCGCAACACCGGCACCATTGGTGTAATCGGTGAAGGTGAATGCCACATCGTCAGGACGCATGCTGGCACGTCCATGCAGCATCGAGAGAATGGATGACTTTGGCGAAGGCGTCACATCACGTCCGTAGTAAGTGCTCCGTATTAGCTCTGAGGGGAGCTTCTTCATCCGTACCTCAGAACGCTCCGTTATCAACTCGTATCTTCACACAAAACCCCTGCGCACGCTAAATCCGGCTGTTTGCTAGCCGATTTCTGCTGGAGCCGGGGGTGAGGGCGTAGATGATCTCCCGGCCCCCACCCGTGAGGGCCACCAGTTCGCCTTGCCGACCAGCGCAGCGATGGCGGGCACCGTGATGGTGCGGACGACGAAGGTGTCCAGCAGAATCCCCACACCGATCACGAAGCCGCCTTGGACCACGATCCCGATGCTGGAGAACAGCAGACCGGCCATCGACGCGGCGAAGATAAGCCCCGCCGCGGTGATCACACCGCCGGTCGACCCCAGGGTACGAATGACGCCGTACCGGATGCTGTTCGGAGACTCGTCCCGCATTCGAGACACGAAGAGCATGTTGTAGTCGGCGCCGACCGCGACCAAGACCACAAAGGCCAACGGCGGCACGCTCCAATGTAACGGCTCACCCAGGATGAACTGGAACATCAGCACGCCGAGGCCGATCGCGGCGAAGTACGACAGCACCACCGAACCTACGAGATACACCGGCGCGACGAGGGAACGCAGCAACACGGTCAGCGTCAGCAGCACGACGATGAGGGCCGCGATGACGATGAATCGTATGTCGTGCTCGTAATAGTCACGGGTGTCGCGCAGTGCGGCCGGGAACCCGCCCATCGAAATAGAGGCGTCGGCCAGTGAGGTGTTGGGCTGCGCGCTCCGGGCGGTGTCACTGATCAGGTTGACCTGATCCATCGCCTCCGGGCTGAAGGGATTGAGGTTCGTTTGCACCAGATACCGCACCGAGTGACCGTCAGGGGAAATGTAGGCCTCGGCGGCCTGTTGGAATTCGGGGGCATTCAGCACTTCGTCCGGAATGTTGAATCCGGCCATCGTCGAACTTGCTGCGTCGTGACGCATCATCAGCAGGAACACCGATGCCTCGTTGAGTCCGTCGGCGATCACTTCGACCTGCGCGACCAACTCGTCGACTCCCCCGGCCACCTGTCGGCTTCCGTCGGCCAGGCGGTCGGCCCCGTCCTGCAACTTGTTCAGGCCCGCCCGTGCACCACCGGGGGTGTCCAGCCCCATGTCCGCCATCGCCTTCGTCAACGTGGCGAGCGCGCCGTTCAGTTGGTTGACCATCGCGGTGAGGGTCTGCCTGTCCCCGACCCCCTGTAATTGTCCGGCCAGTTCGTTGACCTCGTCCACCCGTCCGTCGTTCCGCGCGGCGACCAGCTTCTCGAACTGGAGGCGGGTGTCGACGCACGAGGGGTTGGCATCGCACACGTGGTTGCCCTGCAGTGCGGTGAGCACTGGGCCTATCCAGGCGAACAAGTCCTTCATGGCGCGAAAATTGATGCCCACGGAAAGGCCGAGTTTGTTGACGCTGTCGACGAGCAGGGCGGCGGTTTCGACGTCTCGCACCAACTTCTCGCCACCGTACTCGGCCCGCACCGACGAATAGGTGTCAACCAGGCTTCTGAGGGTCGGTACCACCTCATTGACCTGTCCGCGCAGGTCACCGAGGGTGTCGGCCAACGTGGTGGCCCCGTCCGTCAGCTTGTTCAAGTCACCGGAGCGCTCACCGATCTGAGCGGCGCCGTCGGCCAGCCGGGCACCGACGATACCCGCCTGGAACGTGGCCCGGAACTCCCGCGGCACCTCCCCCAGGGGTCTGGTGATACCGGTGATCAGGGAAATGTCCGGCAGCTGGGCGATGCGTGAAGCCATCTGTTCCAAGTCTGCGAGGGCCCGCGGTGAGCGCAGATCCTGCGGCGATTGGACCAGGATGTACTGGGGAATGGACTGGCTGATGGGGAAATGACGTTCCAGCGCCGCGTACCCAACCGAACTGGGCGCAGAGGGCGCTACCGCTTTCCGATCGTCGTAGTTGAAGCGCGCGAACCCGGCAAAGGTGCCCAGGAGGGCCAACACCAGCACGCTGGCCACCAGATGCGGCACCGGCCGGCGCACGATGCGGATACCCGAACGTCTCCAGAACCGGGCCGTCAGTTCGCGCCGCGGCTTGACCCAGCCACGCGGCCCCAGGAGCGCCAGAATTGCCGGCAGCAGGGTCACCCCGGCCAGGTATGCGACGCCGATGCCGATCGCACACGTCACACCGACCGTCTTGAACACACCCATCTGGGCGAAGCTCATGACGACGAAGGTGAGGCCCACGGTGGCCGCAGATGCGGTGATGACCTTCCCGATCGATATCATCGCCCTCCGGACCGCCTGATCGAAATCAGCGCCTGACCGCAGGTAATCGTGATACCGGCTGATGAAGAAGACCGCGTAATCCGTTCCGGCTCCAGCAAGGATCGCGCTCAGGAACACGATGGACTGGTTCGAGATGCCCGAGCCGGTCAGGTAGGAGTAGCCGGCCACCAGCCCCTGGGCGATGAATACCGAGGATCCGATCGTCACCAGCGGCAGCAGCATCGTGACGATGCTGCGGTACACCACCAGCAACACCAGCAACACAAGAACGGCGATCGCGATCTCGATCGGCAGGCAATCCGACTGACCCGCAACGGTCAGGTCGGCGACGGTGGCCGCGGGACCGGTGAGGTAGACAGTCAAACCGTCCCCCGGAGCGACGCCGTCATAGGTGGTGACGTTGTGCTTGACGACGTCGGCAACCCGGTTGAAGGACTCGTGGGCCCTCGGTGTGCCCAACTCACCCTCGAGGCTGACCGGCAACACCCAGGTCGTCTTGTCCTCGCTGGTCAGGAATTGGCGCAGCTGAGGCGTACTGACGAAATCCTGGACCGACACGACATTGATGACATCGTCACGCAGCGCATCCACGAGCTTGCGGTAGGCCGTCTCGTCGTCACGCGTCAGTCCTGCTTCGTTGATGAAGGCGACGATGAGGAGATTGTCCGAACCGGTTTCTTCGAACGCCTCGGCCATCTTGGTCGCGGCGACACTCGACGGTGCATCGCTGGGCAAAATGACGAGCGGATGCTTCTCGGCCATCTCGCCCAG
>JAHZJB010000152.1 GCA_022601135.1 Actinomycetes bacterium | reverse complement strand
GTGGCGCCCGCCGCGGTGGTGTTGGTGATGTCTGCGGTTGCGCCGGTCACGGAGTCTGACTGTGCTCTTGCCGAACTCGTCACCGCGCAGACCGAGGTCGTCGTCGCGGTGGTGTCCAAGGTCGACGACCACCGTGACTGGCGCGGTGTGCTCGCGCTCAACCGGGAACGGCTGGCCGGGCGCACCGGGCGTCTTCGCCACCTGCCATGGGCGCCGGCGGCAGCCGCGCCGCGATGGGGGGCGCCGCTCATCGGTGACCTGGTCGAACTCCTGGAACGTCGACTCGCCGACCCGGAGTCGGCCCGGCGGAACAGTCTGCGGGCGTCGGAGTGGCGGCTCCGCGCCGAGATGTCGCGGTTGGCGGCCGCGGTCAAGGATGCCCAGCAGCGGGCGCAGGTGGTTCGGGAACGCCGCGCGGACCTGTTGCGGCAACGGAGGCTGCTAGGCCCGGAGAGCACGATCGCACTGCGGAGTCGGATTCAGCAGGCCCGCGTGGTGTTGATGTTCGCAGCCCGTACCCGATGTGCGGTCGCGCGAGCAGAACTAACGGAGAAAACGGAGAAGGTAGTCGGCACCGGTCGGCGGCCGGCCGCAGAAATCGAGGAGCAGGTGCGCAGGCGGTGCCGTGAGATCGTCGCGGCTGTCGACGACGACATCACGGTGCGCGTCCGGCGGGTGGCGGCGGATTTCGGGCTGGCTGAGCCGCCGCGGCCGCCCCCTGAGCGGATGGCCGGGCTCATCGATCCGCCGGTAGCGTCGGGCCGGGTGGAAACCCAGCTCACGGCGGTTCTCGGGGTGGGATTCGGGCTCGGGGTCGCGCTGCTGGTGAGTAGGTTGTTCGCTGGGCTGGCGTCCAGCGACCCCGCGGTGGGACTGGTGGCCGGCGGTGTTGTCGGGCTGGCCATCACGGTGTGGGTGGTCCGGATTCGGGGGCTGCTGCACCATCGGGCGATGCTGGACCGGTGGGTGGTCGAGGTGACCGGCATGGTCCGCTCCGGTGCCGAGGAGCGGATAGCCACCCGCATGCTGGCTGCCGAAGCGGCGCTGTCGACGGAGCATGTCGCCAGCGTTGACGGGCAGCGACGAGCCCTCGGCCGCCGTATCGCTGCCATCGAGGCCGAACTTGCCGAGCATGCGGAGGCGATTGCCCGCGCCGAAGCCGTCCGCGATCACGAGATGCCCTCGTTACGGAGGGCGCTGCGGGCCGTTTGCGAGGCACTGGCCGAGCGCAACCCCGGTTGAATCGCCGGTTACCGGCGACTAAAGGACCCGGTTGTGCCGATCTGAATTCCTCCTGGCAGCTATTCGGACATACTCCTGACGTAGGGCGGGAATGGCGCCCGCGTTAACCTCAATAGCGAGGGGGCGGCCACGGCTGCTTTGAAGCCTTTGGGTTTCGATTCGCCGTACCTGCGTCCTGGCAGACAGCTGGCACGAAGATGCAGGAGACGAGACAGCATGACCGCAGCGACTATTCCGGGATTGGATTCGGCACCGACCAAACACGAGAAGCTGCTGTCGTGGGTGCGCGAGGTCGCCGAACTGACGCAGCCTGACCGGGTCGCCTTCGCTGATGGCTCCGAACAGGAGTACACGGCGCTGTGCGACCGATTGGTCGAGGCGGGCACCTTCACACGGCTCAACCCCCAGAAGCAGCCGGACTCTTTCCTGGCCTTGTCCGATCCTTCTGACGTTGCGCGGGTCGAGTCCCGCACCTTCATCTGTTCTGAACGCGAGATCGACTCCGGTCCGACGAACAACTGGATGGATCCAGCGGAGATGCGCGGGATCATGACCGACCTGTACCGGGGGTCGATGCGGGGCCGGACCATGTGGGTGGTTCCGTTCTGCATGGGTCCGCTGGGCGCCGAGGATCCGAAGCTGGGGGTGGAGATCACCGATTCGGAGTACGTCGTTGTCTCGATGCGCACGATGACCCGGATGGGGCAGGCTGCGCTGGACAAGATGGGCGATGACGGCTTCTTCGTCAAGGCGCTGCACTCGATCGGCGCTCCCCTGGAGCCGGGGCAGCAGGACGTGCCGTGGCCATGCAATGACACGAAGTACATCACCCACTTCCCCGAGACTCGGGAGATCTGGAGCTACGGATCCGGCTACGGCGGAAACGCTCTGCTGGGCAAGAAGTGCTATTCGCTGCGTATCGCTTCGGCGATGGCGCACGACGAGGGCTGGCTCGCCGAGCACATGCTGATCCTGAAGTTGATCTCGCCGGAGAACAAGGCCTACTACATTGCGGCGGCATTCCCCTCGGCCTGCGGCAAGACCAATCTCGCGATGCTGCAACCCACGATTGAGGGGTGGCGGGCCGAGACCGTCGGCGACGACATAGCCTGGATGCGCTTCGGCAAGGACGGCAGGCTCTACGCGACCAACCCCGAGTTCGGCTTCTTCGGTGTCGCCCCCGGGACCAACTGGGACTCCAACCCCAACGCGATGAGGACCATCGCCGCCGGCAATACCGTTTTCACCAACGTGGCCAGGACCGACGACGGAGACGTGTGGTGGGAGGGGCTGGAAGGCGAACCCGATCACCTGATCGACTGGAAGGGTAACGATTGGATCCTGCGGGAGACCGAGACCAAGGCGGCGCATCCGAATTCGCGCTACTGCACTCCCATCTCGCAGTGCCCGACGCTCGCCCCGGAATGGGACGACCCGCAGGGTGTACCGATCTCGGCGATTTTGTTCGGTGGTCGCCGCAAGACAACGGTCCCGCTGGTCACCCAAGCCCGCGACTGGCAGCACGGCGTGTTCATCGGCGCAACCCTGGGTTCTGAGCAGACCGCCGCCGCCGAGGGGAAGGTCGGCACGGTACGCCGCGACCCGATGGCGATGCTGCCGTTCATCGGCTACAACGTCGGCGACTATATGCAGCACTGGATCGACGTCGGCAAGAACTCCGACGAATCCAAGATGCCGGCCGTGTTCTTCGTCAACTGGTTCCGCCGCGGCGACGACGGCCGCTTCCTGTGGCCGGGATTCGGCGAGAACAGCCGCGTGTTGAAGTGGGCCATCGAGCGCATTGAGCAACGGGCCGAGGGCAAGAGCACCCCGATCGGCATTGTTCCCACTGCGGCCGACTTGGACCTCTCGGGCCTCGACGTGGATCCCGAAGACGTCGATGAGGCGCTGGCCGTGAACGCCGACGAGTGGCGCAGGGAACTGCCGCTCATCGAGGAGTGGTTCGAGTTCGTCGGAGAGAAGCTGCCGACCGGCATCAAGGACGAACTAGACGGATTGAAGACCCGCCTGGGCTAGCCCGTCCTTCCGCGAGCGGGCGTGTCTGTACGGCGCCGCGCCGCAATCGGCGTGCATTTGCGCACCCTCGTGGCGGCCCGGGGCCCCGTCGTACAGTCGGCGGATGCAGATTCGTCATACTGCCCTAGCCACGCCCGACAAGCCCGCGGTCATCATGTACCCGTCTGGAACAGTCGTGACATTCGGCGAACTGGAAGCCAGGGCAAACCGGCTCGCGCAGCTGTTCCGGGCATCGGGTCTGGTCGAGGGCGACGCCGTCGCGATCCTGATGGAGAACAACGAACACATTCACGCGGTGATGTGGGCTGCGCGCCGCGCCGGGCTGTACTACGTGCCGATCAACACGCACCTGGGTGCGGCCGAGGCGGCCTACATCATCGACAACAGCAGCGCCAAGGCGATCGTGGGTTCGGCGAAACTCATGCCAACCCTGGCCGGGCTCCGTGGCGAGTTGCCCAACGGGCTGCCCGCCCTCCGCATCGTCGCAGACGGTCACCTGGACGGTTGGCAAAGTTATCCCGACTGCGTAGCCGACCAACCTGATACGCCGATCGGCGACGAGATCGAGGGCGACCTGCTGCAGTATTCCTCGGGCACCACCGGCCGGCCCAAGGGCATCAAGCGCGCGCTGCCCCACGTGCCGCCCGCCGAGGCTCCGGGCCTGATGGCCGGACTGGTCGCCTTCTGGATGCATCCCGACGCGATCTATCTCAGTCCCGCGCCGCTGTACCACACCGCGCCCGCGGTGTGGTCGATGCAGACGCAGGCCAGCGGCATCACTACCGTGATGATGGAGAAGTTCGAGCCAGCGGGCGCACTGGACGCCATTGCCAGGCATCGCGTCACGCACGGGCAGTTTGTACCGGTGATGTTCATCCGAATGCTCAAACTCCCGCAGGACGTCCGTGCGTCCTATGACGTGTCCAGCCTGGAACGGGTGATCCATGCGGCAGCGCCCTGTCCGGTGGAGATCAAGAAGCAAATGATCGACTGGTGGGGCCCTATCGTCGATGAGTACTACGCCTCCTCAGAAGCGCACGGATCCACGTTGATAACGGCCGACGAGTGGCTGGCCCATCCCGGTTCAGTCGGCCGCCCGATGGCCGGTGCCGTCCACATCCTCGATGAGGACGGCAACGAACTGCCCGCTGGCCGGCACGGCGAGATCTACTTCGAGGGTGGTGCTGACTTCGAATACCTCAACGATGCCGCCAAGACCGCAGCTTCACGCGATTCGCGCGGATGGAAGACAGTGGGCGACATCGGCTACCTCGACGATGAGGGTTATCTCTACCTGACCGACCGCAGGCATCACATGATCATATCCGGCGGCGTGAACATCTACCCACAGGAGGCCGAGAACCTGCTCGTCACACATCCAAAGGTGATGGACGCCGCCGTTTTTGGCATTCCCGATGACGAAATGGGCCAGCAGGTCAAAGCTGTCGTGCAGACTGTGGAGCCCGGCGATGCGACTCCGGAGTTTCAGCGGGAGCTCCTTGATTGGTTGCGCGATCGTCTAGCTCATTACAAGTGCCCGAAGTCGATCTCGTTCGAGGCCCAACTGCCACGAACCGATACCGGCAAACTGTACAAACATGAGCTGATAGCCAGGTATTCGTGAGGGCGCCCGATCCGCGACGGTGCTAACCCAACCGCCGCAACGTCACCCGGTAGGTGTACTGCTCGGGCAGAAAATGGCTGACGGACAACTCTATTGGGTGACCGCTTTCGTCACTGTACAGCCGGTCCACGCGCAGCATCGGATGTCCGACTGGGCAGGCGACCGCGCCGGCAACGCCATCAGTTGCTCTGGCGACCGTAATCGATTGTGCAGCTTCGGCTATGGGCTGCGTGAGGTGGCCTTCGAGCAAGCCGATCACCGTATGAGCGCTCACCGCGCCGGTGGCCAGATGCGGTGACAACCGCACCCCGGCGGCCACCGCCGGTGGTAGGTGAACGGTGGTGTGCCCGAACGCGACCCCGTCGTGCAGGCGTCGAAAGACCAACGTGTACAGGGTGTCTCCCGCTAGCCGTAACCGGCTTGCAGCCTCGACGTCGACACGGCGACTCAGTCCGTCGAGCACCTCCATCGTGGTGTCCTCGGATAGATTCATCAGGTCCTCGATCGATCCGAGTTGGCGGAGGTAGCGGCGGCCCTGTTCGCTGGCGTAGCTTCCGCGCCCCGGGATTCGGACGACCAGTCCGGCGGCGACCAGGTCCTGAAACGCCCGCCGGACCGTCTGACGGGAGAGCCCATGACGGGCCACCAGCTCGGACTCGGTGGGTAACCGCGTGCCGTCGGGGTATCTGCCCGCCGCGATCTCCCCGCGAAGCTGTTCGCGCAGTGCTCGATACGCGGGCTCGGATCGAGCCTGCACACCCATGATCAGATCCCGCCCCGCGCAACCAGTTGCGCGGCGATGATATTGCGTTGTATCTCGTTGGTGCCCTCCCCGACGATCATCAATGGGGCGTCCCGGAAGTACCGCTCGACGTCGTACTCGGTCGAATAGCCATATCCGCCGTGGATCCGCACCGCGTTGAGTGCGATCTCCATGGCGACCTCGGAGGCGAAGAGCTTGGCCATACCAGCCTCCATGTCGGCGCGTTCTCCGCTGTCATAGCGATCGGCCGCGTGCAGGGTGAGTTGGCGTGCCGCGGTCAGCTTGGTCGCCATGTCGGCCAGGTAGTGGCCGACAGCTTGGTGCTGCCAGATCGGCTGACCGAAACTCTCCCGCTCCTGTGCGTACTTCAGCGCGTCCTCGAGTGCCGCCGATGCCACCCCCAGCGCACGTGATGCCACCTGAATGCGCCCGGTTTCAAGGCCTTTCATCATCTGCCCAAAGCCCCTGCCGGGTTGGCCGCCGAGGATCGCGGAGGCGGGCACCCGGTAGTCGTGGAAACTCAGCTCGCATGATTCGACACCCTTGTAACCCAGCTTGGGGAGGTCGCGGGACACGGTGAGGCCGGGGCCGTGCCCGACGAGCAGTACCGAGATTCCGCGATGAGACGGCTCGGCCCCCGGGTCGGTCTTGCACAGCAGCGCGATCAGGCCGGATCGGCGTGCGTTGGATATCCAGGTCTTGGTGCCATTGACCACAAGGTCGTCGCCGTCCGTGCGTGCCGTCGTGGTCATCGCCTGAAGGTCCGAACCGCCACCGGGTTCGGTCAGTGCCATCGTTGCCCGAATTTCGCCGGTCGCCAGCGCGGGCAGGTATTGCTGCTTCTGGTCCTCGGTGCCGAACAGGGTCAGCAGCCTGGCTACCACGGTGTGCCCGCCCATGGCCCCGGCCAGGCTCATCCAGCCCCGGGACAGCTCTTGGGTGACCTCGACGTAGCAACGGGTCGAGACCGGGGTGCCGCCGTAGATCTCGGGGACGGCGAGGCCGTAGATGCCGATGCGCTTCATCTGTTCGATCCACCCGCCGGGGTATTCGTCGCCGTGCTCGACGTCGCGCACGGTAGGTTTCACATCGCGGTCGACGAACGCCCGGACCGTTTCAACCAGCATGGTTTCTTCGTCGCTCAACCCGCCCGTCAACCCGAAGCTCACCGCAGTCTCCAGCCCTTGAAATGTACGGCCATATTAGCCAGATGTTGACACCGTAAGGGCCCGATGCGAGCATCGGCAGCTGTGACTTGGTACGGCCAAAGGGAGGGTGGTCCGTACTTCGATGACCTTTGGGTGGGTCAGGTATTCGACAGTGCGCCGTCCATGACGTTGACCGAGGGCGTGGCCGCGGTGCACCAGTCCATCACCGGGGACCGCCTGCGGCTGCCCTTGGACGCCGACCTTACGGCCGCCGTGACCGGTGCGCCCGCACCGCTTGCTCATCCGGCGCTGGTATGCGACGTGGCGATCGGGCAGTCCACGCTGGTGACGCAGCGGGTCAAAGCCAACCTGTTCTATCGCGGGTTGACGTTCCATCGGTTCCCGGTCCTGGGCGACAGCCTGTCCACCCGCACCGAGGTGGTGGGTCTCAAGCAGAACTCCGCCAAACCGGGCCGCGCCGCCACCGGCCTCGCAGCGTTGCGGATGACCACCGTCGACGGCCGGGGGCAGTTGGTGCTGGATTTCCATCGATGCGCGATGCTGCCGCTGAGTGCTGAGACGGTCCAGACCGGGCACGCCGACGACCTGTCGAAGATCGGGGTTGCTCCCGACACCCCACCCCAGCCCACCGCGGACTGGGATGCCGAGGCGTTCCGGTCCCGGGTGCCCGGCCCACACTTTGACCCTGCTCTGGTGGGTACTGTGTTGCCGAGTACCGCCGACCTGGTCAGCAGCGCTGCCGAACTTGCCCGGCTGACACTGAACATCGCCGCCACCCACCATGATTCACGGAAGGCGGGGAAGCGGCTCGTCTACGGCGGTCACACCATCGGGCTGGCCCTGGCTCAGGCCACCCGTCTGCTGCCCAACCTCGTCACCGTCTTGGCGTGGGAGTCCTGTGACCACACCGGTCCGGTGTACGAGAACGACACCGTGTACAGCGAACTCAGCATCGATGGTGCCGATCCGTTGCCCGGCGGGCGTGGCAGTGTGGTGCGGCTGCACTCGACCGTGTACGCGGCCGGCGGGCCGGAATCGAAGGACGACCGCCAGGTCCTCGATTGGCGGTTCACCGGCCTGCTGTTCTGAACCGCGCGAGCAGCACCAATGCGGCAGCCTGATCCGCCGTGAGCACTGTCCGGGCCGACCTGCACCCGGGCTGAATCGACCCAGGGCAATCTGCTCGGCAAGGTCAACGCCGAACAGCGACGTGGATAGACCACTTCGGCCGGATTACCGATCGGCCCCGCGCTCGCGGGGGTACGCTCGCGAAATGACGGATCGGCAGGATACCCGATGCCCCGGACCTAGCCTGACCGCCCGACTGCAGTGGTTGCTGAAGGCCAGTCCAGCCGACCACATGCTGGCGTTAAGCGTAGCTTCAGCGTCGCTGCCGGTGATCGGTAAGAGCCTGAGACCGCTCGGTGCGCTCACTGCCGCGGCGATCTGGGGGTCACGCCATGCGCCCGACTTCCTCGGCGCCACGGCTCGATCGTTTCTCAGCCCCACTGATGGCGAGCTCAAGCGACGGGAACGGGAAAGCACCAACGCAGTCAGCGCCGCCGCCCTGCAGGGAATCGTCGCCGCCAAGGATCTGGAGATCGACTGGCCGGATCCCGAACGCACCCCGCCCCTGTGGAAGATGCTGGAGCACCGCCGCAGTGTGCACCGCACGTCGGTGCGCTACGGACCGCGGCCGACCCAACTGCTCGACGTTTGGCGCCGCGACGACCTGCCCGTCGAGCCGGCGCCGGTGCTGCTCTTCGTTCCGGGTGGCGCGTGGGTACACGGTAGTCGTTTCCTACAGGGTTATGCGCTGATGTCCCACTTGGCCGAGAAGGGCTGGGTTTGTCTGTCCATCGACTACCGGGTCGCTCCCCATGACCGTTGGCCAGCCCACATCACCGACGTCAAGGCCGCGATCGCTTGGGCTCGGGCCAACGTCGACAAGTTCGGCGGAGACCGGCACTTCGTGACCATCGCAGGGGGCTCGGCCGGTGGCCACCTCGCTGCCCTGGCCGGACTCACGGCCAACGATCCCGAACTGCAGAGTGAATTGCCCGAAGGCTCCGACACATCGGTGGATGCGGTCGTCGGGATATATGGGCGCTACGACTGGGAGGACCGGTCGACCGTCGAGCGGATCCGGTTCGTCGACTTCCTCGAACGGGTCGTCGTCAGGCGAAAGATCTCCGCACACCCCGACGTCTTCCGCAAGGCATCGCCGATTTCTCGCGTGCACGCGGAAGCGCCGCCGTTCCTGGTCATGCACGGCACGGGCGACAAGATCATCCCGGTGGCTCAGGCACAGAGTTTCGTGGAGCGCCTCAAAGAGGTCTCCCGCTCGGTGGTGAGCTACGTCGAGCTGCCCGGTGCCGGGCACGGCTTCGATCTGGTGGACGGGGCCCGGACGAGTTCGGCGGCCACGGCAATCAGCTTGTTCCTCAACCACATTCACCGAAACCGCAGCCTGATCGGGACCAAGAAGGTCATATAGGACGCCTTCGGGCAGGACATGGTGCGATGAAGAGGCTCAGCGGGTGGGACGCGGTACTGCTGTACAGCGAGACTCCCACCGTGCACATGCATACGCTGAAGCTGGCGGTGATCCAACTCGACGACGTGTTCTCCGAGGGAGGCGGCGCGACATTCGGGGTCGAGCAGCTTCGTGCGGTCATCCAAAGTCGGCTCTACAAACTCGATCCGTTCCGCTACGAATTGGTCGAAATACCATTCAAGTTCCACCATCCGATGTGGCGGGAGAACGCCGAAGTCGACCTCGAGTACCACGTCCGGCCCTACCGGGTCGACCCGCCGGGCGGCCGGCGTGAGCTCGACGAAGCCGTCGGCCGGATCGCCAGCACCCCGCTGGAGCGCAGTCGCCCGCTGTGGGAGATGTACCTCATCGAGGGTCTGGCCGGTGGTCGCATCGCTGTACTCGGCAAGATCCACCACGCTCTCGCAGACGGCGTCGCCTCGGCTAACCTGCTGGCACGGGGAATGGACCTGCACGACGGCACCGGTGCGGAACGGGATGCCTGTGCCACCGACCCCGCGCCGTCCAAAGGTGAACTCATATGGTCGGCGTTCACCGACCACCTGCGTCAGATCGCCAGGTTGCCCGATGTGATGCGTTACACCGCACAGGGCGTGCGCCGGGTGCGTACCAGCCCACACAAGCTGTCGCCGGAACTGACACGCCCGTTCACACCGCCACCGTCCTTCATCAACCACATGGTCGATGCCACCCGTCGGTTCGCCACCGCCACCCTGTCGCTGCAGCAGGTCAAGCAGACAGGCAAGCACCTCGGTGTCACGATCAACGATATGGTTCTGGCCATCTCGGCCGGGGCACTGCGGCAGCTGCTGCTTCGCTATGACGGCAGCGCCGATCATCCGCTGCTGGCCTCGGTTCCGATCAGCTTCGACTTCTCGGCAGACCGCGTCTCCGGCAACTACTTCACCGGTGTACTGGTCAGCCTGCCGGTGGAGATCGAGGACCCATTGGATCGGGTGCAGGCCGCCCACGACGGCGCCGCTGCCGGTAAAGAGAGCAACAATCTGATCGGACCGGAACTGGTGAGCCGGTGGTCGGCCTACCTACCACCGGCGCCGGCCGAAGCGTTGTTCCGCTGGTTGTCCACCAAAGACGGCCAGAACAAGGTGATGAACATTCCGATCTCCAACGTGCCCGGACCGCGCGAACGCGCCCGGGTCGGCGGCGCGCTCGTGACCGAAATCTATTCGGTCGGCCCCCTGACGACAGGCAGCGGACTGAACATCACGGTCTGGAGCTACGTCGACCAAATCAATATCTCGGCGCTATCCGACGGCAGGACGCTACAGGATCCGCACGAACTGACCGACGCAATGATCGATGCTTTCGTCGAAATCCGTTCCGCTGCCGGTCTTCCCGAGGAACTTGAGATCATCGAGACCGCCATGGAGCCGTAGCGGGGGTTGAGCCTGCGGGCAACTCCTTACTGCGCCCCCCGCTGGGCCTGTACCCAGTAGAGAAACTCTTCAGCTGCCTGCGCGGTGTAATGCGCCCGCGGGGAACCGTAGTAGAAGTCGAACGCGTGCTGCGCGTGCGGGACCTCGGCGTATACCACCGGTGATGTCGAAACCTCGCGCAGCGCCGCTGCGAACTGCCTGCCTTCTCGAACCGGGATCAGCGAGTCGTCTTGTCCGTGCAGGATGAAGAATGGTGGGGCGTCGGCACGTACCCGACAGGCCGGCGACGCGTCGATGTATGTCTGCCGGTTCGTCAGGAGCTGTTTCTTGACGACGAATTTCTGCAGGAGGGCCAGAAACTCCTTGCGCCCGCCGCCATGGGTGGAGACCCAGTCGTAGCGACCATAAATCGGAACGGCGGCCACCACGGAGGTGTCGGCGTCCTCGAAACCGGGCTGGAACTGCGGGTCGTCGGCGCTCAGCGCGGCCAGTGCGGACAGATGTCCGCCGGCCGAACCACCGGTGATCGCGACGAACTCCGGATCGCCGCCGTACTCGGCGATGTGCCCCTTGATCCATGCCAATGCCCGTTTGACGTCCACCATGTGATCCGGCCAGGTATGGCGCGGGCTGACCCGGTAGTCAATGGACACGCAGACCCAACCATGGTCGGCGAGATGACTGAGCAGCGGATACGCTTGCGGTCGGCGCATCCCAATGGCCCATGCGCCCCCTGGGACCTGAAGCAGCACAGGTGATTTCCCGTCTCTGGGGAGGTCGGTGCGCCGCCAGATGTCGGCCCGGTTGGCGCGGGGGTGGGGGCCGTACTGAACGGTGTCAGCTCTCTCGACATAGCGGCGCCGGACCAGCCCGTTGGGTGGCACGCCGACTCGGCGGCGCCGGGTGGCCCTGGCCTTTTCCGCCATCTCCTGGTAGTCGTCGCCGAGTGCTTCCCGGAGCGGATCCTCGAAATGCGGCTGCGCGGCCACATTGCGGCGGTGGATCAGCCACAGGATGCCCCAGGCGAGCGCGGTGATAAGCAGCGCGATCCGCCCGCGGGGACCCCTGAAATCACCGCGGATGCCGCGGCGAACCGCATCCAGTATCGAGCCCACCATGTACAACGGTGACATTTCGGAGGTCGGCCATCCGAACGCGAATACCGGAAGGGTAGCGTAACCCTTGCGGGACAGCGGGCGTGCACCATTGGCGGCGTTGACCAGTTCGGCGAGGGCACGCAGTAGCGGCCTCGGCTTAGCCCTTGCGGCCATTGCGCGGCTTACCTTTTCGCGTACCTTTCTGTGCAGCACCTGCCTGGCGCTTCTGAGTTGAGCGGGCTCGGCGTTTCTGTGCCGCGCCTGCCTTGGCGCGCAATTCCTTCCGCGAGATCTTGCCCGTGTTGCTACGGGGGAGTTCGTCGAGGACCGTGATAACGCGAGGAACTTTGAAATTCGCGAGGTTGTCGCGGACATGCTGCTTGAGCGAGGTGGGTGTTGCTTTGGCGTCGGGTGTAAGCACCACGAACGCCTCAAGACGCTGGCCGTACTTTTCGTCGTCCACGCCGAGGACGGTCGCCTCAGCGACGTCAGGGTGAGCGGCCAGCGCCTTCTCCACCTCGATCGGGTAGATGTTCTCTCCGCCGGAGACGATCATCTCGTCATCGCGGCCGACCACGAAAAGCCTTCCAGCGTCGTCAAGATAGCCGACATCACCCGAGGACATAAAGCCCTCGTGGAAGTCTTTCGTGGTTCCGGAAGTGTAGCCGTCGAACTGGGTGGAGTTGCGAACGTAGATGCTGCCGACCTCGCCGGTGGAAACCTCGTTGAAGTCCTCGTCGAGGACCAGGATGGTGGTGCCGCCGACCGGCTTGCCTGCCGTGTCGGGTGCGGCGCGCAGGTCACGCGGTGTGGCGGTGGCGATCATGCCCGCCTCAGTGGCGTTGTAGTTGTTGTAGATGACATCGCCGAAACGGTCCATGAAGTCGACGACGACGTCCGGGCGCATCCGGGATCCGGAGGCCGCCGCGAAGCGCAGCGATCGGCCGCTGTACTTGTCGAGGACCTCCTCGGGAAGGTCCATGATGCGGTCGAACATCACTGGAACGACGCACAACCCGGTGGCGCGGTGCCGATCGACGAGATCAAGTGTGGCTTCGGGGTCGAACTTGCGGCGCGTGATGATCGTGCACGCCATGGACGCCGCGAAGGCCAGTTGGGAGAAACCCCAGGCGTGGAACATGGGCGCGACGATGACGACGGGTTGCTCGGTACGCCAGGGAATTCGGTCAAGGATCGTTTTGAGCACGCTGGGATCACCGCCGGAATGCTTGGCACCCTTGGGTGTTCCGGTGGTTCCCGACGTCAGTAGGATCGTATTGCTTCTGACACTCGCGCGAACCGGCTCCTGTCCCTCGTGTTCGCAGATCATCTTTTCGACAGTCAGCAACGATTCCGGGCACGACTCCGGATCGTTGGTCCACGCGACGATCCGGGTGGCGTCGGGGTTGTCCTTCAGCGCGCGGTCCACCGTCTTGGTGAACTCCTCGTCGTAGACGACCGCGATCGACTTGGCTTGACCGTTGCCGCTACTCTCCCTTTTGACGACTGTGGCGAGGGCGGGACCCGCGAACGAGGTGTTCAGTAGCAGCACGTCCGCGCCGATCCGGTTGGCAGCGGTCAACGCGTCGACGAATCCGCGGTGATTGCGGGCCATGAGTCCGATGATGTCGGGCTGGCCACCGGGCAGCGCCTGCAGTGCGGACGCCAGCGCGTCGGCGCGGCGGTCGATCTGTCGCCAGGTCAGGATTCCGAGTTCGTCGACCAGACCGGCCCGGTCCGGGCAGCGCTGCGCGGACGCGGCGAAACCGGAGGTGATGGCCATGTTCTCGCGCTGCAGCGCCGTGGCGATGCGCACGTACTTGTCCGGGCGCATCGGGACGAGAACACCCGCACGCACCATCGAGGACACGAGGCCCATCGTTTCGGTAAGGGGGTCTGTGAGTGCCATCTTCCCGCGCCGACTCAGCCCAGCACCGGAAGACGGCGTTCATCGGCCAGTTCATCGAGAGCCCGCTGCATCACGTGGCGGACGTGTGCGTCCACCTCATCGACGTCCGGGTCCGCACCGAACTCCCCGACGATGTCGATGGCCGGCAGCACCTGCATGGTGATCTTCGCCGGGAGGGGGACGTTGACCGGGAGGACGACCGAAAAGCCGAACGGGAACCCGAACGACACGGGGAGAATCTTGGCCCGGAACAGGCGTGCGACCGGCCCCAGTGCCTTGGCCACCTCGGTTCCGCGGGTCAGGAACAGTTGGCTCTCTTGGCCGCCGATGCCGACCGTCGGAACGATGGGAACGCCGGCATTGAGCGCGGCACGCACGTACCCGGTGCGGCCGTCGAAGTCGATCGTGTTTGCCGTCAGCGATGGGCGGTAGACGTCGTAGTCCCCGCCGGGGAACACGACGACGACCCCACCCGAACGCAGTGCTTCATCGGCGTTCTTGTGGTTGGCCGGGATGAATCCGGTCTTCTTGAACAATGTTCCCGTCGGGCCGACCATCAGCATGTCGTGGCTCAGTGTGTACACCGGTCGGTCGAAGCCGAACTCCTCGTAGAAGCCGCTGGCGAAGATGGGAACGTCCATCGCGAACAAGCCGCCGGAGTGGTTGGCCACCACCAGCGCGCCACCCGGCGGGAACGTCTCCAGACCGCGCACCTCGGCCCGGTGATAACCCTTGAGGAACGGCTTGAGGAAGGTCATCACCCGCTCGGTGAGTGCCGGATCCCACTTGGTGATCTCAGACGGGTCGACGTCTGTCGAGCTCACGGTCACCCCTTCGGCGTCGAAGTTGAAACGCGTTCCGATTTTCAATCCTACCTAGCGTGACTGCCGGTAGATGGGCTACGGCGAGCATCGCTGTGCCCGAACGAGAATCCAGTACCGACGGCGAGCCGTCAAGGCCGATGACGGAATTGAGCCCAGACCGTCACCATGAGTCTGTCGACTCCGGAGCAGGGGAATCTGCCACGGCAACTGAAACTTACGAGTGGATTCGGGCGAAACCATCCCGGCCCGGGGAACGTCGCCGCGCAGTTTGTCGCCGCCGGACTCATCGACGAGATGATCGTGGCGTTTCGCGCCGTGTACGCGCGATGACGCTGAAACTTACCTGGCTGATCCGATCGGGGAACGTGAGCGGCATCGTAGGCTGTCAACGTAGGCAACAGCAGTGACATCTCACTTCGGACGGAAGGCGCGGCATGGGCCACTACAAGAGCAACATTCGCGACCTCGAATTCAATCTTTTCGAGATACTCTCACTGGAGAAAGTTCTGGCATCGGGCAGCTTTGGGGACCTGGACGGTGAATCGGTGCGCCAAATGCTCGATGAGGCCGCCCGACTGGCCGAGGGGCCGTTGGCGGAAGCCTTCGCCGACACCGACCGTCATCCGCCGACGTTCGACCCGGCGACCCACACGGTGAGCATTCCCGAACCCTTCAAGAAAGCCTTTGGGTTCTGGCACGACGGGGAGTGGTTCCGCGTCGGCATGGCAGAGGACATCGGCGGTGTGCCCGCGCCCTCAACGGTCGAATGGGCGATCAACGAGTTCGCTCTCGGTGCGCAGCCGGCGGCGTTCATGTACTCCGCCGGACCGAAGATGGCGGGCATCGTCTACGCGGTCGGCAATGAGCAGCAGCGGCACTGGGCTTCGCTCATGATCGAGCGCAATTGGGGCGCGACGATGGTTCTCACCGAACCTGACGCTGGTTCGGATGTCGGTGCAGGCCGCACAAAGGCGGTCCCGCAACCCGACGGCACCTGGCACATCGACGGCGTCAAGCGATTCATCACCAATGGTGACACCGACGACATGTTCGAGAACATCATGCACCTGGTGCTGGCGCGGCCGGAGGGTGCCGGGCCGGGGACCAAGGGCCTCAGCCTGTTCCTGGTGCCCAAGTTCCACTTTGACCCACAGACCGGCGAGCCCGGCGAACGCAACGGGGTGTTCGTCACGGGCCTGGAGCACAAGATGGGACTGAAGGCCTCCGCGACCTGTGAACTGACGTTCGGCCAGCACGGCGCCCCAGCCGTCGGGTGGCTCGTCAACGACGTTCACAATGGCATCGCCCAGATGTTCAAAGTGATCGAGTATGCACGAATGATGGTGGGCACCAAAGCAATCGCCACGCTGTCGACCGGTTACCTCAACGCGCTCGACTATGCGAAGAGCCGGGTTCAGGGCGCCGACATGGCGCAGATGATGGACAAGACCGCGCCGCGCGTCTCGATCATCCATCACCCGGACGTGCGCCGGGCGCTGCTCACCCAGAAGGCCTACGCCGAGGGCCTGCGCGCACTGTATCTATACACCGCGGCGCATCAGGACGCGGCTGCGGCAGACATCGTGTCCGGAGCGGACGCCGCGATGGCGGACCGGGTCAACGACCTGCTGCTGCCCATCGTGAAGGGCGTGGGATCAGAACGCGCCTATCAATGTCTGACGGAGTCGCTGCAAACCTTCGGCGGGTCGGGGTTCTTGCAGGACTACCCGATCGAGCAGTACATCCGCGATGCCAAAATCGACTCGCTCTACGAGGGCACGACCGCGATCCAGGCGCAGGACTTCTTCTTCCGCAAGATTGCCAGGGATCAGGGCGGAGCACTGATGCACGTGGTGACGCAGCTTCGCCGGTTCCTCGATGACGGCGCTGCCCGGCCAGAACTGGCCGAGGGGCGTGCGTTGCTGGGCGCTGCGGTCGACGATGTGCAGGACATGGTCGCCACGATGACCAATTGTCTGCTCGCCTCCCAGGAGAACTCCAAGGAGCTGTATCGGGTCGGTTTGGCATCGGTCCCGTTTCTACTCGCCGTCGGCGACCTGCTCATCGGCTGGCTACTGTTGCAGCAGGCCGAAGTCGCCCTCAGCGCGCTCGACGGCGGCCCGCCGGAGCGTGACCGAAATTTCTACGCCGGAAAGGTTGCGACCGCGAAGTTCTTCGCCAACAACATGCTCCCGCAGCTGACTGCGCAGAAGACGATCTTTCAGGCTCTCGACCTCACCGCGATGGAGCTGTCCGAAGAAGGGTTCTGAGGAGCTCAGCCGGCTGGTGTGTAGCCGAAGGGCAAGAGGATGCTCTTGGCCTCGCAGTACGCCTCGATGCCCTCGGGGCCGTTCTCCCGGCCGACGCCCGAATTCTTGAAGCCGCCGAACGGCGCGCCCGGGTCGAAGGCGTACATGTTGACCGCGTAGGTCCCGGTACGGATTTTGCGCGCGATCCGCAGCGCCTTGTCGTTGTCGGTGGTGTAGACGCTGCCGGCCAGCCCGTACACCGAGTCGTTGGCGATCCGTACCGCGTCATCCTCGTCGTCGTAGGGGATCACCGCGAGCACCGGCCCGAAGATCTCCTCCTGGGCGATGGTCATCGAGTTGTCGACGTCGGCGAATACCGTCGGCTGGACGAACCAACCGCCCTCGAGACCCTCGGGGCGGCTACCTCCGGTGACGATACGCGCGCCTTCCTCGACACCTTTCTTGATGTAGCTCTCGACGCGATCACGCTGCTTCTCACTGATCAGCGGGCCGATCATGGCGGCCGGGTCGTCGGGCAGGCCGATCGGCATCGCAGAGACTGCCGCGGATAGCTTCTCGACGACCTCGTCGTAGCGGGACCGGGGTACCAGTATCCGGGTCTGTCCCACACAGGCCTGCCCGCTGTTCATCAGGCCAGAGAACACCAGCATGGGCAGGGTCGAGTCCAGGTCGGCGTCTTCGAGGATGATGGCTGCCGACTTGCCGCCCAGCTCCAAGGTGCAGGGCTTGAGCTTCTCGGCCGCCAGTCGGCCGATTTCCCTGCCGACCACCGAGCTGCCGGTAAAGGTGAACTTGTCCACTTCCGGATTGGCGGTCAATGCGCGTCCGGTTTCGGCACCGCCGGGCACGATCGACAGCACGCCGTGGGGAAGCCCGGCCTCGGCGAACATCTCGGCCATCGCGAACACGGACAGCGGTGTCTCGGCTGCCGGTTTGAGCACGACCGTGCAGCCGGCCAGCAGTGCGGGCCCGAGCTTGTTGGCGGCCAGGAAGAACGGCACATTCCACGCGGTGACCGCGCCCACGACACCGACCGGCTCCTTGACCACCAGAGTCTGGCCGTAGATCCCGTCCCGGATGTCTTGCCAGGCGAATGTGTTTGCCGCACCGACGAAATAGTTGAAAGACGATATGGAGGCGCCGTACTGCATCATGTCGACGATCGTCGGCGGCTGGCCGGTTTCGGCGGCGAGGAGAAACTTCAGCTCCGCGCCGCGCTCTTCCATGATCTTTACCGCGCGGCCGAGAATCTCAGCACGCTCAGCGGGAGACATCTGCGGCCACGGACCCTCGTCGAACGCCCGGCGAGCAGCCGCGCAGGCTGCGTCAACGTCGGCCGCTGATGCCAGCGGCACCTGCCCGACCAATTCCCCGGTGGCCGGGGAGCGCACCTCGATCACTTCCGAGGTGGCCGGCTCGACCCACCTCCCGTCGATGAACAATTTGTCCCAGTGCGACGTGAACGGGGCCGTCTCGACTGTGGTGGTCTGCGTCATGAGCGCCACCCTACCGATCTCGCGGCAAAACGAGAACCTGTTTCAGTCGGGCCGTCAGCGAGGGCTGGACGGGCGTAGCACCAACACCAGATTGCTCACGGCGAACTCTCTGACGACCGGCACCTTGGTCATACCCCAGGCCCATCGAGGGTGGTAGCGGGGAAACGCGGCGATCAGCGCGCCGGTGCGCTCAGCCCACCTGAGGCCGTCGGCGGCCGATACCGCGAACAACGACGAGCCGTAGTCATTCTTGGCTCGATGGCCGTGCTTACGGGCGTACCGGTCGGCGGCCCGGCGGCCGCCCAGGTAGTGCGCCAGCCCCATCTCGTGCCCTCCGAACGGGCCCAACCACACCGTGTAGGACAGCACCGCCAGTCCACCGGGCCGGGTGACCCGCAGCATCTCCTCGCCCATTCGCCACGGCTCGGCCACGTGTTCAGCGACGTTGGACGACAAGCAGATGTCGACGCTGGCATCGGCGAACGGCAGCGCTGTGCCCGAGGCTCTGACGAAGACGCCGGCGTGGTCCTTCAGTCGCGGTGCTGCGGCGTGCATCTCGTCGGGGTCCGGCTCGACGCCGATGTAGCGGAGGCCGGCATTGGTGAACGCCGACGCGAAATAGCCGGGACCGCCCCCGACGTCCAGCAGGGTGAGGTCCCCCGGCGTCGAGCCGTTGACCGATGTCCACAAGTCGGCAACCATCGCGACGGTGTCAGCGGCCAGCGCGCCGTAGAACCGGTCCGGATCGTTCTGCTCGAAGCGGAACGCCGCCAGCAGGCGCAGAGATCGTGACAGTGTCGCCCGCCGCGCCAGCAGATCCGTTGCCCCCACCCGGGCCACCTTAGGTGCCGCGCTTGGATGGTCGCGGTTCAGCCGACAGCAACCGCGCAGAACCGCGGCTAGTGTGCCCCCAGATCGCCGAAGCGGTATCAGTCGCGATCTGAGCGCACACTAGCGGCGCGCTCTGAGCGGTCGACAGTTCAAACCCGCCCCCGCCCGCAACACCGACGCGACTAGTCTTAACCGCGATGTCCGACCCCCTGGCCCAGCCGCGTTCCCAGCCCGCGCGGGTCCGCTCCGTGCTGCTGCTGTGCTGGCGCGACACCGGCCACCCGCAGGGCGGCGGTAGCGAGACCTACCTGCAGCGCATCGGCACGCAACTCGCCGACTCCGGTATCCGCGTCACCCTGCGCACCGCCCGCTATCCGGGAGCGGCTCGCCGCGAGGTCCTCGATGGGGTCCAGATCCAACGCGCCGGTGGACGCTACTCGGTCTATGTGTGGGCGCTGCTGGCCATGGCTGTGGCCAGGATCGGGCTGGGGCCGCTGCGGAAGGTACGTCCGAGCGTGATCGTCGACACCCAGAATGGTCTGCCGTTCCTGGCCAGGCTGGTGTACGGCAGGAAGGTCGTCGTGCTGGTCCATCACTGTCACCGCCGGCAGTGGCCGGTCGCCGGGCCGGTGCTGGGCCGGATCGGGTGGTTCGTCGAATCGCAATTGTCGCCGCGCGTGCATCGCCGCAACCAATACGCCACGGTGTCACTGCCTTCGGCGCGGGACCTTGCCCTGCTGGGAGTGGACTCGGACAGTGTCGCCATCGTCCGCAACGGAGTCGACGCGGCGCCGAAAGGCACGCTGGACTTGCCGCGGTCGGAGACGCCGCGGGTCGTGGTGCTGTCCCGGCTGGTGCCGCACAAGCAGATCGAGCACGCACTCGGGGCCGTCGCCCGCCTGCGCAACCAGTTTCCAGGCCTGCATCTGGACGTGCTCGGGGGCGGTTGGTGGGAGCAGCGACTCGTCCGCCACGCCGACCAACTTGGCATTTCCGGCGCGGTGACCTTCCACGGCCACGTCGACCATGCCGCCAAACATGCTGTACTGCAACGTAGTTGGGTGCAAGTGCTACCCTCCCGCAAAGAGGGGTGGGGCCTGGCTGTCATCGAGGCAGCGCAGCATGGAGTGCCCACCATCGGTTACCGCCACTCCGGGGGCCTGTCGGACTCCATCGTCGACGGAGTGACCGGGTTGCTCGTCGACAACTACGAGGGCCTCGTCGACGCACTCGATCGTGCGCTGTCCGATCGGGTCCTCCGGGAGCAACTGGGCGCCAAGGCCCGGGTGCGCAGCGGGGAGTTCTCGTGGAAACAGAGCGCCGACGCGATGCGGGTCGTGCTGGAGTCGGTGCACGCAGGCAGGCGTACCAGCGGCGTGATCTGATCAGCCTGCCGGCACGGACTCGGGCCCGCCCCGATCTCGCCGTCTGCGCCACCGGGACAGCGCCATCCCGGCAAGCCCCAGGCCAAGCGCGCCCAGCCAGGCCGCATGCGCGGCAAGCATGACCCGGCGATGTGGCTGCGGCGCCGCGTCCCCGCCCACGTAGTAGAGGGTCACGTCGGTGTCGCGGTATGCGGCCGGCAACCCCAAACCGGGATCCTGGCCCTCGACGACTACCCACCCCACACCCGCCGCCGCAAGCCGCTCCCGGTCAGCGCCGGAGATCAGCAGCCGCTGGACCGCACGGGCGCGGGCACCCTCGCCGCGCACGGTACGTCCGGCGACGGTCAGATCGCCGGTGCTGAACACGTCGGCACGCACCCATCGTGGCAACGGGTCGAGAACCGGGGCGTCACCGGCCCACCCGAACCGTCGCATGCTGTCGACGGGCAACACTGCCACCGGACGGGGATCGGCGTTGATGATCGCGGCGGTGGCCGGCCACCCCAACGGATACTGCACGGGCGACACGCGCCCCCCGACTCCCCACGCCAGGTTGGGAAGTGTCGCCACCAACGCCGCGCAGCACACCGTGGCGGTGGCCGCGGCCGGGATGCGTGGCCGCAGGACGATGACGGCCGCAGCGCCGGCGAGGGCGTAACCCGGCAGGGCCAGCGCCACCCATTTCTGGCCGTCGCGTAGCACACCGAACCCGGGCACCGCCCGGACCACAGACTCCAGCACCGCCAGACCGGGACCGGTCGCCATCAGCGCCGGTAGCACCACTGCGGTCGCCGCGACGACGAGCAACGGCACGGCTATCCGGCGCCGCACCAGCAACGACACCCCCGTCGCCACGACGGTCAACAGCACCGCCGCCGAGACCAGCGCGAACAGTGTTGTCCGCGAGGCGGGTACGGCTTCGGCGTTCCAGATGCCACCGAGACTGGCCAGGCTCCCCAGGGTGCCCAGCCCCGGCTCGGCGCGCGCTGCGAAAGCCCGGACCCCCGACTCGTCGGCGGTGGCCACCCATCCGCCCGCGACGGCGGTGGCGACCAGCCAGGGCAGCGCCGCGGCCGTCGCCGCGCCCAGGCCCATCGCTACGCAGACGATCCGGGACCGGCCGCCGCCCGGTGCCAGCGCGGAGACCAATGCAATGCTGGCGGCCAGCAGCAGCCCGGTCGGCGTCAGCCCCGCCAGCGCGATCCAGAACAGCAACGCAAACCCGGTACCGCCGAAACTGCGCTCAGGCAGCGTCTGGGGTTGCGGCCCCGGTGGGTGCCCGCGCAAGCGCAGCATCGTCGCCGCCACCCACGGCAGGCAGCCATAGCCCACCAGCAAGCTCCAGTGCCCCTGCAGAAGTCGCTCTGCCACATAGGGATTCCAGATCGCGATAGTTGCGGCGACACACTGGCCCGCGATGCCGGCACCCGGCAGGGCAGTGGCCGTCAGTCGCGCCGCGCCCCAGCCAGCCATCCACAAGCCGAGAATGAGGAGTGCCTTGACCACCACGCCGCCGTCCAGCACGGTTGACGCCAGTGCCACCGCGAAGTCCTGTGGCAGTGCCCGCGGCGCGGCCTGCGACAGACCGAGCGCGGAATCGGACAGGTAGGACCGTGGCGTGGACACTGCGTCGCGCAGCAGCAGATACCCCGGCGCGAGCAGTGGCGCAGCCACCGCGAGGGTCAGCGCAAGCGCATACCCCGGCAACGCCAACGAGCGCGCTCGCACAGGCGGGAGGAAACGCGTGATCAGCTGGTTTTGTCCGGTTGCGGATCCGACGGCCGCGCGGCCGGAAGTTTCTCGGTCTTGGCCTCGGCCCCGGGTACCGGTTCACCCTCGTCCCCGCGGGCGCCAAAGAATCTCAGCCCGGTGTCGTCGAGGCCGGGATCGATCAGCATCGACTCCGCGCGCAGGGTGAAGGACCCCAGCAGTGCACCTCCGACCAGGTTGATGAGTCCCAATGCGGTGAAGGTGATCGGCAGGATGCGGCCCCACAGCGCCACCGTGTCGCGTTCGTCCTGGGCGGCCGCCACCTGGGATTCGACCGACTCCGCGTTCGTGGTCACGGTGTACTCGGCAAAGGTCACCTCGGGTTCGAGCGCTTCGCGCGCATAGTAATGATTGGCGCGGTCCGTCTGCTTCACGATGGTGCCCGACACCGGGTCCACCCAGAACGTGCGCTGGGCGGCGTAGTAACGGTTCATCGTGATTTCTTCTTCGGGGTCTCCTTCGATGCCCCACATGGCGGCCGGGGCCGTGACCCGGCTGTCGGCGTCGTCGTCGTACAACGACGCGTACTCCACCGGTTCGACCAGTTTGCCGTCGTTGTCGTAGCCGACGTTCTGATTGAACTTGTAGGTGGTCAGCCCGTTGACGTCGTCCTCGCCCGAGTAGTTGGCGTCGAAAGGTTTCTGGGCGATCGGGTCGAAGAACGGGTATGTCTTCTTCTCGGTTCCGAACGGGAAGCGGTAAGTCAGTCCCTCGTGCGGCAGCGCGATGTTGGTGGGAGGGTCTTCGTCTTCGATCGTCCGGGGCTTCTGGACGGCACCGCCGGGGTTGCTCTCGCTCGACACCGCAAGCGCGGTCTTTCGGTTCAGTGTGACGGTGTCCACCATCGCCAGCAGCAGCCCCCTGTCCTGCTGCTTATCGGTGCGCCGCAGCGTGCTGCCGACCTGCAGGGTGACCACGTCGGCGTTGGACGGCGACTCGACGGTGATCTGTTGCTGCATCGCCAGCGGCACGTCTTCGTCGACGACGAACTGCTGAGCGTTCAGGGACTCCGGATCGAATGCGTCCCCGGTGCCTTCGCTGATCAGCGTGGCATCGATGTCCAGCGGGATCTTGGCGATCTGGCCCTTGGTATAGGTGGATAGCAGCAGCGCGGCGATGAGTAGGGCGGCGCCGAGCCCCATGATTCCGCAGGCTGCGATCCGCAGCGCAACTGCGCGGTTCAATACCGTGTCTCCCTTCGCGCACCGCCGCCGGTCGCCACCTCACGTTTCGGGCTGCCGGTAACGGGCCAAAACCCGTTTGACCCTAACAGGACGAGCCAAGGTCGTCGCTCACTCCGACCTCTTCGCGAATTTGTTTATCAAGTCGCCCCTCCGAAGGTCCTGCGCGAGCGTGGCTCCCCGGTTTCATCTCGGCTGACCGGGCGGGCACACTGTGTCTCGTGACCGCGATCGGGACGGCGACGGGCGGAGCGTCGACGGGCGCCGACACGGTCGGCGGCACTCGCGGATTCCTGCCTGCTGTCGAGGGCATGCGCGCCTGCGCTGCCATCGGAGTCGTCGTCACGCACGTCGCCTTCCAGACCGGGCACACCGGCGGAGTCGCCGGACGGCTCCTGGGCCGTTTCGACCTCGCGGTGGCGGTGTTCTTCGCCCTCTCCGGATTTCTCCTCTGGCGCGGTCACGCCGCCGCGGCCCGCGGCCTGCGATCGCGACCGCCGACCGGGCACTACCTGCGCTCGCGCATCGTGCGCATCATGCCGGGCTACCTGGTGGCGGTCGTGGTGATCCTGACCCTGCTGCCGGACGCCAAGGCGGATTTCACGGTCTGGCTGGCAAACCTGACCCTGACCCAGATCTACGTGCCGCTGACGTTGGCAGCGGGCCTGACCCAGATGTGGAGCCTCTCGGTGGAGGTGGCGTTCTATGTAGCGCTGCCGTTCCTGGCGCTGCTGATGCGGTGGGTGCCGAATCGGGCGCGCATCGGTGCGATCGCTGTTGCCGCGGTCCTGAGCCTGGGCTGGGCGTTGTTGTGGCAGCTGATCCCCGTCGCCACCCCCGACGGGGTCAACCCGCTGAACTGGCCCCCGGCGTTCCTGTCGTGGTTCGCCGCCGGAATGCTGCTCGCCGAGCTGACCGTCAGGCCGGTCGGATGGGTGCATCGGCTGGCCCGGCGCCGCGTCCTGATGGCAGTTGTCGCTCTGGTCGCTTTCCTGGTGGCGTCTTCGCCGCTGGCCGGCCCCGAGGGCCTCACCCCGGGCAGCGTCGATCAATTCACCATCAAGATAGCGATGGGCGCGGTCGTGGCCGGGGCACTGTTGGCGCCGCTGGTACTGGACCGTCCCGACACGTCGCACCGATTCCTGGGCAGCGCCACGATGGTCACCCTCGGGCGCTGGTCCTACGGTCTGTTCGTCTGGCACCTGGCCGCGCTGGCGATGGTCTTCCCGGTGATCGGCCAGTTCGCGTTCAACGGACATATGCCGGTGGTGCTGACGTTGACGGTTGTCTTCGGCTTCGCCATCGCAGCGGTCAGCTACGCGCTGGTGGAATCGCCGTGCCGAAATGCATTGCGGCGCTGGGAGAGACGTGTCGACCCGACGCCGCTGGACAGTTCGGTGGACGAGGTCATCGAGCCTGCCTTCGCGCGCTGATCCGGTCTTGTCGACCTTGCTGGTCATCGGAGGTCAATGCGGACATCGCCACCGCGACGACCGACAGCAGGGCGAGGAACTGCACTCCCGCCGAGTGCCCCACGTATCCGTCCACCGATCGCCACGGATGCTGACTGAGAATCGCCCCGGCCAGGATCAGCCCGGACGCGGCGGTACCGACCGTCCCTGCGTACCAGACATTGTCCCGACTGCGTAGCAGCCGCCGGATCGCCAGCGCGATACCGGCTACCGCGATTCCCGCAACCCCGGAGATTGCCGTCGCCATGATGACCACCGCGGTACCGCGGGCGGCCGTGGGCGGATCCCACGGACGGGGGGCCGGACCGAGGTCCCGGGCGCGTCTGCTCGGCCAAAACGCCATAAGGATCAGCAGGGGCAGCAGAGCGAGCCCACCTATCAGACCCGCCCGGTAGGTCGTGTTGGACGGGAAGCTCAGCACGACGGTTCCTTCGGTACCCGCCGGCAACACCCAGCCCTGCTGCCAGCCGTTGACGGTGACCGCGGCCAGCGGGGAACCCGCGCCGCTGTGGGCGACCCACCCTGGGTTCACACTCTCGGGCACCACCAGGACGCGGGTCGCATCCGAGGGTGGAATGTCGAGGCTGCGGTGATCGCTGCTCCAAAGACCGGTGTGGACGGACGTTGTCCCCGCTGAACCTGATGGGCTTGCCGGCGTGGCCACCAACTGGGCGCCGTCCACGATGAACGCCGGGCCCGGGCTGATCAGTAGTTCCTGCTGGCCGGGCGGCAGTTCGATCGGCTCGCGGCGGCAGGGTTGGGCCGGGATCGGCTCGCCGTCGAGCAGCGCGCCGACGGTGGTGGTCACCGAAGTCTGAACGAACTGTCCGGCGACACCGATGATCGGGCCTCGCCCGCACGCGACGCTGACGCTCCGGGCCCGGTTCGCGGCCGCGTCGGCGGCCGCGATCGGGGCGCCGCGCGCGTCGAGGGCGACGATCTCCGCCAGGCCCGGCGGTTTGAGCTGGTCGAATCCCAGCGCTGTCCGGTCGATCACATCGCTCCAGTCCAGCAGGGACACGGTGATCGAGTCCGTCACCCGGGGCTGCAGGTGCACTGTTGCAGCGCCATCTTCGGCTCCCTCGGCGAGGCGGCGCACCTGGGGCCCGCCCCCGAGATCGACGGCGATCATCGTCGGGTGCGCGGGCAGGGCAGACGAGCTCGGGGTCACCCGCAGCGCGGCTACCTCCTGCGGGGCGGGCAGAGTCAGCACCATGGTGGCCGGGGTGTGCGATTGCACAACGCGCTGGGGGGCTGTCCACGAGGTAGCGGGATCTCCGTCCGCTGCGGCGTAGGCGGAACCCAGAACGTCGATCAGGTCGGAATCGCCCTGGGCCCTTGCCGTGCCGGGCGCCGCGATGAGGTCGGCGAGGCTCGGACCCTGGCGGGCGCGCACCCACACGGTCGGTGTCACCGAAGTCTGCCGGGGCACGGTCAGGGTCCGGCTCAGGTTGACCGGTTCCTCCGATGCCAGCGCCATCGCGGCCGCGCATAGCGTGCCCGTAGGGCTTTCGGCGCAGCCGGCGCGGCCCAACAGCTCGGAGCCCAGGTCCCATTTGGCGACAACCGCACCCGGCGGCGGACCCGGCACCTGCACGGTGTGCCGAAGGTTGACCGGGTGGGCGAAACCATGCGCGTCGTACTGGGTGACGGTGAAATCGGTGATACCGAACTGCACGCCGGGTGAGCCGTCGTCGGTCGCGGTGGCGGTGATGCGCACCCAGGGCGACTCACCGTAGGGCAGTGCCACGGTCAGCGGCTTGCCAGGCTCGTCGAACCGTACCGTGCTGGTTCCGTTGACAGTGGCGACCTCCAGCCTTCGCACCTGGGCGCCTACGGCTGTGGCACTCGGAGTGATCGTGACGGTGGCGTTGGTGACGGGGTGGTCGAAATCGACTTGGAGCCACTGGCCGACCGCGTTCTGCAACGCGTTGGACACCCAGCTTGTCGACGGATCCCCGTCGATGGCAGCAGCAGGCGCGGAGGCGGGGGACACGTCGGGCAACGCGGTGGAATCCGACGCCGAACTGGACACCGATATGCGGCCACCGCCCCATTTCGCGTACCGGGGGGCCGCGTCGCCGGCAGGGTAATCGGGCACCCGATTGAAGGTGTTGCGCGGATCGGCGGCGGTGCGCCCCGCCGACGAGTGGTTGTCGACGCGCCCGTAGTCGGTTTCGCGTGCCAGTGGGGTGTCGGTCACCGTGACGACCGGCGTGGGTAGGCCGGCCCGCCGCGCATCGTGGGTCAGCAGCATGGGCCCCAGCGGGGGCAGACTCGACAGCCGTCGTCGCTCGTCGAGTCGCAGTAACGACTCTGGGCCACCGTCGACGCGGGCCATCGCATCGGCGTCGACCAGATATGGGCCCGGGGTCGCGGAGGCGACCTCGAAGATTTCGACGGCGGGGTAGCGCGGGCGCAGCCCGTTGTCGGTGATCAGCCCCTCCAGGCTGCCCGGGCCTACGGGATCACCGAACTGGGCCACCTTCGTCAGGCCCGGTGAACCGTCGATCGTCCGGTGAACCAGAAGGGGTCGCGCCGATCTCGAGGTGTCCGGGTCCAGGTCGTTGCGTACGACCAGATACGAAATACCCTGTCGGGCAAGGGTATCGGCTAGACCGGCAGAACCACGGCCGGCGGCGAACAGTCGTTGCACGGAATCCAGCGCGCGGATCGTCTGCGGCGGCGTCAGCGGGATGGAATCCCGGACACCCCAGGGGCTGCTGCCCAGCACCTGCAGCGGTTCGTCGCGACTATTGCCCCATACCTGGGTGGCGAACGGGGCGCCGGGAACCACCAGAACCCTGCCGGGTTCCGGTGATCCGAGATTGTTGGCGTCCAGCCAATCCGCGGTGTCCTGCCAGTACTGCGGTATCGCGTCGAAGGTACCCGGCGGCGTCAGCCGCCCGGTCCAGGCCAGTGAGGTCGCCGCGGTCAGCGCGGTGAGCAGCACGATGCCCACAGCGATGCGCTTGTCTTTCTCCGGGTGGGCGAGCGCGTCTCGCCACTGCGCTCGCGGGGCACTGCCCGGCAGCGGAATGCGTCCGAGCAGATGGACCAGCCCGAGCGCCAGCGGCACGCGCAGCAGTGGTTCCAGCTTGTGCAGGTTGCGCAGGGGGGTGCCGTCCGCGTCGAGGAACGCCTGGACGTGGTTCGCCAGCGGTGAACCGAGCCCGCCCCCGTAACCCGCGGCCAGCAGCACGATGCCCAGCATGAGGATGGTGATGAGCCGGCCCTTCGCGGGCATCGTCCGCAGTGCCAGCCCGGCCAGCCCGCCGGCGGCCACCAGCGTCGTCGCCAGCACCGCCACCGACCCGGTGACCAGCGACGTGCCTGCGGTGGCAGTGGGTGCCACATACGGCGTCCACGCGCCGGTGCCGCGAAGCATCTCGGTCAGCGACATCCATCGGGTGGTGACACCGGACGACTCGATGAAGTCCAGGAAAGGCGGGCTGATCCGGCCCAGATGTAGCAACGCGATGACCCACCAGGCGACCGCCAATGCCACGCACAGCAGCCACCACGCGGTGAAGCGTCGCCACACCGGATTGGGGCGATGGCAGGCCAACCACAGGACCGCACACAGGCACGCGGTGAGTGTCGCGACAGCGTTGACCGCCCCCATGAGCGCGACGGCCAGCCCCGAGCGGGCGGCCAGAATCCGCGGATCGCTGCGTTGCCCAGCCGTTCCGGCCCGGAGTGCCACGACGACGGGGAGCAGCACCCACGGCGCGAGCATCATCGGCAGGGTCTCCGAGGAGATGGCGCCGAGGGTGGTGAGCACCCGCGGCGAAAGCGCGTACGCGACGGCGCCGATCGCGCGGGAGGTCGGGCTGCCGATACCCAGGACTTCGGCCAGTCGAAGCATGCCCCAGAAACCGATGGTCAGCAGCAGCGCCCACCAGAGCCGCTGCGTGATCCAGTCGGGAACACCGAGCAGGTCACCGGCCAGGAAAAAGGTGCCGTGCGGGAAGAGGTAACCGTAGGCCTGGTTTTGCGCCTGACCGAACGGTAGGTCGCTGTTCCACAGGTTGAAGGCGCGGGTCAGGAAGCGCAGCGGGTTGGCGGTGAGATCGAGCTTGGTATCGGGTGAGATCTGGCCGGGCGACTGGGCGAACGCCAAGACCAGTGCCGCCGCGGCGGCCACCCACAGCCAGCGTCGGGAAAGTGGTTCGGCCGCCCTCTGGCGGGATCTAACTTCTGTCGCCGTACTCGACCCTGTTGAGTACTGAGGCCGCCGGATCGCCGGCCTGCAGCGGCGGTTTGGTGTCCTGCTGCACCATCAACGTCACCCCGAACACGGCAGCCGCGCCCAGCAGCAGGCCGACGACGATGCTGGCGCCGGCGGGCACAAGAAACCGATTCATGCGCTCAAGGTAGCACGCAGCGCACGACGATCCGGGCGGCTTGATCGGCACATGACTCGAGCTCTTTGCCGACCACGGTTGCGAATGCGACCGTCGGTGCCATTAGTGTCGTGTCCTATGCCCCGAGCTCTACGAACAGCCCCTGGTGCCCTGCTCGCGGTGGTGACGACCGCCAGCCTCACCCTGGGTTGCACCTCGACCGCTGACTCACCCACTGGATCGGTATCCACCGCGCCGGTCGCGATGGCCGCCGGTCCGGTCCCCAACCTTGCGCCGCCCGCGGGAATCCCCGGGCCTGCGCCCGCCCCGGCGGCTCCGGTCTGCGGGGATCCGGTCGCGATGCCGACACGGGACAAACTCGCGCAGCTGCTCATGGTCGGGGTGACCGGCGCGGCGGACGCTCGCGCTGTCGTCGACAGCCACCAGGTGGGCGGCATCATGATCGGCAGCTGGACTGATTTGTCCATGCTGTCGGACGGCTCCCTGACCGACATCGCCGCTGCGGCGGGCCCACTGCGACTGGCCGTCAGCGTCGACGAAGAGGGCGGCCGCGTGTCGCGATTGTCGAGCCTCATCGGTTCGCAGCCGGCGCCGCGGGTGCTGGCTCAGACCAGCACGCCCGAAGAGGTCTACGCCATCGCGCTGGACCGCGGCCGGAAGATGCGCGGCCTGGGCATCACCGTCGACTTCGCGCCGGTCGTCGACGTCACCGACGCACCCGCGAGTTCGGTGATCGGTGACCGCTCATTCGGATCGGATCCCACCGTGGTCACCGACTACGCCGGCGCCTACGCCCGTGGCCTGCGCGACGCCGGAGTGTTGCCGGTGCTCAAACACTTCCCCGGGCACGGGCAAGCCTCGGGAGACTCGCACGCAGGCAGCGTCGTCACTCCGCCGTTGGCCGAGTTGCAGGAGAACGATCTGGTGCCCTACCGGACGCTGACCACCCAGGCCCCGGTGGGGGTCATGGTCGGACACATGGAGATCCCCGGGCTGACTGGCAGCGAACCGGCCAGCCTGAGCCCGGCCGCCTACGGACTGCTGCGGTCCGGTAATTACGGCGGTCCACCATTCAACGGGCCGGTGTTCACCGACGACCTGTCCAGTATGCGGGCGATCAGCGATCGGTTCGGGGTCGCCGACGCGGTGCTGCGCTCGCTTCAGGCCGGCGCTGACGTCGCGCTGTGGGTGACGACTACCGAGGTGCCCGCGGTGCTCGACCGTTTGGAGAAGGCGGTGGCCGCCGGCGAGCTGACGATGTCGGGCGTGGACGCCGCGGTGATGCGGATCGCCGCGGTCAAGGGACCGTCTCCGAGCTGCGGCGGCTGACCCGCCCTCCCATTGCCTACCCTGTTTCGGGGACACGTCTTAAAGGACACGTCGGTATCGGTGGGAGGCACGGAGATGGCAGGTGGCACCAAGCGCTTACCCCGTGCTGTCCGCGAGCAGCAGATGCTCGACGCCGCGGTGCAGATTTTCTCGGTGAACGGGTACCACGAGACGTCGATGGATGCGATCGCGGCCGAGGCGCAGATCAGCAAGCCCATGCTTTATCTCTACTACGGTTCCAAAGAGGACTTGTTCGGTGCCTGTCTGGACCGGGAGTTGACCAGATTCGTCGACGAGGTGCGGACCAAGATCGACTTCGACGACCCGCCCAAAGAATTGTTGCGCAGTGCGGTTCTGGCGTTCCTGAAGTACATCGATGCCCATCGTGCGTCATGGATGGTGCTGTACACCCAGGCGACGAGCTCGCAGCGGTTCGCCAACACCGTGCGCGAGGGCCGCGAACGCATCATCGAACTCGTCGCCCGTCTGCTGCGATCCGGCACCCGCTTCCCGGAGCCGGACGCTGATTTCGATCTGATGGCCATCGCGCTGGTGGGCGCCGGTGAGGCGGTGGCATCCAGGGTCAGCACCGGCGATGCCGACGCCGATGAGGCCGCGCAGTTGCTGATAAACCTGTTCTGGCTGGGTTTGAAGGGTCGACCTTCCGACCCGGCCGCCGGCGGGTCACCCGACACCGACGACGCCTCTGTCGCCTCGCACTAACCGCTCGGCCGCCTCAGACCGGCGTCACCGAGCCCGACAGGTGCGGGTAGCCCTTGGACAGGTGCCGCAGCGTCAGTTCCCAGCCATCGCTGTCCCGGGCTACCCACAGCCCGGCGCGGGCGGGCAGCACCACTGGCTTGGCAAACCGCACCGAGTATTTCACCGCATCCGGAAGCTGACCCTCGACGTTCGCCAGAACGGCTGCGGCGCTGTACATCCCGTGTGCGATCACGGTCGGGAAACCGAATAGTTTGGCGGCCACTGCGTTCGTGTGAATCGGATTGTGATCCCCACCAACCGCCGCGTACTGGCGGATCTGCCCCGGCGTGATGCGCAGTACCGCGTTGGGTGGCCCGAGCTTGGGCTGCCTGCCGGGTGGCGACTTGGGCTCGTCCGACAGGCTGGTTCGCTGCTGATGCAGGAACGTCGTCACCTGGTGCCACACCGTGTCGTTGCCGACGTTGACGTCGGTGACGATGTCCACCAGCAGACCCTTGCGATGCTCGCGCAGATTCTCGGCATGGACCGCCACGTCCACGGTGTCGCTGACCGCGATCGGCCGGTATTGGGTGATGTGGTTCTCGACGTGCACCGAACCCATCGCCGCGAAGGGGAAATCGAAGCTGGCGACGAGCGACATCACCGTCGGAAACGTCAGTGCGAACGGATAGGTCAGCGGCACTGCGGTGTCGAACCGCAGCCCGGTGACATGCGCGTACCGGGCGACATTGACGGGATCGATGCGCAGCTCCTGGACCTTCAGCGTGCGGTCGGGCAGGGTCTCGCCGCGCGGCACGAACGGCAGTGCGCCGGTGGCGGCACGAATCATGTTCTTCCAGCCGGATGGCTGTCGGCCCTCGCTCATGCGCCCAGCATGGCCTGGCCGCAGACCCGGATCGTGTTGCCGGTGACGGCATTGGACGCCGGGCTGGCAAAGTAGGCGATGGCCTCGGCGACGTCCACCGGCCGGCCGCCCTGGAAGAGCGAGTTCAGCCGCCTGCCCACCTCCCGGGTGGCCAGTGGAATGGCGTCGGTCATCGCGGTCTCGATGAATCCCGGGGCGATCGCGTTGATGGTGATTGCCTTTTCGGCCAACTGCGGAGCGAGCGCATCGGTGAGTCCGATCATGCCCGCCTTGGTCGTGGCGTAGTTCGTCTGCCCGCGGTTGCCCGCGATGCCCGCCATCGACGACAGTCCGACGATGCGGCCACCTTCGCCGATCGTGCCGTTGCCGACGAGCCCCTCGGCAAGCCGCATCGGCGCCAGCAGGTTCACCGCGATGACCGCGTTCCAGCGGCCCTCGTCCATATTGGCCAGCAACTTGTCCCGGGTGATGCCGGCGTTGTTGACCAGAATGTCGAGGCGGCCGCCCGAGTCACCGTGGTGCTGCTTGACGTGTTCGGTGATACGTTCCACCGCATCGGGGGCTGTGACGTCGAGCGTCAGCGCGGTGCCGCCAACCTTGGTCGCGAGTTCGGAGAGCGCATCCGCCGCATCCGCCGGGCCCTTCATGTCCACTGCGATCACGGTGGCGCCGTCACGGGCGAACACTTCGGCGATCGTCGCGCCGATGCCGCGCGCAGCGCCGGTCACGACTGCCACTTTGCCGTCCAACGGCTTGTCCCAATCCGCCGGCGGGGTGGAGTCGGCTGCGCCGACCCGGAACACCTGGCCGTCCACATAGGCCGACTTCGCGGACAGGATGAACCGCAGGGTGGACTCCAGCCCGGTCGCGGCCGGTTTGGCGTCCGCCGACAGATAGACCAGCGCCGCGGTCGCCCCATTGCGCAGCTCCTTGGCCAGCGAGCGGGTGAAGCCCTCCAGCGCGCGTTGGGCCGTGCGTTCTCCGACGCCGGCGGTTTCCTCGGGGGTGGTGCCGATGACGACAACCCGGCCGGAGTGACCGAGGTTGCGCAGCAGCGGCGTGAAGAACTCGTAGAGCGCGTGGAGGCCCTCGGGTTCGGTGATTCCGGTGGCGTCGAACACCAACCCGCCGAACGAGTCCGCCCACCTGCCACCAAAGTTGTTGGCCACCATCTCGTAATCGTCGGCCAGCGCGGTGCGCACCGCCTCCACGACGCGACCCTCGCCGCCGATCAGCAGCGAGCCGACCAGCGGTGGATCCCCCGGCCGGTAGCGGCGTAGCTGCTCAGGCTGCGGGACACCCAGTTGTTTGGCCAGAAACGATCCCGGGCCGGAGTTGACGACTTGTGTGAGCAGATCGGAAGCCACGGTGCTGCCTTTCGAAAATCCGAGTTACGCCGTTGTTGAGATCGAAACCGCAACCGGATTTCGGGTACGGGCCGAAGTGTCGTGTCCAGGATGAACTTACTCCAGAGTAAGAACGGTGGGTAGTATGACGCTCGACACCCCAATGATCCTCGCGACGCCGGGAGGCAACGTGGCTGACGACAAGACAACCCGCCGGGTAGCGATCCTCGGGGGCAACCGGATCCCGTTCGCACGCGCTGACGGCGCCTATGCGAACGCGTCCAACCAGGACATGTTCACCGCTGTGCTCGACGGTCTGGCCGACCGCTTCGATCTCGGTGGCGAGAAGCTCGACGCGGTGATCGGCGGGGCGGTACTCAAGCACAGCCGCGACTTCAATCTGATGCGGGAATGCGTGCTGGGCAGCTCGCTGTCGTCGTACACGCCGGCCTTCGACCTCCAGCAGGCCTGCGGAACCGGGTTGCAGTCGGCCATCGTCGCGGCAGACGGGATCGCGCTGGGTCGTTATGAGGTGGCCGCCGCAGGTGGCGTGGACACCGCGTCGGATGCGCCCATCGCCTTCGGTGACGATCTGCGCCGGACCCTGCTGGGCCTGCGGCGCGCCAAGTCCAACGTCGACCGGCTCAAGCTGGTGGGCAAGCTGCCTGCCGCGGTGGGCGTCGAGATCCCGGTCAATAGCGAGCCACGCACCGGCCTGTCGATGGGGGAGCACGCCGCCGTCACTGCCAAGGAGATGGGCGTCAAACGCGTCGACCAGGATGAGCTGGCCGCGGCCAGCCACCGCAATATGGCCGCCGCCTACGATCGGGGTTTCTTCGACGACCTCGTCACCCCGTTTCTCGGGCTTTACCGGGACAACAACCTGCGCCCAGATTCTTCGCCCGAGAAGCTGGCCAAACTCAAGCCCGTCTTCGGGGTTCGCGCCGGCGATGCGACGATGACGGCCGGCAATTCAACGCCGCTGACCGACGGCGCCTCGGTGGCGCTGCTGTCTTCCCAGGACTGGGCCGACCAGCACTCGGTCCCCGTGCTGGCGTATTTCGTCGATGGTGAGACCGCGGCGGTGGACTACGTCAACGGTCGTGACGGGCTGCTGATGGCCCCGACGTACGCGGTGCCGCGTCTGCTGACTCGCAATGGTTTGACGCTGCAGGATTTCGACTTCTACGAAATTCACGAGGCGTTCGCGTCGGTGGTGCTGGCCACGCTGACGGCGTGGGAGTCCGACCAGTACTGCAAGGAGCGCCTGGGGTTGGACGGTGCGCTGGGTTCGATCGACCGGTCCAAGCTCAACGTCAATGGTTCGTCCCTCGCGGCGGGGCATCCTTTTGCTGCGACCGGCGGCCGCATCGTCACCCAACTGGCCAAGCAGCTGGCCGAGAAGAAGGCTGAACTCACTGGTTCCACCAGCCGCCCGGTACGCGGTCTGATCTCGGTCTGCGCAGCTGGGGGGCAAGGTGTGACGGCGATCCTAGAGGCCTGAGAAAAAGATCGCGTCCGCCTGTAACGCCCTCGGATGGGCGATCGATACAGGGGATAGCTCCGTGTTGCCGTCTGACCCCCCGACCCGACGGCAACACGGGGCTCTTAGCTTTCGCGGCTAGATTCGGGACATGCAGATCAGCATGTTCGGACAACTCAGCAGTGCCGACCCCGGTGCCGACCCCACCGCGCCGGGTTCATCGATCGACGCGACGATCGCCAATTTCACCCGGTTGCGAGACGAGGGTTTCCGCCGGGTATGGATGAGCCAACTGCCCTACGAGGCAGACCTGCTTACCGTGCTGGCGGTGGCCTTGCGGGAGGTCGACACCATTGAGGCGGCCAGCGGAGTCGTCCCGATCCAGAACCAGCACCCCATGCAGATGGCGCAGCGCGCGCTGACTGTCAGCCTGGCCTCAGGTGGCCGATTTCTGCTCGGTCTCGGAATGACCCACGCCGCGGTCACCGAGGGAATGTGGGGCATTCCCTGGGACAAGCCGGTGCGCAGGCTCAACGAGTACCTCGACGGGCTGTTGCCATTGCTGGCCGGCGAACCGGCCAATGCGGTGGGCCAGACCGTCACCACCCGGGGTGCCTTGATGATCCCCGGCGCACCGCGGCCTGAGGTGTACATCGCGGCACTGGGGCCTCAGATGCTGCGTCTGGCGGGTCGCCGGACGTCAGGCACCTGTACCTGGATGACGGGCCCGGTCACCCTCGGTGGTCACATCGGCCCGACGTTGCGGCAGGCCGCGGCGGATGCGGGCCGTACCGAGGGTTCGGTGCGGGTGGTGGCGGCGTTGCCGGTCAGCGTCACCGACGATGCCGACACGGCCCGGCGTCAGGCCGCCGAACAGTTCGCGATATACGGAACGCTTCCGTCCTACCGCGCGATGCTGGACCGCGAGGGTTTCGCCGGGCCCGCGGACGCGGCGATCATCGGAAACGAGCAGGCGGTATCCGAGCAATTGGACGCCCTGGCTGCCGCCGGTGTCGACGAGTTCGTCGCGGCGCCGTTCGACCCCGACGCGGAGGGGCGTGACCGCACCCGGGCGCTCCTGCGGGCCTACGGTTCCTAACGCTCAAGAGGTTGTCGCCGGTCGAGCGTGTGGGATACGTACGCGATAGACAGCGCCGGCGTGCGCGGGGCACACGCTCGGCGCACCGCGGTGTTTAGAAGGCCGCTTCGTCCAGTTCCATGGCTTCGTTGTCGATGTTCTCGACGATGGATCGGGTGCTGGTCAGCAGCGGCAAGAAGTTCTTCGCGAAGAACGACGCCACCGCAACCTTGCCCTCGTAGAAGGCGCGGTCATCGCCGGTGGCTCCGCCGTCGAGCTTCTCGATCGCCACCGCTGCCTGCTGTTGCAGCAGCCAGCCGATAAGCAGGTCGCCGACGCTCATCAGGAAGCGCACGGAACCCAGACCAACCTTGTAGATGCTGCTCCGGTCCTCCTGGGAGGCCATCAGGTAGCCGGTGAGCGCGGCGGCCATGCCCTGGACGTCTTCCAGCGCGGTCGCCAGCAGCGCACGCTCGGTTTTCAGACGGCCGTTGCCCGCCTCGGCCTTGACGAACTGCTCGATCTGGCCGGCGACGTGCCCCAGCGCGACGCCCTTGTCGCGGACGATCTTGCGAAAGAAGAAGTCCTGCGCCTGGATGGCGGTGGTGCCCTCGTACAACGAGTCGATCTTGGCGTCGCGAATGTACTGCTCGATCGGGTAGTCCTGGAGGAAGCCGGATCCACCGTAAGTCTGCAGGCTCTCAGTGAGCTTGGCGTAGGCCTGCTCGGAGCCGACTCCCTTGACGATCGGTAGTAACAGGTCGTTGACCTTGACCGCCAGTTCGGGCTCGATACCGTACAGCTCCTCGGCCACCGCGGAGTTCTGGTGTGTCGCCGTGTACAGGTACAGCGCACGCAGACCCTCGGCGTAGGCCTTCTGAGTCAGCAGTGAGCGGCGCACGTCCGGGTGGTGGGTGATGGTCACCCGCGGTGCGGTCTTGTCGGTCATCTGGGTCAGGTCGGCGCCCTGCACGCGAGTCTTGGCGTACTCCAGTGCGTTGAGGTAGCCGGTAGACAGGGTGGCGATCGCCTTGGTGCCCACCATCATCCGGGCCTGCTCGATGACCTCGAACATCTGCGCAATGCCGTCGTGCACCTCGCCGACCAGCCAGCCGGTG
>JAHZJB010000151.1 GCA_022601135.1 Actinomycetes bacterium | reverse complement strand
GACTCTCACCATTCACGAGCTGCGCCACACCTACGCCAGTCTGGCCAGAAAGTCCGGCGCAGATCTGCGCTATGTGCAGAAAACAATGGGGCACTCGACGCCGACCGTCACCGCGAACATCTACAGCGACCTCTACGCCGACGAGCTGGACCATGTCGCAACCAACCTCGATCAGCTTCACACGACTGAGATTCACCCACCGGCGACCGGACAAAAACCGGACGAAACAAACAACCAACCGAGTGCATAACCCGTGTCTATGCAGGTAAAGAATGGTGGCCAGGGCCGGGATCGAACCGGCGACCTTCCGCTTTTCAGGCGGACGCTCGTACCAACTGAGCTACCTGGCCGATGCCGCAATGGCGACCCTGACGGGACTCGAACCCGCGACCTCCGCCGTGACAGGGCGGCGCGCTAACCAACTGCGCCACAGGGCCTTGATGTGCGACCCCCCAAGTGAGCGGGCGTCACGTGTACCCCCTACGGGATTCGAACCCGCGCTACCGCCTTGAAAGGGCGGCGTCCTAGGCCGCTAGACGAAGGGGGCCGGCCGAATCTCTCCGGGGTACTCGCAACGGCAAGTCGTTGGGAGCCTCGATAGCTTAGGGTACCGGCACCCAAATCCTCAAACGGATTGTGCGCAGCTATCCTTTTTCAGATCAACCCACTAGCCCCTATAGCTCAGTTGGTAGAGCTACGGACTTTTAATCCGCAGGTCCCAGGTTCGAGCCCTGGTGGGGGCACGGTGCAAACATCCACCTTGGGCTGCCGGCGATCATCCTGCGCAGGACCGGCACCGCAACCTCAGCGGAGGTAAACCTCTTTTCCGGACGGGTAACCACCGCCGGTCGTGGTGATATGCACGTGGTCGTAATGGCCGTAGGCGCCTGAGCGCGCCCCTTCGGGCGTGTAGTACACCCCACGCCAGATCGCATCCTGCATCCCGAAACGCTCGGCGTTCCGCAGAACGTAGTCGACGATGGCGTCGCCGAGCGCGATACCGGCCTCGGAGTTCGGGTTGGGGATCATCACATCCAGTGCCAAGCCGTCGGGGTGCCACCGCAAGCCATCCGGGCGTACCCCTCCAATGCTCTTGATCTCAGGGAAGGCAGCACTGATGCTGCGCGAGGTCAGAATGGTCCTGACTTGCAGGCCCTGCTCGGGTGCAATCCCGGTGGGCAAGGTGCGGCTGACGACTCGCCACCTCGACGCGGACACCAGAGACGCCGGCAAGGGAGGGACGCTGGCTTCAACGACCGTTCTGGGCGCGCCGGGCGCCGTCGCGGGCGAGGGGACCATCTCGAGGCCGCGAAGCTCCCCGGACAGTGCGGTAGCTGGCTCCGCGGCAGCTTCGATATCGGCAGCCTCGGCCAACGGGCCGGCGTCACCCCTGAACACGACGAGGAACAGCGCTGCCGGCGCCAGCACGGATGCCAGGTACACCAACCGATTGCGTCGCTCGTTCTCCAGTACGTGTCGGCCCACGACAAGCAAGATACGTGAACTACCGCGGCATACACCATCGAACACAAAAACAAAATACGGCGCGCCGATCGTTACCTGACCGATATCAGTCGGTGAGCAACCGTACATACCGGCCGCGCAGCACCGCGAAAAGCCAACATATGCGCAGGTCACGAACGCCCGTAGCTAAACCGCGATCAGCAACGCGGCGAACACCAGCACGGTCAGCACTCCGGCCGCAACTAATCCGCCGATCAGCCGAGATTTTGGCCGCGGAGCGTCCAGGCAGGCCAGCATCTGCTCGGCGGTGCCGAAGCGCGACCGCGGATCCCGGGCCATCGACCGCTCGATCGTCTCGGCTAAAGCGGGGTCGACGTCCGGACGCAACGTGCGGAGCGGTGTGAGACACCCCGCCGAGATCGCGTCGGCCAGGGCGCTGAGGCTGTCCTGCGGGTAGGCCCGGCGTGCTGTGAGGGCCTCGTAGGCGACCACCCCGAGGGCGTAGAGGTCATCGCCAGCTATCGCCTGCCTGCCGGCGATCCTGTCCGCCGGCAGGTAGGCCATCGTCCCGAAGATCCGATTGGTCAGCGTCTGCGGGGTCTCGGCGGACTTGGCAACACCGAAGTCGGCGATCTTCACCCGCCCGGATCGCGTGAACAGAATGTTGGCCGGCTTGACGTCGCGGTGCACCACGCCGCGGCGATGCGCGGCGCCCAGTGCCGCCAGCACATCGCGCATGATCACCCGTACCTGATGCGCGTCCAGCGGTCCCCGACGGGCCATCACGTCGGCCAGGCTTTGCCCGGGAAGCCGCTCCAGCACGATGTAGTACCTGCCGTGGTACACGCCGGAGTCGCGTACAGCCACGATCTGCGGGTGATTGAGGCGAGCTACGGCGTGTGCCTCGGCTACGAACCGGCGACGGCAATCGGGATGTGCGCTCACCGACGGGTGCAGCACCTTGACCGCCACCGGGTGGCCCAAACGCAGATCCCAGCCATCCCGCACCTCGGCGGAGCCACCGCGGCCGAGCACGCCCCGCAGTTCGTAGCGTCCGCCAAGAAGCTCGGGCGCCGGCATGCTCCTCAGGCTATCCGCCGTTAAACCTTCGGGCTGTAGTAGTGCGGGTTGTCTCGATACTCGACAGGCGGCAGGTTTCGGGCGGGCGTTTCGACCAGTGGCGAGTCCGCGGGCAGTCGTCCGTGCGCACGATCCCACGCGGAGCGTTTCCTCGGGTGCATCAGCATTCGCTTCGGCAGCAGTTTGGTCGCCCGGTACACGACGGCGCCGAACAGCCGGTGCAGCCGCTCCTGACGCGGCGACCAGCTGTAGCCCATCAACTCACGAACCGACGGGTCGAACAACCCCACGGTGGTGAAGTTGAAGAACCGCTGCATCGCGCTCACGTTCAGTCGCCACAGCCAATCCGGCATCCACTCGAGCGAGGGGTGCTTGGTCATGCCCGACAGGTCGAGCACTTCACGCGCGGCCCAGTTGTTTTCCAACACACTGCGGCACATGTGATCCCAGTACTCCTGAAAATCCTCCCAGCTATCGGGAACCGGCCGCATACTCATGCCGTACATCCGGTACCACGCGACGTGCTCGTCGAAGAGCTGGCGCTTCTGGGCCTCGGTGAGGCCACCGCCAACCCATTCCGCGGAATTCAGCACGGACTTGAAAAACGTGGCGTGCGCCCAATAGAAAACATCGGGGTTGAGCGCGCTGTAGCGGCGGCCCTGATCGTCCACGCCCTTGATGCCGACGTGGTAGTCGCGGACCTGCGCTCCGGTCTTCGGTGCGCGGTCACCGTCGAACACGACGCCGCCGATCGGATACACCGATCGATAGAGCCGCGGCATCCGCTCCAGAAAGAAGATCGAGTGTTGTTGCACGGCCGCACCGAGTTGTGGATGCATATTCTGCATCGCGCCGGCCCACGGACCCTGCAACATCCCTGTCCACTGGCCGAAGTACTTCCAGGTCAACGAGTCCGGACCGAGTGGTTGCGGCGGCGCGTCGTACCCGCCGCGCGTTACCGGGCAGCCGGCGCCGGCCACCGGCGCCGCGGCGACGGACCCGCCGGTGACAGCGGGCGTGTCGGACGTATCTTGAGTCAACTGGCGCCCTTCCCCGGAATACTGCGTGTCACGAACCCGATTTCTGACTACGGATGTTGTCAATCGAGCTTAGGAGTGATGTGCCGTCCGGTCAACGACGCGGCCGCTGGTCGGGTGTTCCACTGCCGGACCGCCAGGCCCTTCGCCGCGGCGAACTGATCGCCGCCGGCATCGCCCTGCTTGGCAGCCGCGGCGGACCGGCCCTGACCGTCCGCGCCGTCTGCCGGGCCGCCGGGCTCACCGAGCGCTACTTCTATGAGAGCTTCGCCGATCGCGATGAGTATGTCGCCGCGGTCTACGACGACGTATGCAATACGGCGATGTCGACGCTGATGGAGTCCGACAGCCCGCGTGAAGCTGTCGAACGATTCGTCGCCTTGATGGTCGACGACCCCGCACGCGGGCGAGTCCTGCTGCTTGCGCCCGAGGCCGAGCCGGTGCTGACGCATTCGGGCGCAGAATGGATGCCCAGCTTCATCGAGTTGCTGCAACGAAAGCTCACCCGCATCACCGACCCCACCGTCCAGGCCATGGTCGCTACCGGCCTCATCGGGGCGCTCAGCGCGTTGTTCACGGCCTACCTCGACGGCCGACTGCCCGCGACCCGGGAGCAGTTCATCGACCACTGCGTTGAACTACTGCTCAGCGCAGCGGCCCCATGAATAGGCGATCGACCTCGGCGGAAGCCGCGGCGCGCTGACTTGAATGTCACCGGGTTACACAGATATATTGAGTGCAACCATCAGGTACAGATAACTCGGGAGGTGTCGTGTCGAAAGACCTGACCGACCTGCAACTGCTGACCGAACTCGAGCCCGTCGTCGAGCAGCACATCAACCGCCACATGAAGATGACCAAGGAATGGAACCCGCACGACTACATCCCGTGGTCCGACGGCAAGAACTATTACGCCCTCGGCGGCCAGGACTGGGATCCCGAGCAGGCACAGCTCTCCGAGGTCGCCCGGGTCGCGATGATGGTGAACCTGCTCACCGAGGACAATCTGCCGGCCTATCACCGCGAGATCGCGATGAACTTCGGCATGGACGGCCCGTGGGGTTTTTGGGTCAACCGCTGGACCGCCGAGGAGAACCGGCACGGCATCTCCATGCGCGACTACCTCGTGGTTACCCGCAACGTCGACCCCGTCGAACTGGAGATGCTGCGCATCGAGCAGATGACACGTGGGTTCTCCCCCGGCCAGAACGAACAGGTCGAGGCCGACCTGTTCGCCGAGAGCCTGTTCGACTCGGTCATCTATGTGACCTTCCAGGAGCTGGCCACCCGCGTCTCGCACCGCAACACCGGCCGGGCATGCGAAGAACCCGTCGCTGACCAACTGCTGCAACGCATCTCGGCCGACGAGAACCTGCACATGATTTTCTACCGGGACGTCTCCGAGGCCGGCTTCGAGGTCGCCCCCAACCAGGCGATGAACTCGCTGCACAAGGTGCTGCGCAACTTCCGGATGCCTGGCTTTACGATCCCGGACTTCCGGCGCCGTGCGGTGTCCATCGCCTCCGGCGGGATCTACGACCCGCGCATCCACCTCGATGACATCGTGATGCCGGTGCTCAAGAAGTGGCGCATCTTCGAGCGCGAAGACTTCACCGGCGAGGCCGCCGAGAAGCGTGACGACCTCGGTGTGCTGGTCGACGAACTGCAGGAGGCGGTCGACAAGTTCGAGGTCGCCAAGCAGCGTCGCCTCGAGCGCCAGGCCAAGGTCGCCGAGAAGAAGGCCGCCAAGAATCTGCTGGTCGGTTCGTCCGCGCCACGTTGACGGTTACCGACACCCCGGCTGAGTCCGCCCTGCAGATCGGGCCGCTAGCGCTGCGCAGCCCGGTCGTCCTGGCCCCGATGGCCGGGGTGACCAATGTCGCATTCCGCACGCTGTGTCGCGAACTCGAGTTGACCCGCGCCGGGACCGTGAGCGGTTTGTACGTGTGCGAAATGGTGACCGCGCGGGCCCTCGTCGAGCGCCACCCGGTCACCGTGCACATGACGACTTTCGCGCCGGACGAGTCGCCACGATCGCTACAGCTCTACACCGTCGATCCCGAGAACACCTACGCGGCGGCCAAGATGATCGCCGAGGAGGGCATGGCCGACCACATCGACATGAACTTCGGCTGCCCGGTACCGAAGGTGACCCGGCGCGGCGGCGGTGCCGCGCTGCCCTACAAGCGACGTTTGTTCGCCCGGATCGTGGCGGCTGCAGTCAGAGGAACCGCCAACACCGATATTCCGGTCACGGTGAAGTTCCGGGTCGGGATCGATGCCACCCACCACACGCATCTTGATGCCGGACGCATCGCCGCCGAGGAAGGAGCGGCGGCGGTGGCGCTGCACGCCCGTACCGCCGCGCAGCGCTACTCCGGAACTGCCGATTGGGATCAGATCGCCGCCCTCAAGGCCCACGTCAGCGGGATTCCGGTCCTCGGCAACGGAGATATTTTCGACGCTCGAGACGCGCTGGCCATGATGGCCGCGACCGGCTGCGATGGGGTGGTGATCGGCCGCGGGTGTCTGGGGCGGCCGTGGCTCTTCGCCGAACTTTCCGCCGCCTTCAGCGGAGTTTCGCCGGCACCGCCACCGAACCTCGGTGAGGTGGCGAAGATCATCCGCAGGCACGGCGAGCTGCTGGTTGCACACTTCGGAGAGGACAAGGCGATGCGGGACATCCGCAAGCACGTGGCGTGGTACCTGCACGGTTTTCCTGCGGGAGCTGGCATGCGCCGCTCATTATCGCTGGTCAAGACGTTATCTGAGTTGGACGATCTACTAGCAAGACTGGACCTCGACGCGCCGTTCCCGGCGTCGGGCAACGGCCCCCGAGGGCGTCAGGGCTCGGCCTCATCGGTGCATCTTCCAGAAGGCTGGCTCGACGACCCCGAGGACTGTACGGTGCCGACCCAGGCCGAGGTAATGCATTCCGGCGGCTGAACACAACCGTCACGCCCGGTTCGACTGGCTCTTTCTCGCCATGTATTAGTACGATGGGCGCTCGACAACCCGGCGCCGGTCGCGGATCCGGGCTTAGTGTCTCGAGCAGTAAGCAGCCAATCGGCATATGTGGGCGCCGGGGTGCGACAACGCGCACGAACCGCACGAAACGGTGAGACGCCGTTGGGAGCTGGAAGGCCGGTACGAGGATGAGGGACTACGGAGCGGAGAATCCTGCTGCCAGTCCCGGCCGTCCGTCAAAACGTGCCAGGCCGCGGGGGTCGAAAGACACCACCGACACGGTGACCGTGGCTGACCTGATCGCCAAGATCAACGGTGATGCCCCTCTGCCCCCGCCGGGGCGCCATCGCGCCGAACCGGAACCGGAGCCTTATCCGGAGCTCGACGATCTGGAAACCACGATCCTGCCGGTGCTGGCCCCGCCCGCCCCGGAACTGCCCGACCTGGCCGGTCCGCGGATATCGCACCGCACCCCGCCCCGGCGCGCCCATCACCGTGCCGTGCTCTTGGGTCGCTCCGCCGCGGCGTTGATCGCCGTGCTGGCGCTCACGCTCACGGGCGGCGCCTGGCAGTGGCAGTCGTCGAAGAACAACCTGCTCAACCGGGTCTCCGCACTCGACCCGAATTCCCGGGACATCGTCGACCCCAACGCACAGTTCGGCGACGAGAATTTCCTCATCGTCGGGGTCGACAGCCGGTTCGGCGAAAACCTCGACATGGGCGCCGGAGACACCGATGAGGTGGCCGGGGCGAGGTCGGACACGGTGATGCTGGTCAACATTCCCGCCAACCGCGAACGTGTTGTCGCGGTCTCGTTCCCCCGGGATCTGGAGATCACGCCGAAACGGTGTACCGCCTGGGATCCGGAGACCCGTGAATACGGGCCCGTGTACGACAAGAAGACCGGTACCTACGGCCCCGAAAAGGTGTACACCGAGTACAAGCTCAATTCGGCATTCGCGGTGGGCGGTCCGAAGTGTCTGGTCAAGGTTATCCAGAAGCTGTCCGGGCTGCACGTGAATCGTTTCATGGCAGTCGATTTCGCCGGATTCTCCAAGATGGTCGACGCTCTCGGCGGCGTCGAGGTCTGCAGCACGGTACCGATGGAGGACTACGAGCTTGGCACCGTGCTGCCAGTGGCCGGATGGCAGACAGTCGACGGCCACACAGCGCTGAACTACGTCCGCGCCCGCTCGGTGACCACCGAGGTGAACGGCGACTACGGTCGCATCAAGAGACAGCAGTTGTTTCTGTCGTCGCTGTTGCGTTCGTTGATCTCCAAAGAGACGTTCTTCTCCCTGTCCAAACTCAACAACGTGGTCAACATGTTCATCGGTGACAGCTACGTCGACAACCTCGAAACCAAGGATCTCGTCGACCTCGGCCAGTCCGTGCAGGGAGTGTCGGCCGGCCGCATCACCTTCGTCACGGTACCCACGGTGGGATACGCCGATGAGTACGGCAACGAAGTTCCCCGCACCGCCGACATGCGCGCGCTGTTCAAGGCGATCATCAACGATGATCCGCTCCCCGAGGAGCGCAACCCCGACAGCACACCGCTGCCCGCAACGCCCGTCGGCGAAATGGTCGACGTGGTGGCTACCGACGCCGAGTCCGTCACGGTGCAGGTGTCGAACTCGACCGCCGAAAGTGGCCTGGGGGCGGCGGTCACCGAGGCGTTGCAGGCCTATGGCTTCGACGTCACGACCCCCGACGACTACCCGGAACCCCTGACGCAGACGACGGTGCTGTTCTCCTCGGGCAACGAGGAGGCGGCCGCCACCGTCGCCTCGTCGTTCGCCAACCCGACCATCGAACGCGTAACCGGGATGGGCGATTCCGTGCGGGTCGTGCTCGGCACCGACGTCCAGTCGGCGGCCTTCAACCCGGCGAGCGGCGCGGCGGTTGCCGCCCCCGCCCGCAGTGGGTCCGAGGTCCAGGTTCGCCTGCTCCGCGAGTCCATGAGCACCCCAACGTTATTGCCCGAGGACCTGTCCGTCACCAATGCCGCCGACACGACCTGCGAGTAGTTGGCGGCTCGGCCACCGTTCGGTCGGGCGGCATTCACCTCTCGTTCGCCATCCAGTTCGTGACGATCGGGAAGGTCAGCCGTAGGCTGGCGTCATGCGAACCGCATATCACGAACAGTTGGATGCCCTGAACAGTCAGCTCGGTGAAATGTGCGGGCTGGCGGGGGTTGCGATGGAGCGTGCCACCCAGGCCCTGCTACAAGCCGATCTCCCGCTTGCCGAACAGGTCATCACCGATCATGAACAGATCGCGTCGATGAGCGTGCGCGCTGAGGAGAGCGCCTTTGTTCTGCTCGCGCTGCAGGCCCCGGTGGCCGGCGACCTTCGGGCTATCGTCGGCTCCATCCAGATCGTCGCCGATGTTGACCGGATGGGGGCGCTGGCATTGCACGTCGCCAAGATCGCACGCCGCCGCCATCCCATGCACGCGCTGCCCGAAGAGGTCAACGGCTACTTCGCCGAAATGGGCCGGTTGGCAGTCGAACTCGGCCAAAGCGCGCAAGAAGTGTTGATCACCCGCGACCCGGACAAGGCTGCCCGTGTCCGGGAGGAGGACGACGCGATGGACGACCTGCACCGGCACCTGTTCACCGTGTTGATGGATCGTGAATGGAAGCACGGCGTCGCCGCCGCGGTCGATGTCACGTTGCTGGGCCGATTCTACGAACGGTTCGCCGATCACGCAGTCGAGGTGGCTCGCCGGGTCATCTTTCAGGTCACCGGAAACAACCCTGAGGACACCGAACTGTCGGTATCCAGCTGATGGACGCGACCTATCCGAAACGGCCGGAGATGTAGTCTTCGGTGGCCTTCTGGGTGGGGTTGGAGAAGATCTTCTCGGTGTCGTCGATTTCGATCAGCCGGCCGGGCTGACCGGTCGCCTCCAGGTTGAAGAAAGCTGTCTCGTCGCTGACCCGAGCTGCCTGCTGCATGTTGTGCGTGACGATGACAATCGTGTAGTCCTGCTTCAATTCGGCGATGAGGTCCTCGATCGCCAGTGTCGAGATCGGATCGAGCGCGGAGCATGGTTCGTCCATGAGCAGGACGTCGGGCTGCACGGCGATGGCGCGGGCGATGCACAGCCGTTGTTGCTGACCCCCCGACAATCCGCCACCGGGCTTGTCCAGTCGGTCCTTCACCTCGTTCCAGAGGTTCGCACCTCGGAGCGACCGCTCGGCCACCTCGTCGAGGTTCTTCTTGCTTCGCACACCCTGCAGCTTGAGGCCGGCCACCACATTATCGCGAATTGACATGGTGGGGAACGGGTTCGGCCGCTGGAACACCATGCCGATGGTCTTACGGACGCTCACCGGGTCGATGCCCGAGGCATAGATGTCTTCGCCGTCGAGCAATACCGAGCCTTCGACCCGGGCACCCGGTAGTACCTCGTGCATCCGGTTGAGCGTGCGCAGCACAGTGGATTTTCCGCACCCCGAAGGTCCGATGAACGACGTGACACTGCGCGGTGGAACCGACAGCCCCACGTCGGCGACGGCGTGGAATGAGCCGTAGTAGATGTTGAGATCTTTGAGATCCAGTCGCTTGGCCACCCGGGCTCCTAAACTCGGTTCTTCGTCAAGTATCGGTTGATGAAGGCAGCGCCCAGATAGAGCGCCGCGATGATCAGGATGAGGGTCAGGGCTGCGCCCCAAACCCGCAGCGCGCCCGCCGCTTCCGGATTCACCAGCTCGGTGTATATCAGCAGCGGCAGCGAGGCCATGTTGCCTTCGAAGGCGTCCATGTTGATCGACCGGCTGTAGCCGACGAGCACCAACACCGGTGCGGTCTCACCCATCACCCGGGCAAGCGCCAGCAGGATACCGCTGATCATGCCCGGCAGCGCCGTGGGCACCACGACGCGCACTATCGTCTTCCACTTCGGAATGCCCAACGCGTAGGAGGCTTCTCGCAACTCATCGGGGACGAGTTTGAGCATCTCCTCGGTATTGCGCACCACGACCGGGAGCATCAGTAGCACCAGGGCCAGCGATACGGCGAAGGCGCTCTGCTCGAAGCCCAGGGTCGCGATCCACAGTGCGAAAATGAAGAGCGCGGCCACGATAGACGGCACACCGGCAAGAATGTCGACCATGAACGTGGTGATCTTGGCGAGCCGGCCTTGGCCGAATTCGACCAGGTACACCGCCGCCATGACGCCGAGGGGTACGGCGATCACGGCGGCGATCGCGGCCTGGATCAGAGTGCCGTAAATCGCGTGGTACACCCCGCCGGCCATCTCTTCGGGCAGCACGCCGGACAGCGAGTTGGTCCACCAGGTCGACGACGTGATCGCCGTGACACCCCTGGCCAGCACGGTGTAGATCACCCACACCAACGGGATCATGGCCACCACGAACGCCGCGGTGAACAGCGCCGTCGCGACGTTGTTCTTGACCTTGCGACTGGTGCTGACCGGGTGGAACGTCGGGGGTTTCACCGGATGGTCGAGAGTTGCCTGTGTCATCCTCCGCTGACCCTTCCGCCGGCCGCGGCCCGTGCCAGCGCATTGACCACGAATGTCAGCGCGAAGAGCACGAATCCGGCGGCGATGTAGGCGCCGGTAGGCAGTGGCGCACTGAACTCCGCTGCCGCCGAGGCAATCTTGGATGCGAACGTGTAGCCACCGTCGAAGAGTGACCAATGGCCCGCCTGGGCAGCGGTGCGCAGAATGATCAGGACTGCGATCGTCTCGCCGAGCGCCCGGCCCAATCCCAGCATGGACGCGGCGATCATGCCGCTGCGGCCATACGGGAACACGGTCATCCTGACCACCTCCCATTTGGTGGCGCCGAGAGCCTGCGCGGCCTCCACGTGGCCGCGAGGGGTGAGGGCGAAGACTTCACGGGTGACCGACGTGATGATGGGCAGAATCATCACCGCGAGCACGATCCCTGCGGTGAAAATGGTGCCGCCGCCGGCCAGTGAGACATTGCCGTCGGAGAACAGGAAGAACCAGCCGAGATTCTCGTTCAGGAACTCCGCGACCGGGGTGAGCCACGGGGCCAGCACGAAGATGCCCCACAACCCAAACACGATGGACGGCACCGCCGCCAACAGATCCACCAGCATTCCGAACGGCCGCGCCAGCGACTTGGGTGCATAGTTGGTCAGGAACGCGGCGATGCCGATCGCGACCGGTACCGCCAGGATCAAGGCGAACACCGAACTGAGCACCGTCACCATGAACAGGTCGCGGATGCCGAACCGCAAGTTATTCGAATCGCTGGTGATGAACTCCGTGCTGAAGAGAAAGTTGGCCTGGTTGGCCTGCAGCGACGGCATCGCCTTGATGACCAGGAAGAGCCCCATGAGCGCGATGGCGCCGATGATGGTGGCCCCGGCGGCGACCGCGAGGGACTTGAAGACGGAGTCACCCCACCGCCCGCCGCCCTGGCTCAACGCTGCTCTCTTCCCGGATGTGGTGGGCATTTTGGGAGTATGCCCGCCGCCCCTCGGGCTCTTCGGCTTAACCGAGGAGCCCAAGGCGGTCGAATCTGGTTTCACGGCCATCCGAGTCGACTAGTTGGCGTTGATCGCGTCGACGGCCTCGGTCAGGCGAGTCTTGAACGCCTCGGGAACCGGGATGTAGCCGTTCTCCTCGAGTCCGGCCTGCCCGTTACCGAGCGCCGAGTGCATGAACGCCTTCACCGCGGTGGCCACCTCGGCGTCCGGGTAGTTGGAACACACGATCTCGTAGGCCGCGAGCACGATCGGATACGACCCCGCCTCCGAGGGCAGGTAGAAGGACGACGTGTCCAGCACGAGATCGTTCCCCTCGCCCTTGAACTTGACGCCGTCGATGGCCTTGCCCGCCGATTCGACGCTCAGCACTACCGGGTCGGGGCCCGCCGATGTGATGATCTCGGCGATCGACAGCCCCTGCGCCTTGGCGAATGACCATTCGTTGTAGGTGATCGAACCGGGTGTGCTGGAGATGGCTGCCGAGGTGCCCTCGTTACCCTTCGCCCCCTCACCGACGCCGCCGGCGAAGGACTTGCCGGCACCCTTACCCCATGCGCCGTCCGAGGCGGCATCCAGATATTGCTGGAAGTTGTCGGTGGTCCCCGACTCGTCACTGCGGAAGATGACGTTGATGGGCTCCGAGGGCAGCGCCACACCATCGTTGAGCGCCGCGATCTCCGGCGCGTCCCAGCTGGCGACGGCGCCGTTGAAGATCTTGCCCAGCGTGGGTCCGTCGAGCACGAGGCGGTCGACCCCCTCGAGGTTGTACGTGATGGCGATCGGGCCGAACACCGCGGGCAGATTCCACGCCTCACTGCCGCCACAGCGTTCCCTGGCCCGGTCGATCTCACCCTTATCGGCGTTCAGCGGTGAATCCGAGCCACCGAAGTCTGTCTGGCCGCCGACGAATTCCGAGACACCGGCACCGGATCCGCTGGAGGTGTAGTTCAGCGTGTACCCGGGGCAGTCCTTCTCGTAGGCGTTGATGAACCTGGTCATCGCGTTGGCCTGCGCAGACGAACCGCTGGCCTTCAGCGACTCCTTGCCACCGCAGTCGCCGGCGTAGTCAGAACCACCGGCACCCGACCCCGAGGACGCGGTGTTGTCGTCGCTGCCGCACGCCGAAAACAGCAGAGTGCCCGCAGCCAGCAGGCCTACCGCTGCACCAGTTCGTTTGACGTTCACGAAAACCCCCTCAAATTCGGACGTGGCAGAAACGCCCGCACGCCAAGCAGAACCGTCCCTGCTCGGCTGTGAACCTAGGGGCTGCTCGTGAATCAGCGCCCTACGGATGGTTAACGGAAGATGAACCGGGAAGGGGGGCGAGGCGACAACTCCACAGCAGGGATTGACGAATCGTAACTATCTCAGTAGTTATTGAGTCAATGTCTGTTGAGCTAGCTTCGCACCGAGCGCAGCGGGTAGCGGTGTTCGCCGCGCTCGCCGACCCGGCCCGGCTGGCCGTCGTCGATCAACTGCTGCTTGCCGACGCATCACCCTCGGAGCTGCGGGGGGCACTCGGCATGCCGTCAAACCTGCTCGCGCACCACCTCGGAGTGCTCAAGAAGGCAGGAATCCTCCGGGATACCCGCTCCG
>JAHZJB010000150.1 GCA_022601135.1 Actinomycetes bacterium | reverse complement strand
TGGGCCTTGGAACGCTCGTTCATGTACCGCGACATGGCGACTGTCGGTGTTGACGTCGTGGCTTGGCCGGAGGGAGTCACGCTTGACCAAGCGATGTCCCTGATACCCGATCGTCGGGCGGAGGCACGGAGGTGACAGGGACGGCCGGGGCTTCCGCGGTAGCCGATATCTCATGGAAGCTGTTGCTAGCCGGTGCTTTCGGAGTTCTCATGGTCGGAGCCGCGGCGCACCGCGGCGGTCCGGCGGCTTTGATCGCGGGCGGGACGGCGCTGCTCGCCGTGCTGGTTGCCGGGTGGTTGCGGCCGGCGGCGACTGTTGCGGTGTTGTTGACGGTTGTCACCGTGGTGTTCGCCGATCCCGCACCCCTGTATGCCGCACTGGCTGGGCTCGCCGCCACTGCGTATCTGGTTCTGCGGCACGGCGCGGACGGAGCTACCGCACCGACCATGCTCGCCGCCGTCGGCTTCGCCGCGTTCGCGACGCTGGCCCTCGTGGTGCCGCTCCGGGTGCCGTGGCTACCATTGGCCGCCCCACTGGTGTTGCTGGCCGGATACCTCCTGGCGCTCAAGCCATTTCTGACCAGTTCCCGCAGCTAGCTCCAGATTCGAACCCGGCGTCCGGGTTCCAGGAACAGCTTGTCTGACTCAACGAGACCGAACGCCTCGTAGAAGGCATCGAGGTTGCGGATCACCCCGTTGCAGCGGAACTCAGGCGGTGAGTGCGGGTCCACCGCGAGCCGGCGAATCGCTTCGGCATCGCGGGACTTGGTGCGCCACACCTGAGCCCAGCCGTAGAAGACGCGCTGCTCGCCGGTCAATCCGTCGATCACCGGCGCCGGCTCGCCGTTGCGTGACAACCGATAGGCCAGTAGCGCGATGGAGAGGCCGCCGAGGTCACCGATGTTCTCGCCGACGGTGAACGCGCCGTTCACGTGGTGAGCGCCGCTCCCGCCGTCTGTCAGCTCTCGAGGAACGAACTGTTCGTATTGGTCGATCAATGCCTGGGTGCGGGACGCGAACTCGGTGCGATCCTGGTCGGTCCACCAGTCCACCAGGTTGCCGTCACCGTCGTACTTGGCGCCCTGGTCGTCGAAGCCATGCCCGATCTCGTGGCCGATGACCGCACCGATGCCGCCGTAATTGGCGGCGTCGTCAGCGTCGGCGTCGAAGAACGGCGGCTGGAGAATCGCGGCCGGAAACACGATCTCGTTCATACCCGGGTTGTAGTACGCGTTGACGGTCTGCGGCGTCATGAACCACTCGTCGCGATCGACGGGTCCGCCGAGCTTGGCCAGCTCACGCCGGCATTCGACGGCGTGACCACGCTGGTAGTTGCCGTACAGGTCATCGCGCTCGATGGCCAGCGCCGAGTAGTCTCGCCAGTTGGGCGGATAGCCGATCTTGGCGGTGAACTTATTCAGCTTGACCAGTGCCTTTTCCCGGGTCTGCGGCGTCATCCACTCCAACGTGCTGATGCTCGCCCGGTATGCCTCCCGCAGATTTGCGACCAGGTCGTCCATTCGGGCCTTGGCGCGGGGCGGGAAGTGCCGCTGGACGTAGAGCCGGCCGAGTGCGTCGCCCATCAGGCTCTCCACCACCGAGACACCGCGCTTCCAGCGGTCCCGGATCTGTTCCGTGCCCGACAGCCTGCGCCCGTAGAACGCGAAGTCCTCGTCTATCAATTCGTCGGTGAGCAGGGCGGCCCTCGCGTGGATCACTCGCCAGCGCGCCCAGTTCTTCCAGTCTTCGAGCCGCTCGGCCGCCCATAGCGCGGCGAACCCGGTGAGGTAGTCCGGCTGACGGACCACCAACTCAGTGGGCTGGTCCCGGTCACCGCCGGGATGAGCGCCCAGACCCGAGAGCCAACGCGTCCAATCGAAACCGGGCGCCTCCTCGATCACGTCGGCAAAGGTGCGCAAGTTGTAGGTCAAATCGGCGTCGCGTCGCTTGACCACGTCCCAGTGGGCGCCCGCGATCTTGGTCTCCAGCGCCACGATCGCGGCGGCGGTCCGGTGATGGTCCGCAGCGCCGCTCCGGGATTCGCCGTAGACGAGCGTGAACATCGCGGCGATGTGCTGCGGATAGGCGGCCAGGATTTCGGCGTGCTGTTCGTCGCGATAGTAGGACTCGTCGGGCAGCCCGATGCCCGACTGGCTGAGGTGCAGCAGGTAGCGGGACGAGTTCTTGGAGTCGGTGTCGACGTACAGGCCGATGCCCCCACCAACTCCGGTGCGCTGGAGTTCACCGAGCACTGCCGCCAGCGCGTCGGGGGAGTCGACGGCAGCTATCTCAGCCAACTCGTCGTGCAGCGGAACGAGCCCACGCCGACGAATCGTCTGCTCGTCCATGAAGCTCGCGTAGAGATCACCGATGCGTTGCTCGTCGGTGCCCGTGGCTGACTCGCATGACGCGGCCGCCTCGGTGATCAGGTCGCGGATCTGCTCCTCGGCACGGTCGTACAGCGTGCGAAATGCTCCATCGGTCGCTCGGTCCGGCGGGATCTGGTACTCGGTGAGCCACCGGCCGTTGACATGACCGAACAGGTCATCCTGTGGTCGGGCCGTGGGGTCGATATAGCTCAGGTCGATGCCGGATTTGGTCTCGCGATTCGCTTCTACCGTCACCCCGACATCCTTCCAGAAACGGCTGGCTCGGCGAGTCTCGGCAGGGGGCCGTGCTCAGCCCGGTGGGTGATTGCGCATCTTGGCGAATCGCTCCGACAATCGCCCCATGCGAATCATCAACGACGCCGGGGGGCTCTCGGTGCCCCGCAGGTACTTGGAGAAGTCCTCGGCGGGCACGCCGATGCGCGATGCGAACTCGTGTTCGCCCAGACCCGAGCGATCCAGTAGCAGGTGCACGTGCCGGCCCACCTCGGTGCACTCGTTGGCCTCGAGATGTTCGCGGGTGCGTTCGAGTACCTCCGACATGGCCCGGGAGACCCCGTACGGCCGGGCGGTTTCCAGAACCTCTTCGACCTGGCGCGCCGTTCTGCCGTATGGATCGCGTTTGATCGCGGCCACGATGCGTTGCCATACGCCGAGGTCGTCGCTCTCCAACGCGGCGCGGATCTCGGCGGTGGGCCAGAATTCCACCGGCCGGTCAGCAGGCGGCTGCTGCGGGGCACGGTTGCCCACGAAAGGCCCGTCCGGGCTCGTGCCACGTACCTCGGAGGTCACCGTCACCTCGCCTCCTCCAGCATTGCCACCGCCACGGTCAGGCAGCCCTGCCTGACCCGCGCCCACTGCTTCTCTGCACCAGGCCCCGACACCGCGGACTCGGGCGCATCGAACGGGCGAGGCTCTGCCAGGCGGCGCACCAACTGGGTGGCCACCCAGTGTCTGCGTGCCGGTTGACAAGAGTAGTACCGATCCATGCCGGAGAGCACCTCGGCAACGGTCTGTATGTCCATCGAGTCGACTAGCTCGGCGAAGTCGGTGAAGTCGCGGGTGGTGTTGCGCTGGATGATCAGAAAACTCTTGAGCCGAAGGGTCTCGGCGCCGGTCGGGATCTGCAGCCGGTCACCGGTGGGCAGTAGCACGTTGGTGGTCTCCAGGGGGCTGCTGCGCCGCATGAAGGAGCGCGATTCGTCGGTGGCGCCGGCCTGGGCGGCCAGGGCGTCGAGTGCGACGTCGAGCCTGCCCCGCCACATCGTCACGGGGTGCTTGGGCAGCCTGACCGCGACGGTCTTGCCGTGGGCGCGGTTGGCGATAGCGACGGTGAGGTGTCCTTCGTCGTCCATCAGGCGGCTGCTACCCAGCACTTTGCGTGGCTGGCACCCACTGAACGCGAGTGGGTCGGCGACTGTGACGCTCTGAGGAGCAAGAGTCTTGAGCTTGGCGGCGGACTTCACCACGGTACGCAGGTCCGATCCTGACGGTGCGAGCGCTGAGATGTCGTCGGGGATGATGACGAGGTCGCCGATGTCGGCCTTGGGCAGTGGCTTCTCGAAGTCGACCGACGGCAGGATGCGATCCAACCAGCGCGGCAGCCACCAGTTCCATTCGTCGAACATGGCCATGAGCGCCGGGACCAGAACCAAACGCACCACGGTCGCATCGACGGCGATGGCCACCGCGCAGGCCACCCCGAGTTGGGCGACCAGCGGCATGCCGGAGAAAGCGAACCCGATGAAGACGGCGATCATGATCAGCGCGGCGCTGGTGATGGTACGCGCGCTGGTGCTGACGCCGTAGGCGACCGCATCGCGGGTGTTTCCGGTCTGCAGGAAGCGCTCCCGGATTCGGGTGAGCAGGAAGATTTCGTAGTCCATCGACAACCCGAAGGTGAGCGCCAGCACCAAGGGCGGGATTGTGCTGTCCAGCGAGGAGAGCTGCTTGAAGCCCAGCGCCGACAGCCAGCCCCACTGGAAGACGACAACCAGGCTTCCGTAAGCGGCGGCCACCGAGAGCACGGTCATCAGCACGCCCTTGAATGCCAGGAAGACCGACCGGATTGAGATGAGCAACATGACGAACGCGATCAGTGCTACAAACCCGAACACCAGCGGCTGGGTGTCGGCCACCCTGTCGTCGAAGTCCTTGATGAGCGCGGTTGGGCCGCCGACATCGATGCGGGCCCGGCCGTCGGTGGCCTGCGGCAGCTGCTCGCGCATCCACGCGACCGTGTCGCGGGCCGCCACGTCTTCGGGGTCGACCGACAACACTGCTGACAGCAGAGCGCTGCGGTAGTCGTTTCCGAACACCGGCGGTGTGACCGAAACCGTGTTGGGCGCCTCGGCCATTGTCTGCCGAACCGACTCGAGTACAGGCTCCTTGGCGCGTGCCGAAGCGGCGTTGCCGTCGGGGAAGGTCACCAGCACCCGGACCGGGCCGAGTGCGCCGGGCCCCAGCGCCTGGGCTGCGGTGTTCACCCCGCCCCGGATCTCGTGGGTCGGTTCGAACTGCCGCTGCATGCTGTTGCCCAGAACCATCGAGAATGCCGGTGCGGCCAGCGCCAGCAACAGGGCCGTCGCCGCCAGCGCGGACAGCCACGGCCGGCGCATCACCGAGCCCGTCCAGCGGGACCAGAAGCGGGATTGGGTGGCCTCCGGCCGTCGGGACCAGTGCAGGTAGGAAGAGCGCCTCGCTGCGGCACGGCCGAACGTCGCAAGCACCGCCGGGGTCAGCGTGGTGGAGGTGAGTACCGCCAGGGCCACGGCGAGGATCGCGCCGGTCGCCATCGACTGCAGCACCGGCGTGTTGATCAGATAGATGCCAGTGACCGAGGCGATCACGGTCAGGCCGGACAGCACCACAGCAAGGCCGGAGGTAGCCATCGCGGCATCGGCGGCGTCTTCGGGTTCTCGGCCGGCGCGCAGTTCCTCACGGAAGCGCATCAAGATGAACAGTGAGTAATCGATGGCTACCGCGATGCCGAACATCGACACGGTCGAGGTGACGAACACCGACATCGTCGTGTACATCGACAGCACATAGACCAGCCCCATGGTCACGACGACGGTGCAGACCCCCAGCAGAAGGGGCATCGCCGCGGCGGCGAGCGAGCCGAACACCGCCAGCAGGATGATCAGGACGATCGGCAGATTCCACTTCTCGGCCTGCGCGATGTCGTGCTTGGTGGCCTCGGCGGCCGCCGCCCCCATCGCGCCCTGCCCGATGACGTACAGCCGGACCTTGCCGTTCTCCATTTCCCCGGGTTCGTCACCGTGGATCCCGACCTTTTCCCGCAACTGCTTGGCGACGTCGACCGCGCCGGTGTTCTCGAAGTCCAGCTGCAGCGTGATGACATACGGACGGTCCGGCTGAGGTGCCGGCTGGGCCCCCGGCGGGGCGGCCGCGTCCTGCGCCGGGGACGGGAGCGCACCGAGCGGGGTTGGCATCACCTTGACACTGGGAACCTCGGCGGCCAGCCGTTCCAGATGGGCGACCGCTTCGTTCATATCGTTGAAGGAGGCATCCGGACGTGGTGCAGCCACCAAAGCCAACGGGGACGCGCCCTGGTCGGGGAACTGCGCCTCGAGCTGGTGCTGTACGTACAGCGACTGGGAGCCTCTGACCTCGAAGCCGCCGCCGGTGAGACTGCCGGACTGATTGACGGCGAGATACACCGAAGGAACCAAGAGCAGTAACCAGGCCGCGAACACCGCCCAGCGATATCTGCGCAGGTTGCTGCTGATGCGCATCATGAACTGCTGGATCGGAATTCCCTGCTTTCTCCCCGGCGTGTCTAGCCAGAGCGTACCGCAGCCCGCGCCGGGTCGACCGCCACGCGAACCCCTGTCGGCGCTGCTTCAAACAGCTCTAACGCCTGTGCCGTCACCGGCCCGACCGGTCAAGCCGGCCGCCGCGAGGGCGCTGTGGCGGCCCAGAGGTCCTGCCGTTGAGGATGCGGGATTTCCGATGTGGTGAGTTTGCGAGCCGATGCAGCCTTCGCAGGCTGCGAGGAGTACGACGCGTTGTATAAGCCTCGACAGGCAAGAAATTCGGGCGTCGTAGCGCATATCTCCCTAAGATAGTTTCCGACCGGGCACCGAAACCGGGTTCGGTTCAACTCTGATGAAGGAGCCTTCATGGTTTTCTCGGCAACCACCGTCCGTCGCGCGGTCGCCGGCGGGCTGGGCGGCGGCGTGCTGGCGGGCGCGATGCTGATGGGCGCGCTGCCCACAGCTGCAGCCGAGCCCCAACCGCCGAACTGCACCGCAGCCGACTTTTCCGGTGTGGCTGCCGGCGTCTCTGCGGCATCCTCGGCTTACCTGTTCACCCACCCCGACGTGAACGCGTTCTTCACCGGCCTGCACGGCGACCCGCCGGAGGAGGTTGAAGCCAAGGTCGATTCCTACCTTGTGGCCAACCCGCAGATCTTCGACGAGTTGGTAGCGATTCGCCAGCCGTTGGTGGACCTGCGAGATCGCTGCGGGATCATCATTGCGCCTGACGCCCAGTAAGGCCGGTGCGCGGCAGGGCGGCTAGGGCGCGCCACCCGAGCAGCAGTACTGCGGTTGTGAGCGTTGCGACCACGATGAAGCTCACGGCGGTGCCCTGAGATGTGGCTCTGCGCAACAGCATCGCCACTGTCACCGTGCTCACCCAGACCACGATGCCGGTGGGCGCCAACGCCGCTGGCCGCTGCCAGCCGCGAGAAAGCAACCACCCCAGGCTGGTTCCGGTGAGGAACGGCCACGCCGTCTCGGCGATGCCGCCGACGCTGAGCCCCTCGGCGTGGGTGCGACGACCGACCGCACAGAATAGGACGACACACACCACGTCGGCGGCAAGTGCTCCGAGGGCAGCTCGTGCCGGGGCGCGGTCACCCGACGGCATAGGGCATCACATGGCAATCCATTGGTGTCGCTACCGTCGGTGACCGTCCGGCGGATGGGGCGCGTCGGGATCCGGGCTGAACTGGGTTGCCTCGGCGGGTCTATGACCACCGGCGGCCTCAGCCGGGGCGACCGTACCGTTGGAGTCGGGATCGATGTCCTTCTCGGTGCGGAACATGAAGAAGAACACTACCCAGCCGATCGTGGAGATGAAGATCCAGCTGACGAGTCGATAGATCAGCATCGCGGAGATGGCCGGCGCCAGCGACATCCCGCTGGACACCAGACCGGGCACCAGGACCGCCTCGACGACCAGCAGCCCGCCGGGCATCAACGGTATCGAACCGACAGCGCGGGCGGCCGCGTAGGCGACCGTCACCCCCGCGATCGACGGGTGACCGCCGGTGGCATAGCAGGCGAACAACAGACACGCCACGTCGGCGATCCAATTGAACAGCGACCAACTGAAGGCCACCCCGAGGTCGCGGCGACCCAATTGCACGGACTCCAGTTGGTTCAGGGTCGCTCGCCACGTGGTGAGGCCGGCGTCGGCGGGTTTTCCCCGCAGCGAGTTGAACCATGACAGCACCCGCGCGCCGATTCCGTCGATGAGCTCGGGTCGGGTGGCCACGGCCTGTGCCAGGAGCACCAGCGCGACGAAGCCGCCGAGCGAGAAGATCAGCGACAGCGGGTTCTTGCTCGCACCGAGCATGAACGCGCCGCCCAGGCCGAGGAGTGCCAAGCCGATGATCTGCAAAACCCCGGACATCACCAGCTGCCAGGACGCCACCACCGGCGAGGCGCCCCACATCCGCTGCTGTCGGTAGATGAACGTCGCGGACAACACCGGACCGCCGGGCATCGTTGTCGACAGTGCGTTCCCGGCGTAGAACGCCGCTTCGGAGCGCCATTGCCGCACGTGGACTCCGGCCGAGCGCAACAGGGTGCGTTGGATCTGGGCGAAGCTGTGCATCGAAGCCATGGCGGCAGCCACCGCGGCCAGCACCCACAGCAAGTCGGCCGAGTACAGGCTCCTCCACGCTTTGGCGAGTTGGTCCCGCACCAGGGCGAACTCTATTGCCAGCACGATGATCGCGACCGCGATGATGAGCCAGCGCAACCACCAGTACTTGCCGCGGGCCCGCCGCTCCTGGCAGATCGATTCCGCCTGGGCGTCGTTGGCAACAGCGTCGTGAGACACGCAGTACAGGGTAAGCGGTGGCGGGTGAGAATCCGCAGATCCGGAGGCCCGTCCAGCCTGGCCGTTACGCTACCGGGATGTCAGCCTCGCTGGATGCGCCCGCCGAAGAATCGGTCAGCCCACTGGTCCGGAAGACCGCCGCCTGGTCGTGGCGGTTGTTGGTGATTCTGGGCGCGGTACTTGCTGCGATCTGGATCTTCTTCCAACTCGAAATCTTGTTCGTGCCGGTGGCGCTGGCCACTATCCTGGCTGCTTTGTTGATACCGGTGGTCGACTTCCTGGACCGCCGTGGCGTACCGCGCGGCGGTGCGGTGGCGCTGGTACTGCTCAGCGGGTTCGCGGTCTTCGGCGGGCTGCTCGCGTTTGTGATCACACAGTTCGTCGAGGGTGCTCCGGCGCTTGTCTCACAGATGACGACCAGCATCGACGGCCTGGGGACGTGGTTGATCGACGGGCCGTTGCACGTCAGCCATCAGCAGATCAACCAGTTCCGAGACGCGGCGATCGAGGCGTTGCGCAGTAATCAAGAAAGGCTGACCAGCGGGGCGCTGTCGACGGCAGGCACGGTCACCGAGATCGTGACCGGCGCGTTGTTGGTGTTGTTCACCCTGATCTTTCTGCTGCAGGGCGGCCGGAACATTTTCTCGTTCGTCACCCAGATCTTTCCGTTCACCGTGCGTGACCGGGTGCGTGACGCGGGTCGCGCCGGTTTCCGGTCGCTGATCGGCTACGTCCGCGCGACGTTCCTCGTCGCCTTTGTCGACGCGGTCGGCATCGGGGTGGGTCTGGCGATCATGGGTGTGCCGCTGGCGCTTCCGTTGGCCTCGCTGGTATTCATGGGGGCCTTTGTTCCGCTCGTCGGTGCGGTAGTCGCGGGTTTCGTCGCTGTTGTCGTCGCGCTCATCGCCAAGGGGTTCGTTTACGCACTCATCACGCTCGGGTTGATCATCGCCGTGCAACAGCTCGAAGGCCACGTGCTGCAGCCTCTCGTCATGGGTCGCGCGGTATCCATCCATCCGCTGGCGATCGTGCTGGTGATCGCGGGGGGAGCTGTTCTCGCGGGCATCCCGGGCGCGCTACTCGCCGTGCCCGCGCTGGCGTTCTTCAACAGCGCAATGCGGGTGCTGCTCGCCGACGACCCCGATGCCGAGGAAGCTGCTCTGGCGGTCGGCGACCGCTCGTTGGTGGCAGCCGAGGCCGACGACATCGAGGCATCCGAGGAACCGGCGCCCGGTACGGCTACTTAAGCCGCCCCTCACGTCGGAGCAGGTCTTGCGCGGAGACACCGCCACCACCGCGGCGTTGAGGCTCATCCTCGGCGCGGGTGTTGAGTTTCTCGGTAGCAGCATCGGCGTCTGGATTTCGCTGCGTCGGAATGGCCCGCGTCGCCTCGGCGGTGTCGTCCGCCGCGGTCCGCGGACCGGATTGCGCCGGGATCGCGGTAGTTGGTTCGCTGCCGCTCGATCCAGGATCGGACATCGTGCGCGCCTGCTCCGCGGACGGTTGTGACGGCTGCGCCGGGGCGGCCGGACGGGCTCCCGCCGGCCGGTGGGTGCCGCGCAGATCGCCCAGCCACGACTCGATCTCACGCTCCCCACGAGGAGGCCGGGGAGGTGCGGGAGCTGCCGGCCGCTCGGATGCGCCCGAGGTGCGCTGTAGCCGCTGCGCCGCCGCAGCGGCGCTACTGACCGCGTTGCGCATCGCGTTCTTGGCGATCGACAGGCGGGTGGTCGGCGGGTCCTGAGGTGGAGACGTCTCGGGTGCTTCCGGTCCAGTGGGACGTGGGGGTGGGCCGGGGAGCCGCGTCGTCTCCGCCGGGGCCTGCTGACTGGGGTCGCGCGGCGGTAGCGCGCGCGGCGGCGCCGCGACCGGCGGGCCGCCCACACCGACCAGGGCTTCGGGTGGAGGAGCCTCCTCGCGCACCGACGGTCGCTTCCGCTCATCGGGCAGTTCGGTCTCACCGAGGCCGATGCGCTCCTGGAAGCGTTTCATCCACAGCGGTGCCCACCAGCAGTCGTCGCCGAGCAGCTTCATGATCGCGGGCACCAGGAACATGCGGACGATCGTCGCGTCCAACAACAGCGCGATGAGAAGGCCGAACGCCAGGTACTTCATCATCACCAGGTCGGAGAACACGAATGCACCCGCGACGACGGCCAGGACCAGTGCCGCACCGGTGATCAGGCGTCCGGTGGTTGCCGTACCGATCCGGATCGCCTCGGCGGTCGACATACCGCGTTCGCGTGCCTCCACCATCCTGGACACCAGGAACACCTCGTAGTCGGTGGACAGGCCCCAGATCACCGCGATGATCAGGCCGATCATCGGGGCCATCAGGGGTTGCGGCGTGTAGTTCATCAATCCAGACCCGTGCCCGTCGACGAACATCCAGGTGAGAATGCCCATCGTGGAGCCGAGTGTGAGCGCACTCATCAATGCGGCCTTGATCGGCAACACCACCGAACCAAACGCCAGGAACATCAGGATCGTCGTGGTGGTGATGAGCAGCAGCACCATCAGCGGCAGCTTGTCGAACAAACTGTGGATGCTGTCCTGTTCGAGCGCCGGGGTGCCGCCCACCGACACCGTGAGACCGCGCGGTGGCGACAGATCCCGCAGCTCGGCAATCTTCTTGGCGGCGTCGTTGCGAACCACCAGGCCGTTCTGGATGACGCGCACCGACGGGTCTTTCGAGGCTCCGTCGAGGAAGGGCCGCTCCTGCCACATCTCGGCCGGATCGTTCTTGGGTGTGATGAAGCCCGGGATCGTCATCGCTTCGCTGCGGATCTCGGCGACCTGCTGATCGGTGACCGGTTCGCCGTCGTCGCTTTCGATGACCAGGGTCAACGGTTCGGTACGGAACCCGGGGAAGGTGCTGTCGAATTCCTCCTGCGCCACCCGCACCGAATTGTCCGGGGGCAGGTACTTCTCGCTGATGCCGCCGAGGGACAGTTGGCCCAGCGGAATGATCAGCAGGATCATCAGTATCAGGATGGGGGCGGCAAAGCCGATCGGCCGCTTCATGACGATGTTGACGAGCTTTCCCCAGAAGCCCTGCTCGACTTCGGCACGCGTCTTGGTCTTCTGCGTCCGGTCGCCCAGCCAGTTCAGCCACCAGTTCATCGGCTTCCAGTTGCGGAAGAACGGCACCCGCAGCAGCGTCCGCACTCCGAGCGCGTCGACGTTGGGGCCGAGGATGGCGAGTGCGGCGGCCAGCACGGTGATCGACAGGATCGCCGCCAGCATCACCGAGGCGATGATCGCGTAGGTGATCGACTTGAGGAAGCCCTGCGGGAACAGCAAAAGTGGCACCGATGACGCGACCAGGATCACCGCGGAGAACATGACGGTCCGGCCCGAGGTCATCATCGTCCGACGTACCGCGGCCTCGGTGTCGTAGCCTTCGGCGAGTTCCTCGCGGAATCGGCTCACCATGAAGAGCCCGTAGTCGACGGCGATACCCAGACCCATGAGCGTCACCACCGGCTGGGCGAAGAAGTGGACCGGGATGAACTCGGCGGCCAAGCGCATGATGCCGAGCGCACCGGCGATCGTCAGGGCTCCGATGAGCCCGGGGAGGGCAGCGGCGACCACGCCGCCGAATACGAAGAACAACACCACGCAGACCAGGGGAATGGCGGCGATCTCGGCTCGCCTCTGATCCTCGCCGATGGTGCCGGTCAACTCGCTTGCCAGCGGCTGCAGACCGGTCTGCTGAACCTCGACACCGTCGATGTTGAGGGCTTCCTTGACGGTCTTGCCGTCCGCGCCGACGTTCTTGTTGTAGTTGTTCAGGATCGCGTCGTCGTTGTCACCCTTGAGCTGGACCGACATGAAGGCGTGCTTCTTGTCGCCGTCGGCCATGTTCTTGAGGACTTCGGGGCTCTTGAAATAGCCGATGGAGCGCAGTATCTGGTCGGGGTGGTTCTTCTCGACCTCATCGAGGTTGTCGAGAACCTTCTTCGTGAACTCCGGATCGTCGACGGTCTTGCCGTCGGGTGCGGTGTAGAGCGCGACGATGTGGCCCGATGTGTCACGGCCGTAGACCTGGTCGGCGATCACCGACGCGTGGACCGATTCGCTGCCCTCGTCGTAGAAACCGCTCTGGGTGACATGCTGTCCCAGGCTGATGCCATAGACGCCACCGCCCAGGCACAGTGCGACCATGACTCCGATCACGATGTGTCGGTACTGGTACACCGTTCGTCCCCACCAGGCGAACACGTCAGCTCCTAACGTTCTTCCCAAACCCTGTCGTTGGCCTGCGCATATCGAAACCTCGAGTCTTACTCTCTAGCCGCGCGAGGCCAGCAGCGAGGACAGCGGCCGGAATGGCTGCAGCCAAGCGCCTTGCTCTGGTAGCGAATCGAGGCCGATTCGCGGTAGCGCTTCCCGGAAGACACCAGGGATGTCCTCCAAGTCGACAAACTCCAAGGTATCCGACGCTAACGCCCAACTGGCATGTTCGCGAAATCCAAGCACCTGGACGTCGACTCCGTCGGCGGCGAGATCTTCCAGCGGCCGTTTGAACGCCTGGCCGTCAGCTGACGCGACGATCACAGCAGCCAGGCCTTCGCCGCGGCGCAGGGCGATGTGAGCGAGCATGTCGCTGTCAACATCGCTGTCTTCGCTCAATTTGGGTTTGGCGAACACCGCGAAACCCACGTTGCGTAACGCCTCCACCCACGGACGAACGACATCCGCGCTGCCTGCGGCGATATTCGTGAAGACGGTCGCCTCGGGCTCCAGCGACACGAGGCGGCCAGTCCCGCCCAGTCGGGATGACAGGTCGGCGGTGCGGCCCAAGAGCCATCGGCCCAACGCGTCGAAGCGGGGCCGGTGTGCGGCGGTCGGTCGGCCGCCGAGAATGGATCCCAGGCCCATGTCCAGATTGGGTGCGTCCCACACCAGCAGCACCCGTTCGGCGTTCGGAGAGTGGTTGGGCGGCTCGGCGGGGATGAGATCGGGGCCGCCGGGTACGTGCGACACATCAGGGATGTTCTCGGTGAGGCTCATGGCAGTTTCTCCCAGAGCAACTCTGCGACCCTGCTGCCGGCTTGCCGGGCCTTCCCCTCATACTTCGTTGCCGGCCTGATCACCGACACCGGCAGGTGCTCAAGATCTGCAGTAACGCGGCGCAGCTGGGCCTCGGCGTCACCGACCTCGGTGATGTGGGCGGCATAGTCTGCGTGGTCGGTGGCAACATGCAGCACGCCGCCCGGCCGGAGCCGATCGGTGATCAGAGCCACCGTCGCAGGCTGCAGAAGACGTCGCTTGTGGTGGCGCGCCTTGGGCCAGGGGTCGGGGAAGAACACCCGCACACCGGTCAGCGAATTCGGTCCGAACATGTGGCTCAGCACGTCCACGCCGTCGCCGCGGATGAGGCGGATGTTCGTGACCGGGGTGTCGTCCGGCCCGCGGGCGCCGTCGGGATGCGAGGTGCGGTCGATGGCGCTGAGCAGTTGGGCCAGGCCGCGCCGGTAGACATCGACGGCGACGACGTCGATGTCGCGCTCGGCCCGGGCCATGGCCAGCGTCGAGGTTCCCGTTCCGCAGCCGATCTCGATCACTACTGGGGCTCGGCGACCGAACCACGCCTGGGTGTCGAGGAACTCCGATTCACCGCCGGCAACGCGGGCCTGTCGACCCAGTTCGGGCCAGAGCCGGTCCCAGGTTGCCTGCTGCCTTTCCGAGATCGCCGACCGTCGGGCGCGAAAGCTGGTGATCCGGGGAACCCGCTGGGGGATAGCGGTCTCGGGACCCGGCGCGTGCATCCGTCCATGGTCGCGTATCAAGGCTTTACTCCCCGCATCGTGTCTGAGATTGATACAGAACAGTTGCTTTCTCCTGGTATTCGCGCGTCAGCGCCCGTCCGCCGGCAGAATTGGTGCACAACCGAGCCCTGCAGTGGTGTCACCATTTGAAGGGGCGCGGGGTCCCGCCCGGCCCGGACCGGGAGTTGCCCATTTTCTTCGACCTACTGGCTGAGTTCGCCGCCCAGGCCGGAAATCGGGACGTGGCCGCTATTGAGGAACGCTTTCGCGGTGGGCCCGCCGTGGCTGTGCTGGGCCGGCGCGGGGTGGGCCGTGGCGCGGTGGCCGCGGCCCTCGCCAACTCGGGTGTGGCCCTGGCCGGCGAAGCCGCGGACGCCGAGGTGTGTGTGCTCGTCATCGCGGAGGCGATCAAGCCCGAGGAGCAGGCACAGTTGCGGGCGCTCGCCCCGGCTTCGGGGAGTTCGACGGCCACGATGGTCGTACTCAACAAGGCTGATCTGACCGGTGCGAGTGCTGGCGGGCCGCTGGCCGACGCACAGCGCAGGGCAACGGAGTTCGCGGGCGCCGTGGGCCGGCCCGTCGTGCCGCTGATGGCCCACCTGGCCACCGTCGGACTCGACGACGTGGACGTCGCGGCGCTGCGTGTATTGGCCGCCACAACCGCGGACATGACATCCACGGACGCGTTCGTCGGTTCGGATCATCCGCTACCCGCCCAGCTACGCAGGAGGCTGCTGGACAAGTTGGACCGGTTTGGCGTGGCCCATGCTGTGCGCGCCATTGCCGGCGGAGCGACCGGCGGGACGGTGGCGCGGCAGTTGCGCGCACTCAGCCAGGTGGACCGGGTGCTCGAGCGCCTGACCGCGGTAGCTGCGCCGGCACGCTACCGCCGGGTGCGCGGTGCCCTGCGTGAACTGCGCACGCTCGCTGTACGGTCCTGCGACGATCGACTCGATGCGTTCTTGACCGCCGACGACGTGGTCGTCGCGGTGATGGCGGCCGCAGTCGATGTGGTCGAGGCGACCGGCTTCACCCTGGGCGGGGGCGACGGCGAGGGGCCGGACGCGCAGCTGAATCGCGCGATGCGCTGGCAGAACGTCGCGCGAGGGCCGGTGGACCTCCTGCACCAGCGGTGCGCGACAGACATTGCTCGGGGTTCGCTCCGTCTGCTCGGCCAGCTGCCGTGAGTGGCTACGTGCTGGTGGCCGGGCCACCGTCGGCCGGGGTGACCAGCATGATCGAGCAGTTGCGACGGCAGAT
>JAHZJB010000149.1 GCA_022601135.1 Actinomycetes bacterium | reverse complement strand
GCCTCGCCAGGATTCATCGAAGTGTTCCCGTATACGCGGGCCTCGATCACGCTGGCCTGGATCGCGGCACTACTTACTGAGGGCGAGTACGACGCCGCCGAGAAAGCGCTGGAGTCCTACGACACCGCCAAAGAGCCCCAGCAGTCACCTATCTGGCGATGCCTGGGCGCCACGCTGCACTACGTGACACAGCGGTGGACTGATCTGCTCGATTGGGCTGCACGCCCGGTGTCGGGCACAGCACCGGTCGTCGATGCTGCCACCGACCTGATGGCCGGCATCGGCCATGTCGGGCTGGGCGAGTTCCAATCCGCCCTTGATCTGTTGAGCGGGATATCGTCCCACCAGGTCAGTCCAACCGCTGCCGCCTACGCCGCCCTGTATCGCGGGCTGGCGTTGCGAAGCCTGGGCCGCGAAGCCGACGCCCGTGTGGAGCTCGGCAAGGCCAGCATCGACGGTCGGCTCCTACCGGATGCCAGCAGTGCACTCTCTGATGCCACTTTCGGTCCGGTCGCCACGACCGCTGAGGCCATCGCTGCGCGGACGCGGCGCTGGGATCCGCTGTCGGGGCCCAGCACTGATGAGCTGCGTCGGGTCGAACAAGCCAAGGCGGCTCAAGCTGTTCTCGAGGAAGCTGACCGTGACCTCGAATCCTTTATCGGACTGGGCGGGGTGAAGGCCCACATCACGAAGTTGAAGCACGTGCAGGTCTACGATCGCGCGATGGCCGCCCGAGGGGAGGGTATCGGCCAGCGCAACGCGCTACACATGACCTTGATCGGCCCGCCGGGAACGGCGAAAACCTCGATCGCCCGGGTTATCGGAAAAATATACTTCGGTCTGGGCATCCTCAAATCCCCAGATGTCATAGAGGTTTCACGGAAATCCTTGGTCGGCGGTGTCATCGGTGAGACCGAGGCCAAGACCAGCGCCATACTCGAGAGCGCTCGCGGCCGCGCCCTATTCATCGACGAAGCCCCGGAACTGTACAAGGCCGACAATGACCGCGATTTTGGGCGCATCGCCCTCGACGTCATCATGAAGTTCGCCGAAGATCACCGCGACGACACCATGATCGCCCTAGCCGGCTATGCCGGGGGAATGAACCGGCTACTGTCGGCCAACCCTGGACTGCGGTCGCGGTTTCCTACCCAGCTGGAGTTCAGTTCCTATAGCCCCGATGAGCTAGACCAGATCGCCGCCCAGTTCGCCGAAAAGTACCGCGTCCTAGTCGATCCCGACGCGGTCCGCACCTTTCAACAGATCACGCACTGGTTGACCGCCACCTCGACGGCAAACCCCGAGGATGGAAGTGAAAGCCTCGTCGACATCGCCGGCAACGGACGCTACGTCCGAAACGTGATCTCTGAGGCGGTGGAGAAAATGAAAGCTCGGGTAGCCTCAGACGCCTCGATCGACCTGGCCACCGCAGAGTTGGACCTGCTACGCACAGTGACCATTGACGACATGAATGACGCCATCAGCGGGATCCTTGCGAGCGCGGGAATCCAACCACACGAGCAGAATTCGTGACGAAGCGCACCAGCTGGTGGCTGTAACTCACGCATCAAATATTCACAACCGGCGGCTCGCCGGGTGCGGCATCCGCGGAAGCCGCTTGCAGCTTTTGACAAGGTTAAAGCAGGTTCGTGCCATCGTGGGTCCGGGTGTGGATCTGGTCGGCGAAGGCGTCCAGTACTCTCACCGCAAAAGCGGGAGTCATCACGGCCTTCACCTGCGCGGTGGTCATCCAACAAACGTCGCGAGCCTCGGCGGTGCGGCGGATCTCGCCGCCGATTGGCACGCACCGAAATACCAGGGCCACCACGCCGAGACTGATGTTCTTGTAGACGCCGGTGAGGTGCTCCACGGATACCTTCAGTCCGGTCTCTTCAAACACTTCGCGGGCTACGCCTTCCTGGAAGGACTCATCGAGTTCAAGGACACCGCCCGGGGCTTGCCAGGCGCCATTGTCATCACGTCGGATAACCAGAACCCGGTTGTCATCATCGACCACGACGCCAGCCACGCTGACCGAGTGCTTCGGAGTGCCTGACATCATCCCCGGCTCAGACCGGCTCACGTTGGCGACGGACGGCGATGGCCTTGTCGTAGATGTCGAGAAACTTGCTCCAGTCGGGTATTTGCACGCGCTGGCCGGGGGTGCCGCGAAGCAATAACTGGGCCTCTTCGAGGCTTTGGGGGAGTAGTTCCTGCCAGTCGATGATTTGGCCGTATTGCGATGATTGCGAGCGGTTTCCACCGTTCAACTCGTAGGACTCTGTGCGTCGGGTGCCCGTTCCGGCCCAGTGGGAGGATTCTTCGAGGAGATGCCGCTCATGTGCGCCGCGCATGACAAGGGTACCCGGAAACATCTCGCGCAGCGCGTCTGCATACTTGGGTCCGTATACGACATCGAAATGAGCGAAAGTCTGCACGGTGGCCATGATGTTTACCCCGAGGCCGGCGGATTCCCCGACGTAGTTCAACAGGGCCGGAAGCGGGCAGGAGTTGCACACTTCATCGAGCTCCAGGAGTAGGCGGTGCTCAAGTTGGCCTTCGCCGGTGCGCTTACGGAAGTGACCAATGATCGAATCGATCAGCGCCACCGCCACCCCGGCGACGGTGCCAGAGTTGGGGGCAATGACGAACAGGCTCGCGTCGGGCTCGTCGAGCATGGACATGTCAAACGATTTGATGCTGAGTTGTTCGACGGCGCTGAGACCGTCGAGGTGTTCGGTGGCTGCCAGTCCCAGCCGTACCCATGGGGTGACGGCTTTGGAAACGGTGATCGCCACACTGTCTCGCATCCGGCTGTTGAAGGTCAGCACGCGATTCATGGGATCGGTCAACATGGGGTGCGGGCATAGTGCAGCTGCAGTCACCCAGGACGCGGTGGCCTCCATTGAAGGTAGGGCGTTCCCGCCGCCGTCCTCGTTTTCGACGCCAAGGTTTTCTGCAGCTTCCAGTACCCACGGCATGCCCTCGTTGTTGCCTTGGGGGCTGGCGGCGTACAGCAGGCATGCCAGTGGACGGCTGGCGGTCTGTTCCCACAGTCCACCAGCGGCCGCATTTTGGGCGCTGGATGCGCCTCCGAAGCCGACCCCGGAGGTGGCGAGCATGGTCTCAGCGGCGGTTAGGGCGTTGAGGGCTGAGGTGATATTCATCGTGGGGTCACTGACCATTCGATCCACGCCCTGAGGCCAGTAGGGGGCCTTTTCGGGCCGCAGGTCGATGATCCCGGTCGGGCCGAAGCACCGCCTAGTCAACACCAGTTCGGCCAAGTCCTGTTTGCTCGATACACAAACCACCGGCCCGGGGTGCAGGACTGCGGCCGGCGCTAACACCCTCCGAGTCTTACCGGTGCGGGTTGGTGCACTGATCGCTAAATGTGGTGCGCCCGAAGCCCGTTCGGCCTGTCCGGCTGCGTTGTATACCAGCCCGCAGTAGGGGCTGTAGGGCTCATGAGTGTCACTCATGGCGGCCACGATAAACCCGGGACCTCAAGAACGACGACCATCACATCTGCAGCCCGCTATACGGCCCTGGCTATGGGTCCGCAACGTCGACGTCGAGTTCGTGGTCGTCGAGCGCCGGACCGGGTGTGCGCCATCCCCGGGCGAGGTTGTGGCGGCGATGCGCGGAGCGGACACCGCGGGCGGCGCCGCCGTAGGCGGTCAGTAGTTGACGCCACGGTTCGCTGAGTCGGTCGCGGCCCAGGCGGCTCGCCAGGACGACGGCAGGTAGCGGCGCGGCCCGGTCCGCGCCGGGCTTCTCGGCGGCCAGGCGGGTGGTCCACGCCGCGGTGCTGGTCAGCAGGTGCAGTGTTGGGGAGCTCGGTCCGTGGTGACCGGTGGTCGCATCGACGATGATCGTCCGCGCCCCAGTGTCTGCGGCGTGCTGGGCGATGTGGGCCAGGTGGGCAGGGTCGGCGGCGGCGGGATTGTCGAGGACGACGATCGTGCCCGCCGGGAAACTCCACTGCTGGTCGCTGATCTGCTGGTAGGCCTTGGCGATGGTGGTGGCGGTGTCGGCGAGACCGGCGGCGTCGGCCCGTTCGGCCTGCTCGTCGGTGACGCTGAGCCACAGCACGTTGCGATTATTGGCGTTGGCGGCCGCGCGCAGCGTGTGCAGGGCCGCCACGGTTTCTGCGTCGGCGAGGTCTCCGCGGGTGTAGCTGATCGAATAGGGCTGCGCAGCGAGTGCTTTGAGCCGGTCAGCAAGGGTCGGGTCGTGGGCGGCCAGTGCAGCTTCTGTGATGGCCAACGGTACGCGCTCGAAGTCGATATGACCGGCGACGCGCAGCAGATCGACTTCGCAGCGTGCGGAGTCCAGCAGGGCGGTCAAGGTGTCGCTGGACGCGGTTTGGGCGGCGGCGAAGGCGGCGGCCACGTCGCGGTCTGCGCGGTCGAGTTCACGCCGCAGTGCTTCTCGGCGGTCCCGCAGCCCAGCGCGGGCGGCCAGGTCGGCGCGTTCGGCGTCACCACGCGCGGTCGCAATGTCGTGTTCGGTGACGATTGTGGGGCCGCTGGCAGCCGCGGCGCGCACGGCCTGCGCGTCGAAAAGGGCCTGCTGGAACTGCTCGGAGGGGGGCTGCTGGGGGAGGCGGCCGATGTGGAAAGCCACGTTCGCCCGGGCCGAGGCAACGTCGAGGTCGTCGACCCCGGGAGTGGCCAGCAGCGTGTCCAGTTCCGCACGGCTGTGCTCGATCATGTGCAGGATGTCGTTGTAGGCGGCGTCCGCGTCGGACCACTGCTCCATGACTTCGGTGACCGCGTGGGCGTAGGGCCGGTCGGCGTCGAATTGGCGACGCATGTGTAGCAATTCATCAGCGACCGCGCGCAGCGACGGACCACGGCCGGCGCGAATATCAGTGTCGAGGGCAGCCATTTCTTTACACACGGCTTGATATTCGGCGCGCAAGGAATTCAGTGTTTCCATCGTGATACCTAGTTCAGGCGCGGGACGATTTGCTGACAGATCCTCGAATTGGAGTGTGACAAATGGTTCAGGTACAAATTCAAGCGTGTAAAAATCGTTGTCAGGTGTCGTGATGTCGCCGTTGCCGTGGATTGCGGCACGCTCATCGGCAGCGAGGTAGGGGTTGGCGGGGTCGGGCGGAAGCTGCTCTTCCTCGGCGGGATCGAGCGGCATGTCCGCATCCCCGGGCAGGGCGATGTCGTCGAGGTCTGCCCCCAGGCGTGCTTGGAGCCGGTGGGTGAATGCGTCCACGGTGTAGGTGATCAGTTGGGCGTAGTCACCGGGCGGGATCGGTTGGCTGTCGGTGCTGGCGTCGGCGAGCTGTTCGGCGGCCACCTGGAGCAGGTCACGCGGTGTCCACTTCTGCGGGTCAGCGGCGCTGATGGCCGCGACCAGTCCCGGCCAGGCCGGATCCGAGACGATGGTTTCGGCCAACACGGCTCCGAACACGGCATCGACATCGGTGATCCAGGCGGGGCGTAGCCGCGAATGGGTGGTGGCCAGTGTTGCTGTCGGGGACAGTGCACCGGCGATGCGCCACCATAGTGCTGCCGCGGGAAGCTCGTCGGGCAGGGGTCCTTGGCTGGCGGCGGTGGTGATGACCTGGCGCAGATCAGGTGTGGTGCGGGTGGCTTGGGCCAGGTGGGCGGCCAGTTGTGGCCAGTAGGCATCCGATCGCACGCGGGGCTCGATGGCGTCGATGAGGTCGTTCCAGCGGGTGGTGTCGGCGCTGCGTCGGCCGATCGCGGCCGCGGCAGTGGACTGCAGGAGGTCTTGCACGGCGCGGGTCGCGACGGGGTATTGCTGGGCACCGGTGAGTCGGGTGTCGGTTTCTTCGACACCGGTGGCGGCACGAAACACCGCGATCTCGGCGGTCAGAGCGGGTTTCACGGTGATCAGGGGCCGCGCCCACGCGGGGGCGGTCGCGTTGGTCCACGCCTGTGCGCGTTCACGAATAGCGGCGGCGAGCGTATCGAGGAGCTGCTCGCGCCGCTGAAGGTAGGCGCCCCAGCGCGGGTCTTGGGCCAGGGCGGCGGGGATGGTGGGCAGCCAGCCCAGCACCCGGACGCCCGCGGAGTGCGCTCCGGTGGGGTCGATGCGGTGATCGAGAACCGCGGCCGGGTCGGCGGCGTCGGCGACGCTGCCCTTGGCTAAGGCGTCAACGAGCAGTTGGCGCGGGTCGGCGCCGCCGAGGGCCAACACGGCGAGATTTCGTCGCAGCACCGGCCAGGCTTGGCGACCGCTCAACGCCGGGAGGACCTCATCGGCGATGGCGTCCAGACGGTCACGGGCGCCGACACCGAGCCGGTCCTCGGCCGCAGCACCGAGTGCGTCGTAGTACATGTCTGCCGCTGCGGCTAGGCGGGTGGCGGGGTCTGCTGCCTGGCGGGCGGCGGTGGTGGCCGAGACTTGGGCTCCGTCGCGGGACAAAGCCCGGGCCAGAACATCCACGGCGGTGTCGGGGTGGGTGGCCTTGGGGGAGAGCAGCCGGTGGGGGTCGGCTTCGGCGGTCGATAGGTACAGGTGGTTTTCATCAGTGGCCCGGGTCATGGCGACGTAGAGGGCTTGGCGGGTGAGCATGTCGGAGCCCACGATGTGGCAGGTGCCTTTGGTGTCGCGGCCCCCGGCGGTCACACCTTGAGCCGAATCGATGGTGGCCGCATAGCCCAGCGTGACGTGGGCGCAAATGTAGTCCGCGGGCAGCGTGACGATGCGTCCGCTGCGCAGATGTCGGGCTTTGACCGCGCCGCCGGGCAGGACCTCGATGATGGTGTAGCGGTAGCCGTTGCGCACGAAGTCGTGGCGCCCGATCGGGATCCAGCGGGCGTTGCGGCGGGTGCGGATGGTGTCCCCGACGCTGGCCTCCAATTGATCGGCCAGCACCACGGTGGGCGCGTTGGCCGCGTCGGGATCGGCGGCCAGCCGGTCGATGCGGGCGCGGGCATTGAGCGCGTCGATCACGTCGTTGGTGGGGGCCAACAGGATCGAGTCTGCGCCTTCGGCCAGATCGGCGTGCCAAGCCTGGTAGGCCATGTCCGCAGCGGTGTCGTCGGTGCCGACATGGACGCGATGGTTGTCGATGTAGAAGCCGATCCCGGCCGGGTCGGCGTCGTGCAACGCCAGCCCGGCGGCGGCCTCGGCGGGCGAGCGGAAACGCACCACTTCGGAAAGGGTGAGCGCGTCGGTGGCCGCGGCGATGTCGCGCAGGACCCCGCCGGCTGAGATCGAGGACAGCTGGCCAACGTCGCCGACCAGGCGCACGCTGGCACCTTTGCGCAGCGCGTCGGTGATCATCGCGTCCAGCCCCGCGGTGGCGGCTTTGCCGGCTTCATCGACAATGATCAGGGTGTCGGGGCCGACCTGCTCGAACCAGTCCGGGTGACCGAAGGTGGCTGATTTCACCGGGTCGGCGCAGAACACGTACTTGTCCAGGGTGTCGGTGGTTGCGCCGAGGTCTTCGCCGAGCACGATCGCCGCATCGGCGGTCGGGGCCAGGCCGATGACGTGTCCGCCTGAGCTGCGCCAGGCGTGCGCCAAGGCGGCCATCGCGGTGGTTTTTCCGGTCCCGGCCGGGGCCAGTGCGAGCGCAACCCGACGCCCGCAGGTCGCCATCTCTGTGACCAGCGCGACCTGGCCGGGGTTCAATGTTCGCCCGCGCGCCGACGCATCCGCCAGCGCCAATTCGACATCCTCGACGGTTGCTCGGCGTCCATCTTCACGACTCACCGCGGCAAGGATGCGACGCTCGCCGGCCAGGGTTTCGCGGCTGGTGTAAACCGCGACGCCGTGGCGGCGGTAGACGCTGGCACCGTCGCGGCGACGCAACGCGGCGGGCTCACCCAGCTCGGCATCATCGACGCGGGCGTGGGGGACGCAGAAGGTTTCGCCGAGCGCGGCGTCGGTGAGGGTGTCGACCAGCGCGCCATCGTGGGC
>JAHZJB010000148.1 GCA_022601135.1 Actinomycetes bacterium | reverse complement strand
GATGAAGAACGGAGTGAAGAGCCGACCCTGCGCCTCCGGCTGGCGGGCGACACCCGAGATCAGGGCGCTACCGGCGATGCCGTCACCGACACCGACGCCGATCGCACCACCGGCCATCATGAGACCACCGCCGATGAGTGCGCCGGCAGCGATTGTGGGATCCATTCCTTATCCTCCTTGATAACTGGCTTGGTGTCGCCAGGTTCTGTGTGGGTCTAGCTGGTACTGCTCGATATCTAGTGCTGCTCCGCCGTGCTGTGTTCGTCACCGTGGTCGAGTTCCATGGACTGACCGAAGTACAGGATGGTCAACAAGGCGAAGATAAAAGCCTGGATCAGGCCGACGAACAGATCGAACGCCTTCCAGATCGAGTTGGGGAGCCAAAGAATCCACGCGGGGAACAGCGCGATCAGCGCGACCATGATGCCGCCGGCGAAGATATTGCCGAAGAGTCGGAGTGACAACGAGATCGGCTTGGCGATTTCCTCGACCATGTTGATCGGCGCGAGGAAAGCCACATGGCCCTTGGCAACCTTGATCGGGTGCCCGACGACGCCTCGACGCCAGATGCCGGCGAGGTGGTAGCTGATGAATACGAACAGCGCGAGTGCCAGGACGAAGTTGATGTCGGCCGCGGGAGCCTTGAGCAGCTCATGGGTACCGGTGGAATCCGAGTACTGCACTGGCAGCACCGCCAGCCAGTTCGCCGTCAGGATGAAGATGAACAACGCGATGGCCAGCGGCAAGACAAACGGCGCGATCCGCATCCCGATGGCGCTCTCGACCTGGCTGCGCATCTGGATCGTGATGGCCTCGAAGAACAGCTGAACGCCACCCGGGGCGTCGGTGGACGTCACCTTTGCGCGCAGGAAGAAGGCCAGGCCGATGACGACCAAGGCGGAAATGGAGGTTGAGATGACGGTGTCGCCATTGACCGACATTCCGAACAAATGCCAGATCGGAGAATGCTCCCCCACATGGATAGCCGCCTCGGCGAGGGTCTGTTCAGTCATGTGCAGATCGATCCTTTGGTGCTAATCCGTCGTTGCGAGCAGATCATGAGCCGACAACCTCGTCCGCTGACTCGGCGCGCAACTTCTTGAGCACCGGCAGAGATGTGCTGAGAACGAGGATGACCTGAAATAGCGCCAGGCCCAGCAGAACCCCCAGCCCCAGCGGCCGGAACAGGAAGGCGATCACCAGACCGATCGCAGAGATCGCCAGGACCCGCGTCGCCGAGTTGACGGCCATTTTCCTCTTGAGCGGATGATCGTCAGCGGTGATGGAAAAGACTGCCCTGCGCACGAGTAGGGCATTGATGAGGCCGAGGCCCAGACCAATGCCGAAGAACGCGCCGAACAACGGGTGCCCCAGCAGCGCGGCGACAACTGTGGCAAGTCCGGTCAGCACCACGCAGATCACAAGCAGGAGAACCGGCCTGAACGCAACGGACGGAAACACCAACGGCGCATCTTGCGCTGGCGTCGTCACCCCTTCACCTCAATCCCGCGCTCGTCGAATGTGGTGGTCGGCCATGGGAGCCCGGTTTCGATGATCCTGATCCGTGGCGCCCGTAGCGGATTCGTAGCGTATTCGTAGCGTATCGGAGGGCGCCCGGCGGGCTGGAATCACCCAAGGGGCAGCTCCTGTGATCGGTCAACCTGTCGGTCGTTGTTTCGTTCCGTTCAGCACTGGAAACGATGCACCGAACGGTCCGAGGGGGCCGGCAACCCGCGAGGTTTTCCGGGTTCGCACCGAACCCTAACACATGGTGAGGGCCATAAAAGAGGGCTACTACTTTTGGTCGTATAGCCCTTCCACGGGCCCGCTCCGGGGCCCCAGCAGTGGGATCAGAGTCACCACCAGCGCGACCAAGATCGCCCCTCCCATGACTGCTGCCGTGTGCGCCGGATCGAAAAAGATCGAGCTGGCTGCGCCCAGCGCAACGATGCCGACCCACAGGTAGATCAGCAGCACAACACGTCTATGCGAATGACCGATCTCCAGCAGTCGGTGGTGCAGGTGCATCTTGTCGGGACTGAAGGGGCTCAGGCCCGCGCGGGTGCGGCGGATGATGGCGAGCAACATGTCCAACGCCGGCACGAACATGACGGCGACCACGAGCAGAAACGGTGACAGCAGCGCGAACACGTCGCGGGCGCCGTACGCGGTTTGCGAGATCGGGCCGGCGGCGGTGGTCGATGCGGCGGCAAGCATCAGGCCGATGAGCATGGAGCCCGAGTCGCCCATGAAGATTCTCGCCGTGTGGAAGTTATGCGGCAGGAAACCCAGACAGGCGCCCGCGAGCACGACGGAGATGACGGCCGGCGGATAGAACAGCACGTCGCCGCCGTGGTCACGCAGCAATCCGACCGAAAAGATGCAGATCGCCAAGGCCGTGATGAGACCCAGCCCCGCAGCAAGACCGTCCAGGCCGTCGACGAAGTTCATCGCATTGACGATCGCGACCGTGAGCGCGAGCGTCAGCAGGATCGACGACACCTGATCTAGGACGATGGTGCCGATGCCACCGATCGGTATGTAGAGCACGCTCCACGCCACGCCCATGGTGACGAGCACACTCGCAGCGGTGATCTGACCAGCGAACTTCGTCAGCGCGTCGAGCCCCCAACGGTCATCGATCAGCCCGACGACCATGATTAATCCGCCCGCGACGACTACGGCGGGCATTCCCGACGAGTAGACGAAGCCGCGGGTCAACGCCGGCAGCTGGGAAGCCAGCAGCACCGCGGCCAAGACGCCCACATACATGGCGAGGCCACCCATCCGGGGGGTCGGCTGCAGGTGAACATCACGCTCGCGCGGGTACGCCACCGCACCCCATCGCCTGGCGAGCACCCGAACCCAGCCGGTGGCCAGGTAGGTGATGATCGCAGCGGTAAGACCGACCAAGGCAAGCTCGCGCAGCGGGACGCCTGCACCCTGGTCGGCGAGCGCCATCAGGTTCGCCGGCAGCTGCTCCCGGGGCGCTGCCGCGATCATCGCTGAACCGTCATGCACGAAAAACCAGTTCAACCCGGAGTGGCGAGGGTCGCAGCTTCGACGCCGAGCACGTCGGCGATGGCGTCCACGGTCACCGGGCCCTGCCGTAGCACGCGGGGATCCCCGGCCGTCAGGTCCACGATGGTCGACGCGCTCTGTTGCTCGGCGGGTCCCCCGTCGAGGTAGACCTCGACGAGGTCGCCGAGTTGTTCGCGCGCCTGTCCGACGGTGTTCGCCGCGGGGCGTCCCGAGATGTTCGCGCTCGACACGGCCATCGGGCCGACCTCCCGCAAGAGTTCGATAGCCACCGGGTGCAGTGGCATCCGCACCATGACAGTGCCGTGCGCGTCGCCGAGATCCCACTGCAGCGACGGTGCCTGGCGAACTACCAAGCTCAGCGCGCCCGGCCAGAACGCCCGAATGAGTTCGCGCGCGCTGTGCGGCAACGAGTAGACCAACCCCTCGATCGTGTGCCACGACCCGACCAGCACCGGAACGGGCATGTCACGGCCGCGCCCTTTTGCCGACAGCAGGGCCGCCACCGCGTCGCCGTCGAAGGCGTCGGCACCGATTCCATACACGGTGTCGGTGGGCATCACGACCAGTCGTCCACCGTTGAGTGCACTGATCGCCGCAGCGATGCCCGCGGCGCGCTGTTCGGAATCAGCGCAGTCGAATGTTGCAGTCATGCACGACCCGCCGTCATTTTTCGCTCGGTCACGTCAGCAGCCTCTCACCCGCCGCGCACCGCGGTCACGAAGCGAGGCCGATAGGCGAGGTCGTGTCGTGCTTCGATGTCGACGAAACATCCTGCGCGGGTGAAGGCTTCGACGGTGCGGCCCGAAGTCGTGTCGTCGTGTTCAATGGCGCAGCGCCCGCCGGGGCGCAGCAGGCGCGCCGCCAAACCGACGATGGGTTCGATCACCGACATCCCATCATTCCCACCGAACAGCGCGTGCGGCGGATCATATTGAGCCACTTCGGGTTCCAGGCCTACTCCGGTGGGTATGTAGGGCGGATTAGCCACCAGCAGGTCGACGATGCCATCGAGTTCGCGGAACAGATCTGAAGAGCCGACGTCGGCGCGCACGAGTTCCACGGATGTGTCCGCGACATTGCGTCGCGCATACGCCAGCGCTTCATCGGAGTCATCGACCGCGATCACCCGGGCGCCGGGTCGTTCGTGCCACAGTGCCAGCGCCAACGCCGCCGAGCCGGTGCAGAGGTCCACGATCAGTGGATGTTGCGACAACGGTTGACCGAGGGCCCAGTCCAGCAGGGACTCGGTCTCCGGCCGCGGGATGAACACCCCGGGGCCGACCTGCACAGTGACCGATCCGAACGCGGTGGCGCCGGTCAGGTGCTGCAACGGCACCCGCTCCGCACGCTTGGCGACAAGGCGTTCGTAGTGTTCGGTGAATTCGGCGCCGGGTTCGGTCAGAGTGAGCCGGCCGCGGTCGGTTCCGGCCACGTGTGCGGCAAGCAACTCGGCGTCAACGCGCGGGGAGCTGACTCCGGCTCGGGCCAGCGTCTCCGTCGCGACCTCGATGATCCGATTCAGCTGGCGGGTCCTCATTGCCGAGTCATCACGTGTTCTGCAGCCTCGACTGCTTGTCGGCGGCCTGCAGCGCGTCGAAAAGCGGATCCAGATCACCGCCGAGCACCTGGTCGAGGTTGTGCGCCTTGTAGTTGATGCGGTGATCGGCGATCCGGTTCTCCGGGAAGTTGTATGTCCGGATCCGCTCGCTGCGGTCGACGGTGCGTATCTGGCTGGCACGGTCGGCCGAGGCGTCGGCCTGCGCCTGTTCCTCGGCAAGCGCCTGCAGCCGAGCCGCCAGCACCTGCATCGCCCGGGTCTTGTTCTGCAGCTGCGAGCGCTCGTTCTGACAGGTGACCACGATCCCGGTGGGCAGATGGGTAATGCGCACCGCCGAATCGGTGGTGTTCACCCCCTGGCCCCCCTTGCCCGAGGACCGGTAGACGTCGATACGCAGATCAGGCTCGGCAATCTCGACCTGTGCGATCTCTTCCGGCTCAGGGTAGACGAGAACGCCCGCAGCGGACGTGTGCACCCGGCCCTGGGATTCAGTGACCGGCACCCGCTGTACCCGATGGACGCCGCCTTCGAACTTCAGCCGTGACCAGACTCCGTCAGCGGTGTCGCCCTTGCCGGCGATCGACAGTGTGGCTTCTTTGTAGCCGCCGAGGTCCGAGGTCGTCTCATCGAGAACTGTCACGTTCCAGCCACGCCGTTCGGCATACCGGATGTACATTCGGGCCAGATCAGCGGCGAACAGCGCTGATTCCTCACCGCCCTCGCCGGACTTGACCTCCAACACGATGTCATCGGCATCGTGCGGATCCCTGGGCGCCAGAAGATCGGTGAGCTGGGTATCGAGCTCCCGCACGGTCGAGGCCAGCTCCTCGACTTCGGCAGCGAAGGAGTCGTCGTCGGCCGCCAACTCGCGGGCGGCCTCCAGGTCACCGCGGGCCGCTTCGAGCCTGCCGTAGGTGGCGACGATGGGTGATACCTGAGCGAAACGCCGGCCGGCCTTGCGCGCCGCAGCGGGATCGGCGTGCAGTTCGGGATCGGCGAGGCGCCGCTCCAAATCGGCGTGCTCAGCCAGAATTGCGTCGATCGCCGGTGCGGTGTACGTCACCTCGCCTCCTTCGCCAACACGCTTTGCGGGCCCGATCGCGCCCCGCATTGGCTACCCAAGAAACAGCGCCCGGCCCGCACGCAATGCGGTTGACCGGGCGCCGATCTTCAGAGCTACTTGTCGTCGGCAGCTTTGGTTTGTCCCGTCGCCGCACCGGCCCCGGTGCGCTTGCCGTAGCGCTTCTCGAAACGCGCGACGCGGCCACCGCTGTCGAGAATCTTTTGCTTGCCGGTATAGAACGGATGACACTGGGAGCAGACCTCCACCGTGATCTGTCCGCTCTTCTTGGTGCTGCGAGTCACGAAGCTGCTACCGCAACCACACAACACCGTCGTGTCGACATAGTCAGGGTGAATACCCGATTTCATGATTTCCTCTTCGATCGTGGGCCCCGGGTCGCTTCTCCCGTCGTAAGCCGGGTCGGCGTGAACCGGAACCGAGGTGTCGACGGTCCATTATGCCAGGTCAACTGCCAGGGTCCTAAACGCGCACAGCTGCGGGAGTATTCCCCGCCGAGATTCGTCCGCGTCCCGGTGGTCGGCCCCCGGGGCGGGATTTCAGTCGCCGTCGTTTCCGCCGGGCGTGTTCTTCGATACCTGCACGAGGAACTCGTAGTTGTTCTTGGTCTTGCGCAGCTGGCTCATCAGGAGGTCGATGGCCTGATGCGCGTCCAGTCCGGACAGCACGCGGCGCAACTTGTGCACCACGGCGAATTCATCGGTGGACAGCAACAGCTCGTCCTTACGGGTGCCCGACGGGTTCACATCGACGGCCGGGAACACCCGGCGCTCGGAGATCTTGCGGTCCAGCTTGAGCTCCGCATTGCCGGTGCCCTTGAACTCCTCGAAGATCACGGTGTCGCCAGTGGACCCGGTCTCGACCATGGCCGTGGCGATGATGGTCAGCGAGCCGCCCTCTTCGATGTTGCGGGCGGCGCCCAGGAACCGCTTCGGCGGATACAGCGCAGTGGAGTCGACACCACCGGAGAGGATTCGGCCCGATGCCGGGGAGGCGTTGTTGTAGGCGCGCCCGAGGCGGGTGATCGAATCCAGCAGCACGACGACGTCCTTGCCCTGTTCAACCAGTCGTTTGGCCCGTTCGATCGCCAGCTCGGCGGCCTGGGTGTGGTCGGACGGCGGTCGGTCGAACGTCGAGGCGATGACCTCGCCCTTTACCGAGCGCTGCATGTCGGTGACTTCCTCGGGACGCTCGTCAACGAGAACCACCATGAGGTGACATTCCGGGTTGTTGGTGGTGATCGCGTTGGCAATGTCCTGCATGATCGTCGTCTTACCGGCCTTCGGCGGCGACACGATCAGCGCACGCTGCCCCTTGCCGATAGGCATGATCAGATCGATTACGCGGGTGGTCAGCTTGTCGCTGGTCGTCTCCAGACGCAACCGCTGGTTCGGGTAGAGCGGCGTGAGTTTGGTGAACTCGGGCCGCTTCTTGGCCTCTTCCACCGGCTTTCCGTTCACGGTGTCCAGGCGGACCAGCGGGTTGAACTTCTGCCGCGAATTCTGTCCCCCGCCCTCCCCTTCGCGGGGCACCCGCACGGCACCGGTGACGGCGTCACCGCGGCGCAGTCCGTTCTTACGCACCATGTTCATCGAGACGTAGACGTCGTTCGGCCCGGCAAGATAGCCCGAAGTGCGCACGAACGCGTAGTTGTCGAGCACGTCGAGGATACCGGCGACGGGCTGCACGACATCGTCCTCACGCAACTCGGTGTCGCGGTCACCGTCACCGCCGCGTTCCCGCCGCTTACGATCACGGAACCGGCGACCGCGCCTGCCCTGTCTGCCTTCGCCATCGTCGTCGGAGTTGCCTCCCCGATTCTGACCGCCCTGCTGGCCGGCACCGGAACCGCGGTTGTCGGCATCTCGGTCGGGCTTTTCGGACCGATCCACCTTCTGGTCCTTGGCCTTGTCCTTGGCCTCCCCGGTCTGAGGCTTTCCGCCCTCGGACTTGTTCTGGCCCTCGCCCTGCTCTGCGCCGCTGGGGCCGCCCGCATCTCGGGTAGCTGAGCGACGTTCGCGCCGCTGCTGGGCGGGCTGCGATTTGGCGTTGGACTGTTCGGAGTCCGCACTCTTGGCGGCACGGCCGGGCGCGGTGCCGTTCTTCGCGTCGGCGCTGCTAGTGCCAGCAGTCTCGCCCCGGCGCTCGCGGATGGCGGCTATCAACTCGCCTTTGCGCATCCCCGAGGCGCCATCGACACCGATCTCCTTGGCGAGAGCCCGCAGTTCGGGCAGAACCAGGCTGCTCAGCGAGCCTCGCCCCGATGTCGGCGCATCTCCGGCCGAGCTCTGCGGAGCCGAGCTCTCCGGGGCATCCGCCGAGCCGGGCGCACTCGCCTCCGCAGCGGACTCCGTAGCGGACTCCGCGGGGGACTCCGCGGGGGATGTAGTGCCTGAGGTCACGGCCTTCGGCAGCTCACCGCTTTCAGTACTGCCACTAGCGGTGATGAGGTCCGTATCAGTCACGGATGTCCTTTCTTCCCTCGCTGATCGAGTCACGCGGGGGTTCATTGCATTCAGCCGAACCGCTGAACGCGGATGTCACACCATCGCCATTGGCGACGGTGATCGCTGGGTTTCGCCCGGAACGGCGAACCGTCAGTCCACAAATTTGAAAACCTGAGAAGGGTAGTTTGTCCTACTGTCGGCGCAGCTCAAGACGCCGCGACTGCTGGACGACAGCGAGGATAACCCGCATCCCGGCCGGAAGCAAGAACCGCCGATTCACGCGTTGCCCACGTTGCCGCCAACTAAGGCCGGGCAGGTACCCCGGACGTCCATTGCACACCGTCGCCGACGGACATCAGGCTGACCGCGAAGCCGTTGTCGCGGCCGAACGCCAGCACCTCGTCCGGCAAGTCAGCCTCGGTGCTCAGGGCCAACACGGCCGGACCGGCACCCGAGAGCACCGCTGCCACCCCACAGCGCCGAAGAACAGCCAGAAAGTCCGCGGAGCCCGGCATGGCGCCGGCACGCTGCGGCTGATGTAGGACGTCGCACGTCGCCACCATGAGCAGGTCGGGTCGTTCGGTGAGTGCGACGACCAGCAGCGCCGCCCGGCTCAGATTGAAGCGTGCATCCATGTGGCTGACCAGTTCCGGAAGCAGAACGCGCGTTTCCGCGGTCGAGGAACGCAGCTGCGGAACCGCGACGAACAGGTAGATATCGGGGTGCAGGCGGATCGGCACCGCCCCGTAGCGCGGACGTTCGTCGCCGGCCGCGGTCCAGGACACAACCGCGCCGCCGAGAACAGCGGCCGCCGCGTTGTCAGGGTGACCCTCAAACTCCGACGACACCTCCACCAGGGTTTCCGATGACATCGGATTCGAACCACATTGTGCCGCAAGACCATTAGCGGCTGCGAGGCCGCCAACCACCGCTGCGGCCGACGATCCCAGCCCGCGGGAGTGGGGGATGTCGTTGCGGCAACGGACGATCAGCCCCGGCGTGGCTACTCCGGTCTCGAGCAGGCCTCGCTCGATCGCCCGCACCACCAAGTGCGAACCATCCAACGGGACCTGGCCGGATCCCTCACCCTCAACTTCGACCACAAGTCCGGACTCGGTTGTCTCGACCACGATCTCGTCGTAGAGACCCACCGCGAGCCCCATGCTGTCAAAACCCGGGCCCAGGTTGGCACTGGAAGCTGCGACCACGGCGGTGGCTGTCAGCCCGGACGGCAGTGTGCGCATCAACGGAAAGCCGTTCTACCCGAGGCCGAGTTTTGCGACGACCGCAACGGGGTCGACCGGAACCGGAATAACTGCTGGCATGCCCTTCAGAGCGGTGTCGGGATCCTTGAGCCCGTTGCCGGTCACGGTGCACACCACGGTGGAACCCCGCTCGACCCAGCCGTCTTCGATGGACTTCAGCAGCCCGGCGATGCTCGCCGCCGAAGCAGGCTCAACGAACACACCCTCAGACCGGGCTACCAGATGGTAGGCGGCGAGAATCTCCTCGTCGGTGGCGGCCAGAAATCGCCCATTCGACTGCTGCTGCGCCTCCACCGCCGACGTCCACGATGCGGGCGAGCCGATCCGAATAGCGGTGGCGATGGTCTCGGGATCGCTCACCGGTTCACCGAAAACGAGCGGTGCGGCTCCGGCCGCCTGGGTGCCCAGCATGCGCGGCAACCGGCCGACCAGACCGTCGCGGTGATACTCCGTGTAGCCCTTCCAATAGGCCGTGATGTTTCCCGCGTTGCCGACAGGCAACGCGTGTACATCGGGCGCGTCGCCTAGCGCGTCGACGACCTCGAACGAAGCGGTCTTCTGACCTTCGATGCGAAAGGGATTGACTGAATTGACAAGTGAAATGCTCGGGAAATCCGAGGTGAGCTTTCGAGCGAGTTCAAGACAGTCATCGAAGTTTCCGTCGATCTGAATGATCTTGGCTCCGTGCATGACAGCCTGCGCGAGTTTGCCCATCGCAATCTTGCCCTGCGGCACAAGGACGGCGCAGGTGATACCGGCCCGAGCCGCATACGCCGCTGCGGACGCCGAGGTGTTTCCTGTTGACGCGCACAGAACTGCCTGCTGGCCGCGCGCCACCGCCTCGGTCACTGCCATCGTCATACCGCGGTCTTTGAACGACCCTGTCGGGTTGAGTCCCTCGACCTTGAGATGCACGGTGCAACCGGTGTGTTCAGACAGTCGAGGGGCCGGGAGCAACGGCGTTCCGCCCTCCCGCAGCGTGATCGGGGTCCAATCGTCGCCAATCGGCAACCGGTCGCGATACGCCTCGATCAGGCCCGGCCAGGGCTGGTGCGTCGCTCGCGGTGCAACGGTACTCACTCCGCCGTTCCTTCCATCCGAAGGACGCTATTGATGCTCTCGACTACCTCCAGATCAGCCAGCGCTGCGACCGTATCCGACAGCGCAGCGTCGGTCGCCTGATGAGTCACGACAACGATTCGGGCACCCCGATGTTGCCCACTCTGGTCGACAATGCCCTCCTGGCGCAGCTCGGCGATGCTGACCTCACGCTTGCTGAATTCTGCGGCGACTGCCGACAGGACACCAGGTCGATCCGCCACGTTCATGTTGACGTAGTAGCGGGTTGGGATCAGACCGATGGGCGCGACCGGCAACTTGGCATACTTCGACTCACGGGGTCCCCGGCCGCCCTGAACGCGATTTCGCGCAGCCATCACCAGATCCCCCATCACCGCCGACGCCGTCGGCGCACCGCCGGCACCCTGGCCGTAGAACATCAGTCGGCCTGCCGCCTCAGCCTCGACGACCACCGCGTTGAACGCACCGTTGACCGAGGCCAGGGGGTGCTCCAGGGGTACCAACGCCGGGTAGACACGTGCCGAAACACGCTGCCGCCCTTCGTCTGTGGTGATCCTTTCGCAGATGGCCAGTAGCTTGATCGTGCAGCCGAGGGCCCGTGCGGATTCGAAGTCAACCGAGGTGACCTTGGTGATGCCTTCGCGATAGACGTCGTCAGCGGTGACCCGGGTGTGGAACGCGATCGAGGCCACGATGGCCGCCTTTGCCGCGGCGTCGTAACCTTCAACGTCGGCAGTCGGATCCGCCTCGGCGTACCCCAGCGCGCCGGCATCCGCCAGCGCGCCCGCGTAATCAGCGCCGGTACTGTCCATCTCGGACAGAATGTAGTTGGTGGTGCCGTTCAGGATCCCGGCTACCCGAAGCACGGTGTCACCTGCCAGTGACTGCGTCAGCGGGCGGATCACCGGGATCGCCCCGGCAACTGCAGCCTCAAAATACAAGTCCACGTGGGCGTTCTCGGCGGCCTGTGCGAGTTCGCCCCCGGATACCGCCATCAGCGCCTTGTTGGCGGTAATGACCGATTTGCCCTGTTCCAACGCCGTCAGGATCGCCTTGCGGGCCGGTTCGACGGGGCCCATCAGTTCGACGACGATGTCGACGTCTTCTCGGGAGACCAGTTCATCGACGTTGTCGGTCAGCAAGTCGGCGGACACCCCGCGGTCATCGGCCACCCGCCGCACCCCGATACCGCGCACTACCAGCGGCGCACCGATGCGAGCAGCAAGGTCGGACGCGCTCCGCTCGATGATCCGCACCACTTCGCTGCCGACGTTGCCCAAACCCAGCACAGCCACACCGATTGCGTCAGTCACCGTTCACCTCACTTCCAGACTTAACAGATCGTCTACCGTTTCCCGGCGCAGAATCAGGCGGGCCTGCCCGTCGCGCACCGCTACCACCGCCGGCCGGCCGATCAGGTTGTAGCGGCTGGACATCGAATAGCAGTACGCGCCGGTCGCTGCGACGCCCAGTAGATCTCCGGCGGCGACGTCGCCGGGCATCCACGCATCCCGGACGACGATGTCGCCGCTCTCGCAGTGCTTCCCGACAACCCGAGAAAGCATCGGGGCGGCGGCGCTGACCCGGGAAAGCATCCGCACGTCATATTCGGCGCCGTAGAGCGAAGTTCTGATGTTGTCGCTCATCCCGCCGTCCACGCTGATGTACCGTCGGTACCGGTCTGCGGCGACAGCTACGTCCTTGACGGTGCCGACCTCGTAGAGGGTAATGGTGCCCGGACCGGCGATGGCACGCCCTGGCTCGACCACCAACTTCGGTACGGGTAGCCCGACGGCGGCGGACTCGTTGCGAACGATCGCCTGGAGCTTATCGGCAAGCTCCCGCATCGGCGGCGGGTCGTCCTGGGGCAGATAGGAGATCCCTAATCCGCCGCCCAGATCGACGATCGAGATCTGGGCGGTCTTGTCTACTCCGAACTCGGCGACGACATCCCTGAGCAGCCCAATAACCCGGTGAGCGGCCAACTCGAAGCCGGCCACGTCGAAGATCTGCGAACCGATATGGCTGTGCAGACCCACCAGACGCAGGTGGTCGGTCTGGAAAACCCGGCGCACCGCAGCCATCGCCGCCCCGTTCGCCAGTGATAGTCCGAACTTCTGGTCCTCGTGGGCAGTGGAGATGAACTCGTGGGTGTGCGCCTCGACACCGACCGTGACTCGCACGAGCACATCCTGAACGCGGTTGGCCGCGCCGGCGATACGATCGAGTCGCTCGATCTCGGCGACTGAATCCAGCACCACATAACCGACACCGTTGGTCACCGCCGCAGTCAATTCCGCGACCGATTTATTATTGCCGTGCAGAGCGATTCGCTCCGCGGGAAAACCGGCATGCAGCGCTACGGCGAGTTCTCCCCCACTGGCGACGTCGAGAGACAGACCCTCTTCGTCAACCCAGCGAGCCACCTCGCTGCACAGGAATGCCTTGGCCGCGTAGTGGACATTCTCGCCACCGCCGAAGGAGGTGGCGATATTACGACAACGCGCGCGAAAGTCGTCCTCGTCGATGACGAAGACCGGAGTGCCGAACTCCGCGGCGATTTCGGTCACCGGAAGTCCGGCGATCAATACCACCCCGTCGTCGCGGCGAACAGCGTTGCGCGGCCATACATTAGGAGCCAAATGGTGTAGCTCGGCGGAGCCCATGGGACGGTCGGGAGTGTCGCTGTGGTGCGTTTCCTCGGCGTGCCGGGGTCCGGCCGGGTGCGCGATCACATCCGCTCCGGGGCACTGACTCCGAGGATCCCGAGACCGTTGGCGATGACCTGCCGGACCGCCTGGCACAGCGCAAGACGTGCTGCATGCAGCTCGCCGGGTGCCTCATCGCCCTGCGGCAGGACCCGGCATGAGTCGTAGAAGCGGTGGTAGTCGCCGGCCAACTCTTCCAGGTAACGCGATATCCGGTGAGGCTCGCGGAGATCGGCGGCTTTCTTGAGCATTCGGGAAAACTCGCCGATATTGCGGATCAACGTGCCTTCCTTGTCATGGGTCAGCCGGTCCAGGTGCGCAGTGTCGGGTTCGATACCCAATTCAGCGGCGTTTCGCGCCAGCGCCGATAGCCGCGCGTGCGCGTACTGCACGTAGTAGACCGGGTTCTCGCTGGAAGCCGAGGACCACAGCTGCAGGTCAATGTCGATCGGGGTGTCGACCGAGCTGCGGATCAGTGCGTAGCGGGCGGCGTCCACTCCGATGGCGTCGACGAGATCGTCGAGCGTGATAACCGTGCCCGCTCGCTTACTCATCCGAATCGTCTGCCCGTCGCGGACCAAGTTGACCATCTGACCGATGAGGACCTCAACTGTGTCGGGGTTATCTCCCAGCGCCGCGGCGGCGGCCTTCAGCCGCGCGATGTAGCCGTGGTGATCAGCGCCTAGCATGTAGATGCACAGATCGAAACCACGCTTACGCTTATCCAGGAAGTACGCCAAGTCGCCGGCGATGTATGCAGGCCGCCCATCGCTCTTGATGACCACGCGGTCCTTGTCATCACCGAAACCGGTGGTGCGCAACCACACTGCCCCGTCGCATTCGTAAATGCTGCCCGTTTCGCGCAACTTCGCAATCGCCTGCTCGACGCGGCCGGACGTGTGCATCGAGTCTTCGTGGGTGTAGACGTCGAAATCGGTGCCGAACTCGTGCAGTGACGCCTTGATGTGGTCGAACATCAGGAGTACACCGATGGAGCGGAACGTCTCACTCATCTCGGAATCGGGCAGGCTGAGCGCTTCGGGCTCCTTGGCCAGAATCTGGGCGGCGATGTCGGCGATGTAAGCGCCCGCGTACCCGTCCTCGGGGGCGGGCTCACCCTTGGCGGCGGCGATCAGCGAGTGGGTGAAACGGTCGATCTGGGCGCCGTGGTCGTTGAAGTAGTACTCCCGCACCACCTCGGCACCTTGGGTGCTCAGCAGCCTGCCCAAGGCATCCCCGACCGCGGCCCAGCGGGTGCCGCCGATATGGACCGGCCCGGTCGGGTTGGCGGAGACGAACTCAAGGTTGACCTTCTGGCCCTCCAGTTCCGCCGAATGGCCGTAGGCCGAACCGGCGGCGATGACGTCGCCGACGATGGCATTCTGCGCACCCGCTTCGAGGCGAAGATTGACGAACCCGGGCCCGGCTACGTCGGCAGCGGCAATACCGTCCTGGTCGCCGAGCGCTGCGGCAAGCCAGCCGGCAAGTTGGCGCGGATCGGCACCGACTTTCTTTCCGAGTTGCAGCGCAAGGTTGGTGGCGTAGTCACCGTGCTCGGGATTGCGGGGACGCTCGACGGTGACGGTCGCCGGCAGCGCGGCGGAGTCAAGGCCGCGCTCGCCGAGCACGGCGGCAGCGGTGGTCTTGAGAAGGTCAGCCAGATCGGCGGGGGTCACGGGGGTCCATCTTATGGTCTGAGGTCACCACGCCCCGAATCCGTTTCCGCTCGCCTGCATGCGCTAGGCTGACCACGCCCAACGGCGCAGCGAGTTTACCGATGCGCCCCCGTAGCTCAGGGGATAGAGCGTCTGCCTCCGGAGCAGAAGGCCGCAGGTTCGAATCCTGCCGGGGGCACCACCTGACCAGCGCAAACGCTGGAGAACACGGATGGCGTGCTAGCCCCGGCACCCGACGATTCGCTCCCTGAGGGCCGAAAGGGTGCGTTGCCGGCGGCGCCCGAGCCTGCGTTTTCGATTTCACGGCCAGTTTTGCGGGCGCTCCCAGGCTGCGCCCAGACGCCGGGCGAAGCATCGAGTTCACAACTCAGGAGAAGAGGATGCCCGCGTGAGGTTCTGGTAAGGAGGTTTCCGCGCGGACATGCTGAGTTGAGGCGGCCGGGTCCACCGGGGGCCCCGAGGGAACGCGCACACACGGTCCGGCACGCGGCCCGGCCGCCTCCTCAGCGACGTGGTTGCTGAGAACAAACCAATATCTGTCCGGATTGAGCCCGATACCGGTGACGGCGAGCGATTGGGAACGACCCACGCCCGTCCCGCGAGTGGACATGCTGTGCGACAGGATGTTCAGGCTCGCACCGACGATTGCTCTCCGGCCGCATCGAAGCGGCGGCCGCAACGACAGTTGTGGCCGCCGCTTCGTCGTGCGCCCCTTCGACAACGCGGAGCACCTTCGCGCGCGCAGGTAGGGGTCCTTGACATGTCCGTCGATCAGGTCGGCGACACCGGCCGGCACCGGGAGTTCTGACCGGTGCTTCGCGCTCACCAAGCAGGTGGTTACTCTGCTGGGAGATCCATCGACGCAGGCAGGAGGTCGCCATGCAGTTGGCGCTGACACCCGAGGAAGCCGCATTCCGCGACGAGCTTCGCACCTTCTACCGAACCAAGATCCCGATCGAGATTCGCGAACGCACGCGGACCATTGCCGAAGCCGATCGCGATGACATCGTCACCACCCAGAAGATCCTCCACGACCACGGACTCGCGGTGCCCAACTGGCCGGCCGAGTGGGGCGGCAAAGACTGGACGCCGACCCAGCAGCAGATCTGGCTCGATGAGATGCAGTTGGCCAGCGTTCCCGAACCACTGACGTTCAACACCAACATGGTCGGCCCGGTCATCGCCGAGTTCGGTTCCCAGGCAATGAAGGAGCGCTTCCTGCCGCCGACCGCCGCGCTGGACATCTGGTGGTGTCAGGGTTTCTCCGAACCCGAAGCAGGCTCTGATCTCGCGTCGCTGCGGATGACCGCGCTGCGTGACGGCGACACCTACGTCGTCAATGGCCAGAAGACGTGGACGACGTTGGGCCAGCACGCTGACTGGATATTCTGCCTGGTCCGCACCGACCCCGACGCCCCGAAGAAGCAGGCCGGCATCTCCTTCCTCCTGATCGACATGGGCACGCCGGGCATCACACTGCGGCCGATCAAGCTCGTCGACGGAAGCTGCGAGGTGAACGAGGTCTTCTTCGAAGACGTCCGGGTACCCGCCGACCAACTCGTCGGTGAGGAGAACCAAGGCTGGACTTACGCGAAGTTTCTGCTGGGCAACGAACGCAACGGCATCGCACAGGTCGGCCGCACCAAGCTACGACTCGCTGAGGTCAAGGAGCGCGCCAAGACGAGCGGACTGTTCGACGACCCGCTGTTCGCGGCCCGGCTCGCCGAGGCCGAAAACGACATCGTGGCACTGGAACTGACACAGATGCGGGTCGCAACAGGCTCCAGGGGCGGCAAGCCGAACCCCGCTTCGTCAGTGCTGAAGTTGCGCGGCAGCCAGTTACAACAGCTCGCTACCGAATTGCTGCTGGAGGTCGCCGGCCCCGACGCCTTGCCGTTCGACGCCGGCGACGGCATCACCTCGCCGGAGTGGGCACAGCACAGCGCGGCGCGCTATCTGAACTATCGCAAGACGTCCATCTACGGTGGCAGCAACGAAGTGCAGCGCACGATCATCGCGTCGACCATTCTCGGACTGTGAGATAGGACCTGCAATAACATGGACTTTCAACTGAGTGACGAGCAGGTTCTGCTCCGCGACACCGCCCGCGACGTGCTCTCGCAGACCTACGACCCCGAGAACAGACTGCGAATCGTCGCCACCGACGTGGGTTGGAGCCGCGACGTATGGAACCAGCTGGCCGAGATCGGCATTCTCGGGCTGGGTTTCGACGAGGATGCGGGCGGTCAGATCGAGATTCACGTCGTGCTGACCGAAATCGGTCGGCGCCTGGCCCCGGAGCCGGTGGTGCACGCGGCGTTGGGTCCGGGTGCGCTCATCTCCGAGTTGGGCACTGCCGACCAGCGGGCCCTGCTTGACGAGGTCGCATCCGGTCAGCGGCTGCTGGCCTTCGCACACTCGGAGCCCGGGATGCGCCTGCCGACCGCCGCGGTGGCGACAAGCGTTGCGCGGAATGGTGATTCGTGGTTGCTGAGTGGGTGCAAGAATCCGGTCCCGGCCGGCGACTGCGCTGACACGCTGGTGGTCAGCGCCGCATTGCCGGACGGGGGCACCGACTTGTTCCTCATCGATGCCGCGGCCGCGCGTCGGACGCCCTACCGCACATTCGACGGCTTGCGGGGTGCCCAGATCGATTTCGACAAGGTGGCTGCCGAACCGTTGGGCGAGGCAGTCGATTCGTCGGCGGCCATCAGTCACACCCTGGTGCGGATTTCGTCGGCACTCTGCGCCGAAGCGCTCGGCGCGATGGAAGAGGCCCTGCGCCTGACGGCTGAGTACCTCACCCAACGCAAGCAGTTCGGCGTCACGCTGAGCAAGTTCCAGACGCTCACCCAGCGTGCCGCCGACATGTACGTCTCACTCGAACTTGCTCGCAGCATGGCGCTCTACGCGGCGATGTCCATAGCCGACGGCGACCTTGAGCCGACCATCGCCGCACGGGCCAAGCTGCAGATCGGTCGCTCGGGACGCCACATCGGTCAGGAGTCGATCCAGCTGCACGGCGGTATCGGGGTGACCGACGAATACCCGATCGGGCACTACACGGCGCGGCTCACCGCCATCGAGCAGACCCTCGGATCGTCACAGGACCAGTTACACGTCCTGATCGGTCGGCTCGGCGACTACGAGGTCGTCACCGTCTGACGCCGCCGAAGGCCACGAGCAGCAACGACACTCCCCGCTGAACCCCAATATTGTTCTGTCGTAACCGATCAGCGCGGTTTATCACTACTCGAATTCCTGGGCGACGTCGGCGACTCGGCGCACCTGATCGATATCGGAACTCGTCGGGATCAAAAACACCTCGTCGGTGCCGATATCGGAGAAACGCTGCAGCACCCCGCGCAGTTCGTCGGCGGTGCCGGCCCAGCCAGTGGAGGCTGCCATGGCATCGACGAGCTCGACGGGAATCCAGTTCAGGTAGCGCCGCAGGTGGCGGTGCACCTGCGCGCGTGGTTCGTCACCGCCACCGATCGCAAACCAGAACGAAGTCGCCAGGTGTGGCGCCGCCTTGTCCGCCTGTCGCCACGCCGCGCGGGCCACGTCGAACAGTTCGTTCTGCCTAGCAAGATCTAGGTCGAGGGTGGTCCCGGCGAGTCCGTCGGCCCAGCCCGCCGCATTGCGAGTCGTCTTCGGCCCCATCGTGCCCACCAGCAGCTTGGGGCCGCCCTCCTGTAGCGGGGGCGGGCCGACGGGCAGCGTCGAGTCGGTCACCTTCTCCCCTGACCACACCCGTTTCATCACCCACGCCCGGTCGGCCATGTCACGCATCGTCTGGGTCGCGGGGTTTGCGCCGGCAGCGTGGTAGTCCTCGTGGCGGCCGCCGACACCAAGCCCGACGGTGAGTCGGCCACCGCTGAGCATGTCGCCGGTAGCCAGCGCCTTGGCCAGCATCACCGGGTCGTGCAGTTGCGGGATGACCACAGTAGTGACCAACTGCACCCGATCCGTCCACGCGGCCAGCGCGCCCAGCAGGGTCAGGGTCTCGGGGTTGTCGAAGGCCATACGCTCACCCCAGCACAGCGACGAAAATGGGCCGCTGTCGATGAATTGCGCCCACTTCCTCAGCGTCGCGGCATCGAGGTCGGGCTCCATCACCGGCAGTGTCATCCCGATACGCACGCCCACGATTCTGGCACGTATCGACCGTCGAGCGCGGACGGTGACGCTACCGGGCCCGATGCACCCCGCTCGTCAGTGTGCCGGATTCGCAGCGGGAGGATCCTTTTGCCCGCGGATCGGTCCGGCGGCAGGTGTGGCGAACAGCACGCCCTGCCGGCCGCCGCGGAACGTGCGCACCGCCACCAGGATCCAGGTGCCCAACAACCCGACATAGGCGATCGTGGCGGCGACCCGGAATGCCGGTAAGCCTGTGTGCAGAGCCAGCTGGGTCGTACCGGTGACGAAGGTGCCAACCGGGAACGTCAGGCTCCACCAGGTCAGCGCAAAAGGCATTCCGCGGCGCAGCGTCCGCGTGGTCAGCGAGGTGGCAATCGCGATCCACAGCACGGCGAAGCCCCACACGGGAACCCCGTAGAGGACCGCGAAAGCACTCATCGCGTCCGCCAGGTTCTCGTCGACTGCCAGCGCGGCGTCGGTGGCGAGAAGTCCTGCCACCGTTATCGATTGGCCCAGCGGCCCGAGGACGATCCATAAGGTCGGTACCCGCGCGGTTCCCGAGGTCCCGTAGAGCGCCAGGCGGCTCCAGATCATGGTGATGATGATCAGCGAGGCGACCAGCGACATGCCGAACATCGCATAGCAGCCGTAGAGCATGGTTACGCGGCCGGTTCCCGGTGCCATGTGCGGGATCAGCATCGCGCCTGTCGCGGCCGACACCATCGGCGGCACCACCGGCATCAACCAGCCACCGAATGCAGCGTCGGCCTCCACTCGGTACTGAGTGAACATCAGGAACGGGATGCTCATCGCGGTGAACAGGCCGCCGACGGTGCCCGCCGTCCACAACACCCAGGCGAGATCGACCGCCGCACGCTCACCGATGAGATCCTTGCCGACCAGCAGGGCGCCGGCGCCGACGGTGAGCAGCGCCATCGGGGCCGCCCCATAGAAGTGCGCCATCTGCGGATTCCGTGCGTGGCTGCGCGCAACCGTCGGGTTGCGGACCCAGTGGACGACCGTCGCCGCCGACAAGAGCACCAACCACACCGCGGCGGCCACCCACACCACCAGAGCGAACGTTCGCAGGCCCGGGACCTGTACGGGCAAGGAAGCGCCCGCCGTGGCGACGATGCCCGTACCCATCACCGAGGCGAACCAATTCGGCCCGAGGTAGCTCACGAGTGTGGGTCTATCGGTCGTCATGCGATCAGTATGACCACCACGAGCGTGCGTGAAATGCCACTTCTGACCGCGTGTCGGCGCGCAGACACCTTCATAAGTGGAATAAGTCAAGGGGTGTTGGTTGGGGTGGCCTGCCCGGTCCTGGTCTCAACGTAGTGCGTCAAGCGGGCTTGTACCCGACTTCATTCAACCGAGTTCATCAGGACGGCAGGGCCTGCTCAAG
>JAHZJB010000147.1 GCA_022601135.1 Actinomycetes bacterium | reverse complement strand
CGCGACCCCAGAACGACCCACCAGCCCACGAGACCGACGGCAGCCACCCGGCACCAAGACCGCAGGCACTCACCGGACCCGGCAGGAAGTTCAGGCGACCCACGACCGTTCGGGGCCGCCCACCAAGCAGGACTCACTCCTGCTCAGTGTCTAGGAACGGTGTCGGATCGGTGTGTAAAGCTGGCTGTAGGCCAGGTAGGGGAGGACGCGCGGTGGACGGCGGTCGGATCGGTGATTCGGTCGAGGCGGAGGTCTGGGAGCTGCTCGATGCGGACGCGGCGGTGGCCGACGAGACCGTCTATCTCGTCGCCGCGGCGCTTCGGGGCGACGCCGAATTGGCCGAACAACTCGGCGGCGACGCACCGACTCCCCAACGGCCCGAGACGACAACGCCTGACGGGCCGGCGCCGCTGCGGGCGTTTCTGCGTTCGATCACCGTGCAGGGATTTCGCGGTATCGGGTCCCGCGCCACGCTGGAGCTCAACCCGTACCGGGGGATCACGGTGATCAGTGGCCGCAACGGTTCCGGGAAGTCGAGCTTCGCTGAGGCGCTGGAGTACGCCCTGACCGGGGAGAGCTACCGGTTCGCCAACCGGGCCAAGCACTGGCGCGATTCGTGGCGCAATGTGCATTCCGGTGAACCGGCGGCGATCGAAGTCGACTTCGCCATGGAGCCCGACGATGATCGCGGCGGATCCAGCGCCGCTGTTGGTGCCGATTGGCCGCCGGGCGGAGGGCTCGCGGATTGCCGGCGCTGGTCTCAGATCAAAGGACAGAGGCGCCAGCCGGTGGCTGCACTCGGCTGGGATCAGGCGTTGATCACCCACCGGCCGCTGATGTCCTATGACGAACTGGGTGGACTCCTCGAGGAGGGTCCCTCCAACCTGTACGACGCGCTCAACCGTCTGCTGGGCCTTGATGAGATCGCCGACGCCGACAACCGGCTCAAGACGGCCGAAAAGCAGCTGGGCGTCCCGCGCAAGACGGCCAATGACAACCGAACTCAGCTCATGCGCACCCTCGACGCGTCCGCGGACCCGCGTGCTGGACAGGTGAAGAAGCTGATCGCCCGCAAGCCCTACGACCTGATCGCGGTGACCGCGACCACCCTGGGTACCGCGACCGATCAGGCTGCCGTCATCACGCGGCTGCGCACGGTCGCAAACATCGACGTTCCTGATCCGCTCAAGGCCACCGCAGTCGCAGCAGAGCTGCGCGCAGCGATCGATGCCCATACGGCCGGAGCCGACGCCGCCGTCAAGACCATGACCGCCCGGGCGACGCTGTTGCGCGAGGCACTGCACCTGCACGCCGACATCGGCGACGGGCCGTGTCCGGTGTGCGACACCGGAACACTGGATGCGACCTGGCGCAGTGTCGCCGAGGAACGGCTCCGGAACGTCGACGCGAGCACCGCCGAGCATCAGGCCGTGACACAGCGACTGGCGCGCGCCCGGGCGGCCGCTGAACAATTCTTCGCACCCGTGGCGACGGTGCCCGACGGTGTCGCGTTGGACTCGTCGTCGGCCTTCAACCAGGCGCTCGCACGGGCGCGATCGATGCCCCGCAGCGTCTCTGATCTACCCGGCCATCTGGAGTCGGCCGCAGGGCTGCTCGCTGCAGCCGCACAAGCTCTGCGGGCCGAAGCCCGGCAGCGCGCAGAAGTGTTGGAGGACGCCTGGGCGCCCACCGCCCGCGCGGTTGCCGCCTGGGTGGATCTGGAGAGCGCCGCGCGGCGGGACGACGAGCGCCTCAACAATGTGAAGGCGGCACTGAAGTGGCTGCGTGCCAACGCTGAAACGTTGCGGGACCGGCGCCTGGCCCCGGTGGTCGATCAGGCCCGCGAAATCTGGGGCCGGATGCGCCACGAGAGCAACGTCGATCTCGGCGGGATCTCTCTTGAGGGCGCGGCGACTCGGCGCCGGGCCGTCGTGGAAGGCAGTGTCGACGGGGTTCCCGCCGGGGCGCTGTCGGTGATGAGCCAGGGCGAGCTGCACGCGCTGGCGCTGGCGCTGTTCATCCCACGCGCCACGACCCTGCAGAGTCCTTTTCGGTTCCTGGTGCTCGATGATCCCATCCAGGCGATGGACCCGGCCAAGATCAGCGGGTTCCTCGAGGTGCTGGTCGAGTCGGCCAAGACGCGTCAGGTCATCGTGTTCTCCCACGATGACCGGCTGCCCGCCGCGATCCGCGCCCGTTCGATTCCCGCGCAGCTACTTGACGTGACGCGCGAGGAAGGTTCGGTGGTTGTCGTCAAGTCGAATGACTCACCGGCGCAGAGGTATATCGATGACGCGACAGCCGTGGTTCTCGACGACGATCTCGACGACATCGTCAAGCGGAAGGCTGCACCGGGCCTGTTCCGAATGGCGGTCGAGGCCGCGGCACACCAGCGTTTCTTCACCGACCGTGCCCGCGCGGGGGCGCCCTACCACGAGTCCGACGCGGTGTGGGAAGAAGCCAAGAGCACCCAACAGAAGGTGGCGCTGGCGGTTACCGGGGCGGCATCGGGTGATCTGTCGGGCTGGAAGAGCTGGCGCGCGCACAGGTTCCCGACGATGGCGATCTGCGCTTCCGGGACCCACAACGGCGCCGTACTCGACCGCACCACGCTGCGCGATCTGCGGGAGACCGTCCTCGACATCCTGGACGAGCGATGACCCGCGACGCGCAGGTCCTGCTCGCCCGCGCCCTCACGCTGCTGAGCACGCCGGAGACTGCCGCGTCGGGCAACTCCGCGCGTCTGGCGGCGTTCCTCACACGACAGGCGGTCGAGGACCTGATCGACGACCGCTGCGCGACGCTCTGCGGCGTGCGGCCGGTTGGCGGAACCGCGAAAGCCAAACTGGCAGTGCTGAAGGCGCTGGACCCCACGCCGGCCGGGACGGCCCTCGTCGGCGCTTGGCATCAACTCACGGGTTTCTGTCACCAGCACGCCTACCAACTGTCGCCGACGGTGGGTGAGGTGCGCGAACAGTGCCTGGCGGTACAGCGCGACTGTCTCGGCGCCCCGGTTGAATCGACGGGTCGCCAACGCTGCGACGGCCTCGGGGCTCATACATGACCGCGACTGAGCCGAGTGTGTCACCGGTACTGCTGGGCGGCTATGCAGCCAAACGCTGCCCGGTGCGCGCACAATACGACGCGCTGCCACTGGTGCGCACACAGGAGGTTCCCAGCGCTGAGGATCAGGCCCGTATCGACGCCGGAATCGCCTTCGAGGCAAATGTTTTCGCTCGACTGCTGGCACTGAATCCCGGGGCGGTGCTCATCGATCGCCAACTGCGCCGTGCGGCGGCTGTCGCGGCCACCGTGGAGGCGATGGACAGCGGTGCCCCGCTGGTGCTCGGGGGCTGGCTGCCCGATGATCCGGCTGGCGGACGTACCGGCAGACCCGACCTGCTGATCGCGGTCGACGGCGGGTACCTGCCCGGCGATGTCAAGCACCACCGCAGCGCGCAGCCCTCGCAACGCACCGCGGTCGAGGTGTCCACGCTGGGTGACCCCGCTGCCCGGCGGGCTGTGCCGGGCTGGAGCGCGGCAACCCCCCATCGCTACGGCGACGGGATCCAGCTGGCGCACTACTGGCGGATGCTCGGCGCCTGCGGGAGAGCCCCCCGCGGACGGGCATGGGCGGCGGTGTTGGGCAGCACCGTCCTGGACCTCTCGGGCGGGGGCGGCGACGAGGACGAGTTGGTGTTCGTCTGGCATGACTTGGAGGCACCGGGCGCGTTTACGTTCTCGCGCAGCCAGGGTAAGGCCCGCCGATCTCTGCTGCAGCGTTACGACCATGAACACGTCTTCCGGGTCAAGGTTGCCGAAACCGCCCGGCGCGTTGGCGGGGCCGGTGATGACCCTCAGCTGTTGGTGGCCCCGGTTGGGCAGCCGGAATGCCGCCGATGCCCCTACGAACAGTTCTGCGCGGACAAGATGGGACCCGAGGATCCCTCGGCGGCGATCAACGTCGGTGGTCTGGATACCCGAGAATGGCTGGCGCTGCGGCAGTTAGGGGTGGATACCACCGCCGAGCTGGCCGCCTTGGACCCCGACGACGACGAGTTCGCCGACGCCTACTACCTCGAAGTCAGCCACCGCACCCGGACCGGGGCCCGCCGCCGCTTGCGGGACGTCATCGAGCGGGCAGCGATGATCGTCGCCGGAATCGACATCGCGCGAACCCGACCTGGGCCGGTGCCAGTCGCCGACGTCGAGATCGATCTCGATGTGGAATGGGACACCGATCAATTCGTCTACCTCTGGGGTGCCCGGGTGCGCCACGGTACCGACGACACGACTGGGCGCTACCATCACTTCGCCGACTGGTCCGCCACGAACACCGATTCCGAATACCGGCTGGCGGTCGAAGTCGCCGAATGGCTGCGTTCCCAGATCGCGGCCGCCAACAGGGCTGGGGGCACTCTTCTGGTGTTCCACTGGTCATCTCCGGAACGTGTTCAACTGCAACGCATCCTGGGTGCGTCCGCGGTCGCTGATCTGATCGACCCCGAGTGCGGCGGGGTTTTCGTCGACCTCGAGCAGTTCTTCAAACGCCACTTCGTCGCCGTCCACGGCAGCAGCATCAAACAGGTCGCACCACGATATGGCTTTCGCTGGCGTGTCGAGGATCCCGGCGGGGCGATCTCGCAAACACACCTAGCCCAGCTACGTGAGAGCGACGACGAGGTTGAGGCCGACAAGGCCAAGTCGTGGCTGCTGAGCTACAACGAAGACGACTGCGCGGCCATGGCCGCCATCCGCGACGGCATCCGCCGCACCGACACCGTCGGTGACGGTTAGATGCGGGTCCACAGGAGAAGGACCAAGGCGGCCCGGGGTGCTGGCCGACGGGCGAACTCCGCAACAGGTGGAAGCCAACCCAGCAGGAGAATCTGTGGTTCCACGGCGGCAGCCTGCACCGGTCGAGACACTACTCGCTGCACTTGGCGCTGCAGCTCAAGGCCCGCTACGAGGGCATCCCCACTCCCGCGTACGGGCTGCAAGAGGCGCATCATCTGAGCTGAGGTCCCCATCCACAGCCGCACACTCGATTACGAAGAGCCGGAAGACCCCGGAAGCAAGTGGAACGGTATGCCGCTGTTACACGCTATTTTTCGTCATCCGACTTGTACAGGCTCCGGTCCGCGCTGCGAACAACGCTACGCAAGAACTCGTACTGCGTCGTGACGAGACGGTCGGCCATGTCCAGCGCGGCATCGATAACGTTTTCACGCGCCGATGGGCGGTCGTCGCGCGCAGGTATTGACTCATCGACGGTGTCAACAAACCTGCGCACCGCATCGATCGCTGCCCGTTGTCCGGATTCAACCGAATTGAGTACCTCGTCGGACAAGTCCGCCGCGCGGTGCACGACCTCCCTGGCCTTTTCGATGCTCTCGGACTTCGCAGAGTCCTCTGTCATGATCACGCTCCTTTAGGTAGATGCAGACGCCGACCGATCGGGCAGCGGTCTGCGACGGACAACACCGGACAAGGCGTCTCCGAGAGGACCCCGATCCGTGCAGTTCATTTTCCACCGCTGTGTTGCCAGCCAACAGAGTCTTTCGGCCTGCGGAAGGTTTCCTCAGGGCGATGGCGGCCGCCCTTGTCGGGGGTCGCCAAGAGAATGTTCGCCGGCTTGACGTCGCGATGCAGCACTCGCCTCTTCGACCAGTGCGCGGGGTCCGGTCGCCACACATTGCTTATGGCGTCAGCGGCGGGCCGAGGATTTCGATGCCGTAGTCGGCGGCCATCTCGGCCAGCTCCGCCGGGTCCGGCGGCAGCACATTCGGGGCGACGTCAAAAGAAACTGCGGGCTCTCCGGCTCGGATCGCGAATACCTCAAAACCTGCGGGGGTATGGATCGTTAGGAAGCGCGCCTCGTGGCTGGTGACGACGAACGAGTGAGTCAGACCTCGGGGCAGGATGGCGGCGGCTCCCGCCCCGGCCGACTTCGTCGCTCCGTCGACTTCTATGCGCAGTTCGCCGTCGAGCACGATGAACGTCTCCTCGTCGTCGCGGTGTCGGTGCAACGGGCTGGAGTAGCCTCGCTCGCCACTGTGCTCAAGGACGGCGAGGGTGCCCGCAGTGGTCGAGCCGTGCGTTCGCACACGCACCAGGGCACCCAAGAACCAGACGGCTTGCTGTTCTTGCTCACTGAGGATGGTTGGCGAAGCGGGCACGCCCTGTCCGGCGCCAGTGGGTTCAGAGATGGACGTCACCTGTTGCGGCCTCTCGTTGAGCCTGTCTCCTCTGCGAGGATCTCATGACTGGCCGCGGGGCCTTCGGGCTAGCCGCCAGGAACGTTGTCGAACGCGCCGGGGACGCCGCCGTATTTGGTTCCCCCGCATGCGAGTACCCACGGCATCGCAATGCATCTGGCGTCATTCGCGTTGGTGGGAACGTCAGGATTTGCGACGTCTCCGGGGTTGTCGGGGTTGACGGGTTGCGCCAGGGCGGTCGGGGCACCGAGGATGGCTGACGCTGCGAGGACGCCGCCAGCGATTAGGTGTCGCAAGCGGGTGGTATTCATCTTCACGATAATAGGGGTGACAACCCTGCTCAGGGGTGGTTTCTGCGCGATGCTGCTCGACTCGCGTGACAACGTGCGCTGCACCGTACCGTCTGGATACTGCTCGCTGGCTCGCGCAGCCACGTACCATCGCGGCCGACCGGCGTATCGTTACAGGCCGCCGGGAGCCTTCAAGTAGACAACGCGGTCCTCAAGCGACTGCACAACGGCATCGACCACCGCGGCGACCAACGCCGCAGAGCCCGCCGGCTGGCGCGAAAACCGCGACGACAACGCGATGAGCAGCCCGCAATGGTGACCGCCGGCGGCACTGCGTTCGGCGGCCAAGCGAGCGAAATCGCCGACATTCTCGGTCAGCACCGAATAGCCCCTGGCGGTCGCCGCCGCGAACACATCCGGATCTGGGCTGCCCGCCAAACCCAGTTCAACCACCGTCGCCGCTTCAACACCGGCTGCGCGCAGCGCCGCTGCCAGCCTGGCCGGATACATCTCGTCCAGGAGAACCGTCACCGTGAATGAGCAGCGCGGGTCTCGTAGCGGTGCAAGTCGATTCGAGCCCGAATCTCATCCGGGTACGCCGCAGCGTAAGCCAATGCCGCGTCCACTTGCGCCCGCGTGAGGAGCCCATCTGAAATAAGATTCGCCGCCGGATCATCGCCCGGCCCCAGGTCTTCTATCCACACAGCGATCTCCCACACATCCGGCCCGCCGATCACCCCGGCCCGCCGACCAGTTGGCCCATCACGAAACGTGATCCCCGGATGCTCATCGCGGCGCGCACCCTCTTCGGCATAGCGACGCAACCGATCTGAGACGGTCTCACCCGCGGCGTGTGCGCGAAGACGCAGCCTCTCAGCAAGCGAGTCGTCGAGGCGAACCGACACATTTACCGACATGCTTACAACGTAGCACGATGTAAACAGCAATGCCTATGATAATCCGTATGACGGCAGCGCGCAGGCCCGACTGACCGCCGAAGACGCGATGCGACCAGCTGCTCACCCAATCTGTTGCCTGTGTTCGGTGAATGACTTCGCAGTTCAGCGCCTATTCGTGCGGCGAGATCGCAGCGTCGCCAGGATGCCGGCGCCCGCGAGGATCGAGAACGTCGAGGCAAGCACCCAGTTCCCGAGCCGTTGGTAGACGGTGGTGTGCGATCCGAGCGGAACAGTTGCCACGATCACTCCGCGATGAGTGGACGGATACCAGGCAAGTTGCCGGCCCCGTGCGTCGAAAGCCGCACTGACGCCGGACAATCCGGCGTGCACCGCCGGGCGGCCCACCTCGACGGCGTGGACCGCGACTTGACTGGCCAACTGGGGCTGCGCCCAGCTTCCCTGGAAAGTCGAGGTGGAACTCTGGTAGGCCAGCAGCTGGGCGCCGAGTTGCACCACGCGGCGAGGAAGGTCGGAGAAGGTCGCTTCGAAGCTGATCAGCGGTCCGATGGCCAGTGTGCCGGCGCGCAACACCACCTGTTCGCTCCCCCGACGCCGGTCCTCGGCTGCGGCCTTGGTGTACTGAGTGACCCACCCGAGCAACGGGCGCAGGGGCACGTCCTCGCCAAAAGGCACCAGCCGAACTTTCTGGTACGAGCCCAGCGGCCCGTCGGGTCCGATGAGGACGGACGACTTGTAGATTCCCCCGGTCGGAGCGGGTGCGTCGACGTTGACGAGCAGATCCGCCCCGACCCGCCGGGACAGGTCCGCCAGGTCGGTCATTACTTCCGGATGGCTGGTGAGGTCGACTCCGACGCTGCTCTCTCCCCAGACGACCAGGTCCGGCCGCTGACCTGCCAGAGTCGCGGTGAGCACTTCGGCGGCCGCCAGTCGGTCGGTGGCGTCATCGATGTTTCCCGGCTGCACCAGCGCCACCCGCACCGTCGAATCGACCGGGGGCGCCGGTCCAAGCACGAACCAGGCGGGGCCGACCACCGCACCCACCAGGGCTATCACCAGCGCGACGACCCGACCGGACACATCCCGATGCAGGATCGCACCGGTTAGCGCGGTGTTCACCGCGACGGGAAGGAAGCTCGTCAGCCATACCCCGCCGAGTGAGGCCGAGGCGAGGGTGGCGGGCTGGTTCCACTGCGACGCGCCCAGCAAAGCCCACGGGCCGCCAAGGCCCTGCCAGGATCGCACCGCCTCGGCCATGACCCACGCGCTGGGCAACACGAGCACGGCGGCCAATGTGCGGCTTGTGGCCGGGGACGCCAACAGCCGGTGCGCGGCCCACCCCCACGGCACCCACAACGCGCCGAGAAGTGCGGCCATCACCGCCAGCAGCGGACCGGCGACCGGCGCCAGCCAATACTGTGTGACCAGCACGTAGCCCGCATAACCCCACCATGCCCGCACACCGCCCTCCCACGCTGTGGGCGCGGCGCGCACCACCAGCAGCAGCGGGACCACACCCACCCACGCCAGCCACCACCACGATGGAGCGGGAAAGGCCAGGGCGGGCAGTGCGCCCAGGGCCAATGCCGCCGCGCGCCCCGGGGAACGGCGCTGCCCCGGAGTGCGGGAACGCTGCCACCTCCAGCCGAGCATCGCCATGCCGACAAGCAGCCAACAGAGCACGAAACCGGCCGCGATCAGCCACAACAAGGAGCGCTCCCGGCCGATCTGCCAGAGCGGGACCATCAGCAGCCCGGCAGCGACGAACGCCACGTTGTACAGCACGTCGTAGACAGCGAACACCCGACCGCGCACCGCATCCGGGGCGGCGCCGCCGACCAATGCGTCCGCAGAGACCTTGAGCACCTGGAAGGCGAAGGCCACCACGCTCACGCAACACACCAACACCACGAGCGACGGGAACAGCCCGGCCACGTAGGCCGCCGCGGCGGCCGGCAGAAACGCGACGGGCACCAGCACGCCTG
>JAHZJB010000146.1 GCA_022601135.1 Actinomycetes bacterium | reverse complement strand
TGATCGAATCGTCGGGGTTGAGGCTGTACACCGCCTTGGTATTGACCAGGCCGATGGAGAAGAACTGCTTCACGCTGCCCACTTCGTACCAGGTGCCGAGGTAGTCGTTGAGATCGACGACCGGCGGAGGAGCCAGCACGATTGCGGCGGTATCGCCCATCACGATGTACTGATCGGGCGCTCCGTAGATGCCGTTGCCATCGACCGGCCCCAGGCCCTGATACATGTCGTTGATCCACCCCGTGGACAGCGTGTGCGTGGCCGCCGTGTTGCCGGGCGGAGAGAACTTGGTCACCAACTGGGCGAAGAAATCGATGAGCGGATTGCCGCCCAACAGCGCGTCAGCGTGCGAGCCCCCGGCCAACGTCGCACCGACGAACTCACCCGGGCGGGCCGCCACCAGTTCGTCGGTGGTCGACCCGAAGGCATTCCACAATTGGGGCGGCGCGGCAACTTGATAGACCGGGATGAACGGGTCATCCAGCTTCGCCAGGGCCTCGGTCACCACTCCGCCGAACGAGAACCCGTCGAACATGACGACTCCGCGCAGGCTGCCGTCGCTGCCGGGGTCCGTCGCGTAGTAACCCCCGACGGCCGTGGCGAAGCCGCCACCCGCCGATTGACCGGACAACACGAAGTCCTCCGGCAGCACACCCTGGAAACCGGCTGCGGTGGCACTCATGTTCAGCGCCGCCCGGTCCCCAACGAACATCGAGGCGACGGCCTCCTGCATCGGTACACCGTTGAGCCAGCAGCCGGAACACCGCAACGGGAACGACGCCACGTTGGGTGCCACAACAATGCTGTTGGTCTGCTGCGACAGCGTCGTCGCAAGCGCGGAGACGAAAGACTTCCTATTCAGAAAGCCGTGCTGCAACCAAATGACGCCGGACGCCGACACCGAACCGTCCGCCTGGGTCGGGAGGTACCAGTCTGCTTTGGTCTTGTAGCCGTGTGGACCAACCGGGATGGTCAGCTTGGCGTGGCCGGTCTTGACGCCAGTGACCGTCTCGGGGCCGGCTTGGGCAACCGCAGAGCCGACAGCCGCGGCCGGGGCCGACGTCGTGTCGGCTGCGGCCGGCGCGGAGGAGGTGTCGGCCCACGGCGCCAGTCCGGGGAACGCAGCCACTGTCTCGGGGCGCGCTGACCAACCCAACGCCGCCAGCAAGTTCAGAACCACCATTGCCACCGGGCCCGGCGAACGCGGTGTGGTCGCGGGTGCCGTCGGTGCTTGGCTGGTTGCCACGGTCACCTCGGTCGCCAATGGCTCAGCAACGGCCAGCGCCGGAGCGTCGGCTGAGGGTTGCGCTGGGGACGTTGTCACCGACTCGACCGCCACGGCCGGTTCGTCCGATTCGTCGGAGACGGCGGGGACCACCGTGTTCTCGGCCGTGATCTGCTGCTCCGCCGGCTCCGCCGCGGAAACATCCGCTATCTGCCGCTCCCGTGAAACGAGCGAAGTGCCCCCGCGGTCAGACGATGCCTCGGTCGCCTCGGCGGCAGGCGCCGCGTCGGCCTCCACAGCCGCGTCCTCTTCCAGCGCGGCGTCCTCTTCCAGCGCGGCGGCTTCCAGCACGGCGTCGGCCTCCAACGCGGCCTCGGCTTCCAGCACGGCGTCGGCCTCCAACGCGGCCTCGGCTTCCACAGCCGCGTCGGCTTCCAGAGCGGCGTCGGCTTCCAGAGCGGCGTCTAGCTGTTCGCTTGAAGGCTCGGCGGACGACGGCACCGTACCGGGATCTGTCGAGCCCGATGCATCACTTCCGTCGTCTGCACCGGCCGGCTCACCCGAGAAACCGGATGCGTCGCTATCTGCTGACCGACTGCTGGAGGTGCCCGAGCCTGCTCCATCGGAGCCGTCCGCGTCGGCTGCGGCCACGCCGGACCCGGCGAGCAAGGCCACGCCAAGGCCGACAAACATCAGGCCGGCACTCAACCCGGCGCGCCCCTCGACCATCCATGCACCTCCCGCTAGATCGCTGACGCTAGCGGATTAGCCGCCAGATCGACTCGGTGGGTGCCGCGATTGTCGAAGCCGTAACAATCTCGTCAGCGAACCTCGGACTTGCGTGGCGCGGTGGAATCCGGAGGCCGCGCTCTGGGCTCCGTTCAGCTGACCGTGTTACGCATCCGGCTTCCGGAAGTGTTGGATTCCCCACGAAAGGTAGCCCTTGTCGGCGGCATCCACCCAGTTCCGCAGGCCAATCAGCATCCTATCGAGGTACTCCGCGGAGGATTTCTGCTCAAGCTCCGAGCGTCGGGATTGAAGCTCCTCGCGTATCCGGTCGTAGTGGGTCCGGAAGTTTCCGATGAGATCTACCTGATCAACCAACTCAAACCCGACCGCTAGTGCGGTCTCGCGATAAAAGCGCGTCGAGCCAAGGTCGGGCAGCTGCAGCCGATCGTAGACGGGCTGGAGTACACCTTCGGGAACATCGTCGGCCTGCATCGGGTCGGTGAAGACCAACTCGCCGCCTGGTTTGAGGACACGGAATGCCTCTTCGAGGACCTTGCGGCGGTCAGCCGCATGCAGAAGCGCATCCTGCGACCAGACGACGTCATAGCTGTCATTGGGCTCCGCGATGGCGTCGAAGCTACCGTGCACCACGCGGATCTTCTGCTGCAATCCGCTGAGGTGATTCTTGTTTCGGTTGGCGTCGTTCTGTGTTTCGGAGATGTTGAGACAGGTGACCGCGCAACCATGCCTGCCGGCCAGACGGCGTGCCGATCCGCCATAACCGGCGCCGAGGTCCAATACGTTGATTGTGCTGTCGAGCTTCGAGAGCTGTGCCGCCATGCGATCAATCGTTTCGATGCTGGCTTGCCCAATGTCGCGGGTGCTCTCGTAGCAGCCGACATGGATATCTTCGCCGCCCCAGACCAATGAGTAGAAGGCATCGGCGTCGTCGCTGTCGTAGTAGGCCTCCGCCTCGTCCTGGACGCTGGTTGTGTCTTCAATTGATTTCTGCGCTACGTGGATGAAGAAATCGGGCTCATTTTCCTGGTACGTCTCCTGGAAGTCGCCGTAGGTGCGCACACGTTCGAATCCAGCCTCGCGAATCAACCGGCGAACGTAGTTCTTGCGCAGCGGAAACATGTTGAGGGTGTACTCGGAACCGTCCGGGAAGGTGTATTTGAAACGCGCGAGGCCATCGTCCACGTGCGCGGGCTCGGCCGATACCTGATCACCGCAGTAGTAGTACTTGTGCTTCGACGTGAAGTTGTGATCGAGCATCTCGTCGTAGTTGCGCTGGTCGAGAATAAGAATGCCGTCGTGGCGCAGCGCGGCATAGAACTCGGCCAGAGCGCGACGGCGATCCTGCTCGTCATGGAGGTGCGTGAACGAATTCCCGAGACAGATGATGGCGTCGTATTTGCCCTGGATTCCCTTGTTCAATTGCCGCCAGTCGGCCTGGACGGTCTTGAGGATGAGGCCCCGTTTCTTCCCGTTCTCGAAGGCCTTGGCGAGCATGGCCGCCGAACCATCCGCGCTCGTCACGTCGAAGCCGGCCTCAGTGAGTCGAACAGAATGGAACCCGGTACCGGTGGCTACATCGAGAACGCTCTGCTTATCCCGGGCGCGGAGGACGTCGATGAAGAACCTGCCCTCGGACAACGCGCGAGCGTCCCAGTCGATCAGCTCATCCCACTTTTCGACGAACCCCATGATGTATTCACCGCGGTATAAATCGGTCTCGCGGTCGGCAAGTGGGTTATCGCCGTAGTTCTGCTCAGACAAACTCAGTTCGGCATTGGTTGCTACTCCAGAAATAGTCACTAATCCGACCCCTCTGTCTGCATATCAGTCGTATCGATCACCGGACTCGAACAGCGCGGTAGCGCCGCAGTTGCCGTAACGCCCGCATGGCCTCACCGGCTCAATGCGTTGTTCTCGCGACGCGCCACGTGGAGCGGAGAAGCAGGCACACTCTGGCTGAACTGCCCAGCGGCTGACCGATGAACCGGCCAAGCGACTCCGTCATTACTCAGACAACAGTAGTTTATTACATCGGCGCTGCGCGACCGCGGCCAGGGAAGCACTCGTCGACCGTTCGGGACGAAAGCCCTGGTCGAGGCTCCGACGAGGAGCGTAGGCCAGCAACCGACGAGCAATAACACGGCGACCAACCCAGAGACCCAAAGGTGTCGCCGACCACGGCATCGTTTTCTGAAAGAGCAACCACACGGTTACCCTCGGGCGTTGCAAACCCGAAGCGACAGCGGACTCGGAGTCTCGACATGCGGATTAGATCGCTAGCAGTCTCTGGGCTCCTGGCTGCCAACGTCGCCTGGGCCGCGATCGACCACGCCGCGCCGGCGGCAGCCTCGCCCGCCACAGCCTTCGCTGCGGAAAGTCCGTTTAACAACAGGATTCCAGCCCGCGCGGTGGTGGATCCGAACAGCGCCGACATGGTCGCGGGAATCAGTCGAAACCACTCGATGCACGCCAATCTGGTCGAGTTCGGCATCCCCATCTACCAGGTCACGGCCGACGCACCGAGGACGTCGGTGAAGTGCACAATCACCGCCTGGGGTCCCTGCCCGTTCGGTGAGCACCAGATTCCGATACCGCAGGACGCGAAGCCGTCCCCGGGATCTGACGGGGCGATGGTTGTTATCGACGCCGCCGCGGGTCGCTCCTACGAGTTCTGGCAGGCCAAACCCGGTGACGCCACATGGACGACCAGCTTCGGCGCGGTCCATCCGCTGGACGGCCCGGGCTGGGGCGGGTTCGGCACCGGTGCCGGCGCATCGCGCCTGGGCGGGGTTATCCGGATCTCCGAAATCGAGCGCGGCGTGATCCCGCACGCGCTCGCGCTCCAGGTGGATAACGCCTGTACGACGGATTTCCGAGCACCGGCAACCAAGACCGACGGCTCTTCGAGACGGCCTGACTGCGTTCCCCAGGGCGCGCTGATCAGGCTGGACCCGAGTGTGGACCTGGCGGCCCTGACGTTGACGCCGGCGGAGCGAGCGGTCGGGCAGGCGCTTCAGGAATACGGCGGCTACGTTGTGGACAGCGGCGGTGCGCCGCTCAGCGTCAGTTTCGAACTGGACCCGACAGCCTCCGGCAACTCGATCGGCAGCGTGTACGAAAACGCCGGACTTCGTTGGGACTACGACGACATGTCCGGGCTTCCGCTCGACCGTCTGCAAGTGCTGGCATAACTGCCAGCAGCCGACAAGCGGCTACGCCGCGACAGGTGCTGATGTGAGCGTCGTCGCCCCGGGCTGCCGGGTCGGGGTGATCCATCCCCTCACGCCCTTCACCGAAGCCCGGTCGAGCAGCTCTTGGTAGAGCTGGTCGGAGACGATGGGCGTGCGGCTCAGTAGGAACCCGGTGAAGCCGGTGGAATCGCTGACAACCGCCCAGCCGTTGGGGTCCAGTGGGCTGTAGTCGGGG
>JAHZJB010000145.1 GCA_022601135.1 Actinomycetes bacterium | reverse complement strand
GGTCGGGCTGGGCGTGGTTGCCCCAGTGAAGAGATCCAACTGGTCGCTTGCAGCGGAGGGCATCGTCACAAAACGAGTGCCGCGTCGACGCTCGTATCAGAAAGGCTTCACTCCGCAATTGCTATCGGTTTGTCCAGCTCCGTATGGCGCTCGGGTGCGATTCATGGGATTGGTAGGTCAGGATCTCCGGCAATGGCAGAATGCGTCGCTCCGCTTGGCGTCGGCTATCGGCGTGCCGACATTGGTGGTCACAGAGCCAGAGCCGATGGTCTTTGAGCTAGCGTTACGCGTGATCGACCCTATCGGCCAGCCTGTACACCTGGCGGCTGTCCATCCAGCCGACAGTTGGTCGCTGAGGCTCGGCCAAGACGAGTTCGGAGAGGTTAAGCAGCTCTCGCTGAGCAACGTAGCTGGCGTTGTTGTCGGAGGTCTTCCTGGGGCAGGCAAGTCGGCTTGGTTATCGACCACGTTGGCCGGATTCGTGTCGTCGCCCGCAGTTCAATATGTCGTGATCGACGGAAAGGGCGGTCACGATCTGAGCTGTCTGCAGCAACGGTGTTGTCGTTTCGTGAATGACGACCTCGACATCGGGGCAGTCGCAGGCGTACTGAGTGATCTTGTGGGCCTTACACGATCGCGCATCAAGAACGCCGCGACATTGTTCGGATCTTCCAACTTCTGGCATCGCGGCCCCACGGTGCAGGTTCCGCTTGTATTCGTCGTGATCGACGAATGTCAGACGTTCCTAGACCCACGACAGCTGATCACCAAGGACCGGAAGGCGATTGGTGCCGAGATCCACGCGTCGGTCAACTACTTGGTACGCAAGGGGCGGTCCGCTGGGATCGTGACAGTAGTGGCCACTCAGAAGCCAACTGCCGATTCGCTGCCGACCGATATCCGTGACAACGCCGCCATGAGAATCTGTTTCGGAGTCCAGTCGTCACATGCGGCAACCGCTGTCCTGGGCGACGACTGGCGGGCTGGAGAGTCTGAGTCTCCGCTTCGTGCGCCTGCTGGAGTCGGAGTGGCAGCTGTCAACGGTCGATTCATCAGGTTTCGAGCGCCCTATGTGCAGGAGAGTGTTGTCGCCCGTTACACGGCAACCTGGGCTGCGCACCGTCGAGATCCGTGGGAGTTGTCGGAACGTGCTCTCGCCGCGGTGGGTATCGGCGACAGGGGTATGGGGAAAGGAGCGGCCCGATGAGTTCGCCTAGGGCATCGGGCACAAGCCGCCGGATGGCGGCGCGTGAGCACGGAAAACGGCATAGCGGGATGAACGCTGGATGGCATGCTAGCGGATCTAGTTCCGCTAGTTGCCTTCTAACGATTGACCGACTGGCAGAACGGCTTACGGTTAGCGTCGGTTGCATAAGGTCGTGGCGTCTGAAAGGCGAGGGTCCGCCCGCCATCCGAGTAGGTACCGCTCTGCGTTGGGACTCCGCCGAAGTTGATGCCTGGTTGGACGGACGTCGGGAGTCTCGCCTGGACTCAGAATGATCGATATCAGGTCGGGTCGTGATGGTAGCCGGGTGTATAGAGCTCGGATTTATCACAACGGTCGGTACGTTGCCTCGCGGACGTTTTCTCGACGCCGGGACGCTCAAGAGTGGGAGCGCAAACAGATTGACTCCCTCAAGAGGGGCACGTGGGCTGATGCGCGAGCGGGTGAGTTGCCGGTTCGGGAGTGGTGTCAACTGTGGTTCGAAGCGCAACCCGGTCGGCAGCCGGCTACTGAGCGAAAGATTCGAGGCGTCATCAACCGGCAGATTTCCAGGGAGTTTGGCCGGCGGCCGTTGGTCTCGGTTCGTCCGTCGGAAGTGGAGGCGTGGGCGGCGAGCATCTCGCGGATGCAGACTCCGGCTACTGCGCGGCACGCCCTTGGTGTACTGCGCCGCGTGTTCGAGTACGCCGTCCGCGACGGTGCGATTTACCGGAACCCCGCTGTGGGCATCAAGCTACCGAAAGTGCAGGGCAACGACCCACGGCCGCTTACCCATAACGAGCTCTGGAGCCTGGCCGAGCGACTGAGTCAACCACGTGATCGCCTGCTCGTGCTTGTGGCGGGATACTGCGGCCTGCGTTGGGGTGAGCTTGCGGCACTGCAATGGTCAGACGTCGATCTGGAAAGAAAGACGCTGCGGGTTGCGCGAGCTTATTCAGAAGAAGCGCCCCGCGGAGAGATGTCACCAGTGAAAGATCACCAAGCGCGGACGGTGCCCATCCCGAAGATTGTCTCGGGGGAGTTGGAGTTGCTTCGTGCGGGACGAAGGTTGATCGACCTCGTGTTTCCCTCCGCGAATGAGACGCCGCTCCGCAATCGAAACTTCCGCCGTGACGTGTTCGACGATGCTGTTGCAGATCTCGGGCTCGTGATTACTCCGCACAACCTTCGGGACACTGCGGCCTCGCTTGCCATCCAGTCTGGAGCCTCGGTTGTGGCGGTGGCTCGCCTCCTTGGCCACGAGTCGGCCGCGACCACGTTGAATCACTATGCGGGGCTCTTTCCATCTGACCTCGACGATGTAGCGCAACGTCTCGACGCCGCGGCTCGCCGCGTGCGCAGTGGCAAGGACTCGGGGGACGATGAACACTTCAATAGCAAGCGTCAGTGGATTCCAGCAGCGGAAGTGGTGGAGGCGCTAAATGGCTTGCCCGCGGACGAGGACCCCGAAGATGAGATCTATGGTGCTGACCATTCGTCACCAAATGATGCTAAAGAAGCACCGACCGTACACCGACCAGATAGGAGCGCAGAGGAGTAGGGCAATGCCCGGAAAACTCGCTGACCTGTAACGATCTTGGTGCCCCCGGCATGATTCGAACATGCGACACCGGCTTTAGGAGAGCCGTGCTCTATCCCCTGAGCTACGGGGGCGTGACGGCTGGCAGCTTACCCGGTCGAAGGATTCTCGCCACAGCTGCGGCGGAGTCCACGCCCTGCAGTAGAACTAGGTCAGCGGTAGCTCGGCGATCATCGCGCTGGTCGGCTGTGACGAACCGCCGGCTGGCTCGACAGTAAATGCCAGCGCGCGGGACGAACCGAGATCGGGGAGCATCGCAGTGGTCGACGGCTCAACCGCCTCGGCATCCATCATGCCGGCCGATTGTGCGCCGTCGGTGTCGACCAGCCACATCTGGTAGACAGTGCCCGGCTGTGGATCAGGCACGTTGTTCATGACCAGCACTCCTGAGTCCCGGTCGCGGGAGAACACGACGGTGGCGGTGCCCCCACCGGGAATCTGGCCGGAGACGGTGCGAACGTCAGGAGCGGCGAACACCTGCTCCGCGGTTGACGGCGTTGGCGTGGTTCGCAGCGAAAGGCCGACGCCGAGTGCCCCAAGACCGACCACCAGGGACGCCGCGGCGGCCAGCACCATCGTGGACCAGCGCCTGGGTTGCCGGACGGTTCGAATGGAACGCACGGGATCTTCGGTGACGTGGCGGAGCAGTTGTTCTCGCAGATACGGGGGAGGATCGATTGCGCTGGCGTCCGCGATGACGGCCATCGTCTCCCGCGTGGCTCGTACCTCGGATACGAAGGCTTCCACCACATCGGGGTGCGTGTCTCCCAGACGCAAGTCGATGTCGGCAATGTCGGCGTCGGTGAGCGCGTGCAGTGCGTAGGGCGTCGCGAGCGACAGCAGGTCCGAGCCGGGGGGACCGACTGGTGCAGGTGGATTTGTCACGGCACCCCCAAGCATCTGCGCAAGCTACGGATCCCATCGCGCATCCTCGATTTGATCGTCGCGAGGTTAGTCGACAGCCGCTCAGAGACCTGAACGTAGGTCAAACCGTCGTAGTAAGCGAGATGGATGCATTCCCGCTGAGTGTCGGTCAAAGACCCAAGGCAATCGGCAACCTGGCGACGTTCGTCGCCGCGGATGACCGTTTCGGCGACATGATCCGACGCCGGTTCGGTGTTCTCGGCGCCGTACCGGGATTCTCGGGTGCTGGCCGCCTGCTCGGAGCGCACCCGGTCCACGGCGCGCCGATGGGCCAGGGTCATCAGCCAGGCCATCGGTGACCCGGCGGACGGGTCATAGTTCTGCGCGCTGCGCCACACCTGCAGGTAGACGTCTTGTGTTGTCTCCTCGCTGTAGCCAGGGTCCCGCAACACCCGTGTGATCAGGCCATATACCCGCGATCGGGTCTGGTCGTAGAAGGCGGCGAAGGCGTCGACATCGTGGTGAGCTACCTGGCGCAGCAACGTGTCGAGTTCGGTGGTCACGGGGCGTAGCCTAGCTACCGGCGTCAACATCGTCATATCAATCGACGCCTTCGGTGGTGCCGGCATAAGTGATGTGCGCGAACGATGCTCGCTGAACGTGAGGCGGCCGTTCATCTGTGTCCCGGTTCGGCGGGCCCCCGTCGCATTCCCCGAAAAGTAGGTCATCGGTGCAGGTGAGGCCGCTGCAGGGCGGTCGGCAATGACGCCGGTGGCGGTGCTTACCGGGCCATGCGGCACGCGGATCCCGGTGGGCCGGAGCGTGCGATCGATGGTCGCAGCGGATGTTGCGAGATCAGTGGTCTTCACAACTGGTCCACTTTCTCTCGTTGCGGACTCGGCAGAGGCACCAGCGGTACCCTTCTCAGCCACAACAGGACTCCCTGCATGCGGATGCTCAGGGCGTTCATCATCGGGGCCAATGGTGCGACGATCTGCATTGCCAGGATCTGGCCGATGCCGGCCGGCATACTGGTGCCGCGCATGGTGGCCACGAAGGCTGGTTGTCCATCGCGGTGAAGTGAGATACGGATATTCAGTTGCTCGCCGGGTTCGGGTGCGTGGACCAGGTAGTGTCCGTCAACGTCGTTGAATGGCGACGCGTAGAGCTTCTTGCTCACCATCGAGGGACGTCCGTCGGACGGCGCAAGAAGATAGGCGTGGCGCCCCCCATGGGTGTTGTGTACCTCGGCGATGATGTAGCGCAGGACACCTCGTGCGTCGTGGCACCAATACACGCTCAGCGGATTGAAGACGTAACCGAGGACTCTGGCATGCATCAGCGCGGTAATCGTCCCGCCGTCCAGGACAATGCCCTTGTCGGCGAGGAACGCATCGACGCGAGCCCGTAGCGTGCCGCCGTCGGCATCCCAAAGATGGTCGCGGGCATCGAATCTCGCGAATGGCCGAAGAAATCGCGGTAATCGGGGCAACGCATCGAGGTCGACGAACCAGCTGTAGCTACGGTGTTCGAAGTAATGGTGCACCGGTGACCGGCGGAGATGTGTTATCCGAGTGCGGTACAACGTGTTGCTGGGGGCCGGATTCAACATGCTCCGACCTCTGCTTTGAGGCTACGCGTAGGCCAGGCTGCGCCGCGATGGGGTGCCGCGCGCAGCCCCGATGCCGCATCGCTCCCACAGCGGCGTGGCCCGCTCCGGTTTGCTGCGCCGAATCCTTTCACATCCCGTATTCGGAGCTGGCCGATCGCTGGATGGGTGGTCGGCGGCCAGGTCTAAGGCATTGATGGGCTCGCAGGCATCTGCCACGAGCGCGCTCCGGTAGCCAAACCTTGTACCAAAGCCGAGGTGGCGGTCGATAAGCCGTCAGCGCCGGGTACCCCGCTGCGGGGGCTGATGCCACGGACCCGCGGCGGCAGTTCCAGTTGCACACCGCCACCGCAGACGCGATTGACCGGGTTGTCGGGATGCAGGCCGCGCAGCTCGCGCGGAATAGCGGCGAGTTCGGTGATCACCTGGTAGCCCGGGATGACAAGGTGGTGCGCGAGATGCTCGGCCAGAGCGCGGTGGTTTCCGCCGGCCAGGAGTTGAGTGCCGCGGCCCAGACGGCCGTAGCCATGCAGGGACACCGCGACGTCGACATGGTCGAGGAACTCGGCAAGCCGTCCCGACTGGTCGGGGAGGTAGCGCGCGGACGGCAGGTGGTGTGGGTAGCCGTGGGGATGGCGTACGACATACACCGACGCTCCTGCGGCGTCGGCGGCCCGTTCGGCGATGACGTCGGTCCTCTGTTCCAGCCCGCCTCCGTGAATGGCCAGGAATCCGAACCTCGACCGCAGCGTGCTGTCCTCGATGATCGTAGGATCGGCCAGTAGCTCTGAAAGTGATTGTGGTGCAGCTGAATCAGACTTTGCTTCGCGGCTCGGCCAGCAAGCTGGATCCCAACGCTCGAGAAATTCGATCCACCGGTGCGGCAGGCCGTGGTGGCGCGCGCCATCGAGGATGCGCTCCAGGTAGCCGGGGCGCGGCGGCCCGGGTTCGACGCGATGGTCGATGTACACCCAGGCCCACGACGGACCGTCCTCGGTGTGAACCGTGAGTCGGTCCCGACGGTAGCGCACGGGGATGCCTTCGGCACTGTCCAAGGTCGCCAGGTCGCGTTCGGAGAGCTGCCACACCACACCGTGTACCTCGCTGCCGGTAAACGGTTCGACGGTGGCGACCCCTCGCTCATTGATGAGCCAGTCGTGATCGGCCAGAGTTGCCGGCCGGGGATCGTCGGCATCGGGGCACCGCCGCGCCATCTGCTGCACGCAGAGATTCGACCCGTACGCGAAGTAGCTATGCCGCTCTGTCATTCAGCCCTTGCCCGTCAGACACGTGAGGACTTCAGGCAGCTTCGACACCCGCGCTCCGCGACCGGGGGTCTTCGCCGATCATCAGAGAATAAACATCCCGTAACCCCACGGGAAAAAGCCGCCCATCGCCCCGGGTGCCAGGACCGAGGGGCGGGTGTCGATCTGAACGTTGCCGGGCGACTGGCACACCGTGGTCGAACCGCCCGCGAAACCACCGCCGACCTCGGTCTGCTCACAGTTCGGTTGGGCAAGGGCCGTGGGTGCCGCCGCGACCGCGAGTGAGGCGCCGCCGGCAACGAGCAGGGCGGCGAGGGTGGTCATCGGAGCCTTCATCTCAGAATCCTTCCAGCTTGGATGTGCCTCCAGCGTACAGACCGTTCCCAAGAGCAGCAGACGAGAGAAACCAGAAGCATTCACGATGTGCGGCAACCGGGCCAGTGGGCGCCGGTTGCGGGTCGGAGCCGGTCAGCGTTTCGTCACGTGGCACGTCACATGATGAACATGCCCATGCCGCCCATCATCCCGATGCCGCCCATGCCTCCCATGTCTCCCGGTGCAAGCAGGCTCGGGCGCGCGTCGAGCTGGGCGTTGCCAGGCGACTCGCAGAGAGTGGTCGTACCGCCCTGCATGCCGCCACCGGCTTCGGTCTCGACGCAACTCGGTAGGAGCGAGGGTGAAGCGAGCGCTGAGGGTGCCGCCGCGATCGCGAGTGAGGCGCCGCCAGCAACCAGGAGAGTAGCGAAGATGGTCACACGAGCCTTCATCATCAGGATCCTTTCGGCGTGATTACCGCTCAGCGTACAGACCCGTGCCGGCCACCGGCGGCAAGCCGAGTGCGGTGACGATTCCGGGCCGGGCGCCCACCACGGCGGGAATCGCATTCACCAACCGGGCGGCCGTCGCCACCAGGCCCGCATGGTTGTGATCGCCGTTCGGGCTACTCAGGCACAAGTCAAGTGCGTACGACGGTTCGCCGGTGATCTCGATCCGATAGCAGCCGCCGGGCTGAGCGGGTTGCGGCCAGTCGGGGCAGAGATCGTCGCGCAGCCGCGTGACGTGTTCGAGCACGACCGCAACATCGCCGTCTTTCATGCCGCGGACCTCGAACCGCATCGCTGCGGTCGTGCCCTTCTCGATGTGGCCGGCGGCGATGTCGAAGTCCTCCGGGGCCGGTACGCGAACGTGGGTCTCGGTGACCTCGTCGAGTTCGATTCCCAGACCAGCGGCCAGCTGTCGGACCACCGAACCCCACGCCAAACTCAGCACTCCGGGTTGCAGCAACATCGGTGTTTCCTCGAGCCGGCCACCGAAACCCATGACGTCGAACATCACCGCCGCGCTGTCGTAGGTGTCGTAATTGATGATCTCCATGCACCGGATCTGCTGGATACTCTGGCAGGTCCCGGCCAGGGCCAGCGGCAGCAGGTCGTTGGCAAAACCCGGATCGATGCCGTTCACGAAGATTGTCGAAGAGCCCGCTTGCGCGGCATCTTCGATGGGCGCGACGAGCTCGTCGGGCAGCACTTTCCACGGGTACTGCAAGAACACCGCGCTGCTGCCCACCACGTTGACACCCGCTGCCAAGATGCGCCGGTAGTCCTCGAGCGCCTCCGGCAGGCGGTTGTCGGCCATCGCGGTGTAAACAGCACACACGGGCTTCGTCGCCAGGACGGCATCGAGGTCGGTGGTCGCCACAATGCCGGTCGAATCCTGAACCCCGGCAAGCTCCGCGGCGTCCTTGCCGGCTTTGGCATCGGAGGAGACCCATACCGCGGTGAGTGTGAACCTCGGGTCGGTGATCAGTTGAGTCAGCGCGTGCTTTCCGACATTTCCGGTGCCGATGGCGGCGACCGGGATGGGGTCGGGAATGGTCATGACGGTGTCCTTACAGGTCGGGGATCGGGAGTTCGAGGTTCGGAGAAGTCATCCCGCCGTCCAACTCGAGAGTCTTGCCGGTCAGATAGCTACTTGCCGGTGAGGCGAGATAGACCGCGGCGGCGGCGATGTCGAGAGGGTCGCCGAGTCTGCGCAGCGGGGTGGCCTGCTCCATTGTGTTGCGAAGATCGTCGTTACTGGCCACGACGTCGAGTGCGGAGGTGAGAATCGATCCCGGGGCGATCGCGTTGACTCGGATACGCGGTGCAAGGTCCAGTGCCGACAGCCGGGTGTAGTGGGCAAGGGCGGCCTTCGCGGTGCCGTACGCGGCGAAACCGCGTCCGGCGAGTCTGCCAATCGCCGACGTGATGTTGATGATGCTGCCGCCACCGGAATGCTCGAGCATCCGCGGCGCGGCCGCCGCCGTCAGCGCGTGGGCAGTGGCCACGTTGAAGCTGAAGGCGTCGCGCAGGTCGTTGGCCGTCGTGTTCAGCAGGGCGTTCGGCATGGTGCCGCCGACATTGTTGACGACGATGTCCAGTGTGCCGAAGGCTTCGACGGCGGCGGCCGCGAGCCTGGCCGTGTCATCGGGGCGCGCCAGGTCGGCGACGACGACATGGGCGCTGCGGTCGGTGTCGCCGATCTGCGCGGCAACCTCCTCGAGCTGCGACCGCGTACGTGCGGCGATCACCACGTCAGCGCCTGCCTCGGCGAAGGCGAGGGCGATGGCGGCGCCAAGCCCGCGGCCCGCTCCGGTCACCACTGCCACCCGGCCGTCGAGCCGGAACCTGTCGAGAATCACCCGGCCATCCCTCCCTTGCGCGCCTTCACGCTGGCCTCGAGTTTGGCCAGGAGGTCGGAGACATCCTCGGTGGCGTCGAGTTGCTGTGGGTCGTGTTCAGTGGTGAATGCCTCGCCGCCGTCGAGCTTCGCCTGAATCAGATCCTTGAGGTGTTCTTGGTAGGCGTCGTGATACCGGTCAGAGTTGAAGTCGTCGGTCATCGAGTCGACGACCTGGCCGGCCATCTTCAGTTCGGCCGGCTTGATCTCGACGTCCTTGTCCAGCACCGGGAAGTCGGGATCGCGGATTTCGTCGGGCCACAACAGCGTGTGGATGACCATCACGTCGCGCTTGCCGAAGTCCTTGACGCGCAGCGCCGCCAGCCGGGTCTTGTTTCGCAGGGTGAAATTGACGATGGCGACCCGGTCCGTTTCCATCAGCGTTTTGGCAAGCAGTACATAAGATTTCGTGGACTTACTGTCAGGCTCAAGGAAGTAGCTTCTGTCGTACATCATCGGATCGATGTCGCCGGCGGGCACGAATTCCAGCACCTCGATCTCGCGGCTGCGTTCCTCGGGAAGGGTGGCGATGTCCTCGTCGGTGATGATCACGGTCTGACCGTCCTCGGAGTCGTAGGCCCGTGCGATGTCTTGGTATTCGACGATTTCGCCGCACACCTCGCACACCCGTTTGTACCTGATGCGGCCGTTGTCCTTGGCGTGCACCTGGTGGAACTTGATGTCATGGTCTTCGGTGGCGCTGTAGACCTTGACCGGCACGTTGACCAGACCGAAGGCGATCGAACCCTTCCAGATAGATCGCATCAGCCCAGTATCGCCGATGGCGCGGCCGCATCCCGGCTGGCGCGGTCGGGCAGGTCGGCCCCGGCACGCGCCACCGTCAACGCTGCGGTCAACGCTGCCACCCGCAGCGCTGATGTCAGGGCTTCTGTCCCGATGTCGCTCAACTGGGTCCTGCGGTCGACACCCAGAAGCTGCAGCGTCCACAGGGCGTCGATCAAACCCGCCATGAATGCGTCGCCGGCGCCCACAGTGTCCACCACATCCACGTCGAACGCGGGTACCCGCACCGTCCCTCGCGCGCACGTTCCCAAGGCTCCTTCACGGCCCCGTGTGACCACCACGATCGACGGGCCGAGTGTCAGCCATGCGGTCGCGATCTGTTCAGGTGTACGGGTCGGATCTATCCAGTGCAGGTCTTCCGCGCTGGCCTTGACCACGTCTGCACGTTCGAGGAGGCGGTCGATGCGGGCGCGTGCGGAAGCGTCGTCGACCATCAGCGCCGGACGGATATTGGGGTCGAACGTGAGGGTTGCAGACAGGTGATAGGCGTCGACGAGCGCAGCGGTGGCCAGGCAGCCTGGCTCGAGCACAGTGGCGATCGAGCCGGTGTGCACCACGAGAGGGGGCGCCACCTCCGGAGTGCCGGTCAACTGCCAGTCGATGTCGAAGGTGTAGGACGCCGAACCGGCGGAGTCCAGCGTGGCGCGTGCGGTGGGCGTGCGGATGGCATCCTCACTCCCCGAAACAAGTTGCACACCTGCGGATTCCACGTGTTTACGGACTCGCTGCCCTCGGGCGTCCTTGCCGATGTGGGTGAGAAAATCGACCGGTCGGCCCAGTCGTGCCAGTCCGACCGCGACGTTGAGGGGGCTGCCACCGACATGTTCGGTGTCTGCCACGTCACCTCGCTCTGCGCCGGACGCTCGCTCGACGATGTCGATCAGTGCCTCACCGATAACCAGTGCCCTCACGTTGTTGACGCTACCGGCACCCGGAAAGCCTGCACGCCTTATACCTTGGATCTGTGCCGGAAAACGCGGACCACTACGGCCGGGTGACACTGACGAACCCGGACAAGGTGCTGTACCCGGCCACCGGAACGACCAAAGCGGCAGTCTTCGACTACTACGTCAGCGTTGCCGAAGCCATGCTGCCCCACATCGCGGGCCGGCCGGCGACGCGCAAACGTTGGCCCAACGGTGTCGAGGAGGCGTCGTTCTTCGAGAAGCAGCTGGCTTCCTCGGCTCCGGACTGGCTGTCGCGCGGCACGATTGCGCACAGGTCGGGGACCACCACCTATCCGGTGATCGACAGCGTCGAGGGGTTGGCCTGGATCGCCCAGCAGGCCGCCCTGGAGGTGCACGTGCCGCAATGGCGCTTCCTGGGCGAGGGGGGCGGCGCTGCGGGGCCGGCAACGCGCATTGTTTTCGACCTCGACCCGGGTGAGGGCGTCGGCATGGAGCAGCTGTGTCGCGTCGCGCGTGCGGTTCGCGACCTGATCACCGACATCGGGCTGAGGGCGTTTCCGTTGACCAGTGGAAACAAGGGGCTGCATCTCTATGTCCCGCTGCCGGATCCGGTCAGTTCGCGGGGTGCGTCGGTGCTGGCCAAGACAGTGGCGCAACGGCTGGAGGAGGCCATGCCCGAGCAGGTCACCGCGTCGATGGCCAGGATCCTGCGGGTGGGCAAGGTGTTCCTGGACTGGAGTCAGAACAATGCGAGCAAAACCACGATAGCGCCGTATTCGCTTAGGGGACAACGGTATCCGACTGTCGCTGCACCCCGGACGTGGGAGGAACTCGGCGACCCGGAGTTGCGCCAGCTGGTCTTCGGTGAGGTGCTCGGCCGGCTGGATTCCGACGGCGATCTACTCGCTGGCCTTGATCCAGGACCGCCGGCTCCGTGGCCCGGTGCTGAGGTGGAGCCCGTCTCCGACCGCCTGGCCGCCTACCGCGGCGTGCGGGATAGCGCCAGGACGCCCGAACCGGTTGCCGTCGCCCCGCCGCAGGCGGGGCGAAACGACCGGTTCGTCATCCACGAACACCACGCCAGGCGACTGCATTACGACTTTCGGCTGGAACGCGACGGCGTTCTGGTGAGTTGGGCGGTCCCGAAGAATCTGCCCGATACTCCGTCGGTCAACCACCTGGCCGTCCACACCGAGGACCATCCGATGGAGTATTTGAGCTTCGCCGGGAAGATACCGAAGGGCGAGTACGGCGGTGGCACGGTGTCGGTGTGGGACACCGGAACCTACGAAACCGAGAAGTTTCACGACAACGCGCCGGACGGGCCGGACAGGGGCGGCGAGGTGATCGTCACGCTGCACGGCGACAAGGTCGACGGTCGGTACGCGCTGATTCAGACTGACGGCAAGAACTGGCTGGCGCACCGGATGAAAGAGCAGAAGCGGCTGACCGCCGCGGACATCGCACCGATGCTGGCGACGGAGGGTTCCGTTCAGCGACTCACGAAGGGGCAGTGGGTATTCGAGGGAAAATGGGACGGGTATCGGCTGATCGTAGAAGTCGACCGAGGCAAGCTGGCGCTGCGTTCCCGGCGGGGCCGCGACGTGACGGCGGAGTACCCGCAGCTGCAGGCGCTGGCCGCTGACCTGGCCGATCACCACGTGATCCTCGACGGTGAGGTGGTCGCCCTCGACGAGTCCGGTGTGCCCAGCTTCCGCGAGATGCAGAATCGTGCGCGCTCCGCGCGGCTGGAGTTCTGGGCATTCGACATCCTCTACCTCGACGGCCGGTCGTTACTGCGGGCCAAGTACACCGATCGCAGGCAGCTGCTCGAGGCGCTCGCCGAGGGGGGCGGTTTGATCGTCCCCGCTGCCCTGGGGACTGACGGACCCGAAGCCATCGAGCTCGCCCGGAAGAAACACTGGGAGGGCGTCGTCGCGAAGAAGCGGGACTCCACCTACCAGCCGGGGCGACGGTCCTCTTCGTGGGTCAAGGACAAGATCTGGAACACCCAGGAGGTGGTGATCGGTGGTTGGCATGCCGGAACCGGCGGGCGGACCAGCGGGATCGGTGCATTGCTGTTGGGCCTTCCCGGCGAGGACGGCTTGCAGTTTGTCGGACGGGTGGGAACCGGCTTCACCGAGAAGGAGCTCACCGCTCTCAAGAAGACACTCGGACCGCTGGAAACCGACGAATCACCCTTCGGGACAACATTGCCGAAACAGGATGCCAGAGGGGTGACTTTCGTGCGCCCAGAGTTGGTGGGAGAGGTCCGCTACAGCGAGCGCACTTCAGATGGCCGACTGCGCCACCCGAGCTGGCGCGGACTGCGCACGGACAAGGCCCCCGGCGAGGTCGGCTGGGCATAGGTGGTCGAGACCGGGCTGCCGGTGGCACACTGCGAGTCGATGCCGCCCGGAATGCAGTCTCAACGTCGATGCAGCGTCGCTTCCTGCATACCCCGGGTCGCCAGTTCGTCGGCAAGTTCGTTGTCCGCCACCCCCGAGTGTCCCTTGACCCAGAACCACTCCACCTGGTGTCGTGCGCAGGCCACCTGCAGGCGCTTCCAGAGGTCGACGTTCTTCACCGGCTGTTTGGTGGCGGTCCTCCAGCCATTGCGTTCCCAGCCGCGGATCCATTTGGTGATGCCGTTCCGGACGTAGGTGCTGTCGGTGTAGAGGTGCACCACTGCGGTTCTGGTCAGCGCCTCCAGCGCCATGATGGGGGCGGTCAACTCCATCCGGTTGTTGCTCGTCCGGCCGGCTTCTCCACCGCGCATTTCGCGGACGTGCTGACGCTGGCGTAGCACGGCTCCCCAGCCGCCAGGCCCGGGGTTGGGGCTGCATCCGCCGTCGGTGTGGATGACCACGACGTTCTCGTCCAGGGGGTCGGTCATGCGCCGACAATAGGCATCTTCTCGGGCGTCTGTGCTCAACGACGCGCGATGTCGCTGGGATGTCGCTGCGTCAGCGCGGCGCGCGACCGAGAAAAGTGTGCACGATGTTGTGCTGCCAGCCGGGCACAGTGTCGCTGTGCACATCGACGAAGCCGTTGCGCTGCAGTCGCTCCCGGAACGCTGCGGCCCCGTCGAAGTCGTAGACACTGCGCCGCAGATAGCGGTAGAGCGAAGTATCACGGGAGCGCAACCAGCCCGCGGGAATGATGATCGCGGAACTGACCGCGCTCCAGACGGCGGTGGCGGCGCGGGAGTCGCGCACGGAGTATTCGTGCACGGCGAGGACGGCGCCGGGGCTCAGTAGCGTGTGGAGCGTTTTCAGGACGCGGTCGGGGTCTTCGAGGTTGCGCACGAGGTAGGCGGCGAGAATGCCGTCGAACGGTCCCCTCACGCCGGCCTCTGCAAGGTCTTCGGCGCGGCTCTGGACGAATGTCACCGAATTCGGCCAAGCCTTGGCCCGGGCCTGGGCAAGCATCCCCGCCGAGCCATCGACAGCCACGATGTCGGCGTGTGGTGCGGCATCGAGCAGTGCCGCGGTGGATGCCCCGGTGCCGCATCCGACATCCAGCAGGCGCAGGCCACGGCCATCGCCGGGCAACTGCATTCGCGCCGCCGACAGTCGCAGATGCTCGTGATAGCCCGGGTTGGCGCCGACGAGGGCGTCGTAGACGTCCGCCCCGCTGTCGAAGGCACGGGGGATGTCGGGGGCGCCGTCGTCGGCGGCGGGTGTACGGCCTGTAGTCATCGGGTCCGACCTTACTCACCCGTGCCTATCACGCCTTGGCGATGACATTCTCGGCGAACATCTCCAGGTTGCGGATCTTGGTGTCGAGCGGCTCGGTGTCCTGGCCCATGATGTAGGGGAGCCGGAATCCGACGATGACGTCGGTCACGCCCTTGTCTTCAAGTCTCTTTATGCCGTCGGGGGTGTACGCGTCGATGGAGATGACGTGAATCTGGTAGGGCCCTCTGCGGCCTTGCTCCTCACGGAACTGGTTGAGCTTCGAGAGGAGGGCGTCGAGTTCTTCGGGTTCACCGCCGCCGTGCATCCAGCCGTCGTTTCGGGCGGCTCGCCGCAACGCGGCATCGGCGTGCCCGCCGATGAGGATGGGAATCGGCTTCGAGGGCGCGGGGGTCATCTTCGTTGCGGGGATGTCGTAGAACTCGCCGTGGTACTCGAAGTACTCGCCGGAGGTAAGGCCTCTGATGATGTCGATGCACTCGTCCATCCGCTTGCCGCGCCGGGCGAACGGCACGTTCATCAACTCATAGTCCTCGGGCCATGGGCTGGTTCCTACCCCCAGGCCGAGCCGATTGTCGAACAGTGCCGCCAGCGAGCCGGCCTGCTTGGCTACCAGTGCCGGGGGCCGGATCGGCATCTTGAGGACGAAGTGATTGAACTTCAGCGTCGTTGTCACAGCGCACAAGGCGGCGGTGAGAACGAACGATTCGATGAACGCCTTGCCGTCGAGAAACTCGCGGTTGCCGTCTGGCGTGTAGGGATAGCTGGAATCCGATTCCAAGGGGTAGGCGATGCTGTCGGGAATGGTCATCGCGTGATAGCCGGCGGCCTCGGCGGCCTTGGCCAGCGGGATGTAGAACGCCGGGTCTGTCATGGCTTCCGCGTAGGTGAACCGCACATCGCCTCCTCGTAGAGCTGAGACTGGTTACAGTAGCGGAACCTCGACCTCGATCCGGCCCAGTTCGAACGGCGGTCTCCCCACGCCGACCACCGAATAGGTCGACCACGGTGTGCGGTCGGTCAACCGGGCCTCGGCCGCGCGATCACCGATTGCGACGACCACCTGCGGTGGGGGCCGTTCGCCGAAGTCGATATCGAAAAGCGTTCCCTGCCAATGGTAATGACCGTCGACCGGGTCGATGTGGCCGGTCAGCCGCACCCGTGCGTGGTGGCTCTGATCATTGACGCGCACGATGGCCGGTCCGTCATAGGCGGCGTCCTCTGGCTCGTCCCCAAGTGAACTGAGCTCGAATGCTGACCGTATTCGTCTATCCACCCGGCGCCGGTAGTGGCGGCGGTGTGGACGCCCGCTCAGGCGCTCATTGAAATAGCGCTGCGCGCCTGACCTCACCTCGATTCGTGTGCTGCCAGTGTGGTCGAGGTAGGCCAGACACTTCGCGATATAGCCTTTCTGCGCGGCGATATCGGGTCCGGTCAACAGGAACAAGTTCGGGAAACCATGCACGGCAACGCCGAGATAGGGCTTGAGGCGGTCAGCTCGGGACGGCTGGGCAGGTAACGCGCCGTCGGTCGCGATGAGCACTCGGGCCACGCGGTCGCCGACCGTCCACGTGTGGGTCGCCTTGTCAAAGATGGCGCGCTCGGATTCGGGTCGACTCACGTATAGCACGGTGTCGACGTCGGTCACAGGAAGCGGCTGCGCTTCCACATGCGCCGAGCGATCGGTCCCAGTAAGCCCACTTCTTCCAGAAACGCCGCCAGCGGAGCGAAACCGAGCACCTGGACCCGGTGGCGGTGCGGGCTGGTGCGCGCGGCGCGACGGGCTTCCCGCGGATTCAGGCCAGCGCGCCGGTAGGGCACCGGATTGCTGAACAGGTGCTGGAAGAACGGCCCGCCCACGCCGTTGATGTTGGCCACGAACAGCTTCGGGATGCCCCGCAGGTGCGGGGCACGTTTACGCAGGCCGTCACGGGCAAACTGGATGTGGCGCGCCTCCTCGGTGACGTGAATGCGCATCAGTCGCTGCACCATCGGCTGCAGTTCGGGGTCGTCCATCATCTGCCGCTGTAGTGAGTCGAAGATTTCTTCGCCGATGAGAGCCGCGACCCACAGCAGCGAGCCGCGAAAAGTGAACGGCAGCAGGTTGATGATGATCCGCTGATAGGCCTTGGGGCGCACCGGCTTGGCGTCCAGTCGGTTGATCGCCTTGCCGAACATCACCATGTGCCGGGTCTCGTCGCCCAACTCGGTCAGTTCGTAGTGGGTGGCCCGGGCCGTCGGGTCCTGGTGCATCATCTTGCGCAGCAGCGCCTGGTTGAGGATGTTCTCGAACCAGATTCCGGTCGACAGCGTGTTGACGAGTTCCTGTCGGGAGAGTTCGATCTGCTGCTCGCGGGTCATGCTTTCCCACAGCGGTGTGCCATAGAGCGACACGGTTTTGGGGGGTAGGAAGAACTTGTCCGGCTCCAGGGGCGCATCCCAGTCGATATCGACCACCGGCGCGTACGACTTCTTGACGGAACCCTTCAGCAACCGCCCCGCGAACTCGTCGCGGGTCTTCCGGGCGGGTGGCGATGTTTGTTTGGTCGGTGCCGTCATCGCGAATTCCCCTTCGTCGATGTCTGTCTGTCGACGGTAAGGGCCTGCATCGACTCATGTCAATACCCCCGGTATCGCATACCGTGGGTACCGGGGTGTAGCGCCCGGCGCGGCGGCCCGGTTTGCCCTTGCGGTGATCTTCGGGCTGGTCAGCGCGCTCCTCGCCGTCCAGGCAGACTGATTGGCATGCCTGAACTGCCCGAGGTCGAAGCGCTCGCCGATCACCTGCGCCGCCACGCGGTCGGACTGACCGTCGTCCGCATCGATGTGTCAGCTCTGTCCGCGCTCAAGACGTTCGATCCACCGGTGTCCCGGCTTCACGGGCAACAGGTGACCGGCAGCCACCGGTGGGGCAAGTTTCTCGGGTTGCAGGTGGCCGACCTTTACCTGATCACCCACCTTTCCCGTGCCGGCTGGCTGCGCTGGTCCGACAAACTCGCTGCTGCTCCGCTCAAACCGGGCAAGGGGCCGATCGCGTTACGGGTGCATTTGGGACCGCGAGGCGAGCGGGGGGTGGATGCCGCCGCCGGGCAGGCTTCGGTCGGCTTCGACCTGACCGAGGCCGGCACCCAGAAGCGCCTGGCGGTGTGGCTTGTCGCCGACCCAACAGCTATCCCACAGATCGCCGCACTGGGACCCGACGCCCTGGCTCTGAGCCTTGCGGAGTTCGCCGCTGTGCTGGAGGGCAACCCGGGACGGATAAAGACTGTCCTCGCCGATCAGAAGGTGATCGCGGGCATCGGAAACGCATACAGCGACGAAATTCTGCACGTCGCCAAGCTGTCCCCGTTCGCGACCGCGAACAAGCTGACCGAAGCCCAAGTCGCAGCACTGCACGCCGCGACGGTCGCCGTGCTCACCGATGCCGTGACGAGGTCGGTGGGCCAGCAGGCGGCAACGCTGAAAGGGGAAAAGCGCTCCGGCCTGCGTGTGCACGCCAGGACGGGGCTCCCGTGCCCGGAGTGCGGTGACACCGTGCGGGAGGTGTCGTTCGTCGACAAATCCTTCCAGTACTGCCCAACATGTCAGACCGGGGGGAAGGTGCTCGCGGACCGGAGGCTGTCGCGGTTGTTGAAATGAACCGGCCACCCCGGCGCCAACCGGGCGACGGGTGGATTCCACTTGTCTAACCCGGTTATCCTGCCCGCATGATTCGGCAGAGGGTGTTGATCACCGGCGCGAGCTCGGGGCTGGGGGAAGGCATGGCACGCGCTTTCGCCGGCATGGGACGCGACCTGGCATTGTGCGCTCGCCGCGTTGACCGGCTCGACCAGCTGAAGGCGGAGTTGCTCGAGCGTCATCCGGGAATCACCGTCGCGGTTGCGGCGCTGGACGTCAACGACCACGAGCAGGTGCCCAAAGTCTTCGCCGAACTGAGCGAAGAGCTCGGTGGCATCGACCGGGTCATCGTGAACGCCGGAATCGGCAAGGGCTACCCGCTGGGCGGTGGCAAGCTGTGGGCCAACAAAGCCACGATCGAGACCAATCTGGTCGCAGCGCTCGTGCAGATCGAGACCGCGCTGGAGATGTTCAAGACGGCGGGCGCCGGACATCTGGTCCTGGTGTCGTCGGTGCTCGGCAACGTCGGCGTTCCCGGGCATAAGGCCGCCTATTCCGCGAGCAAAGCGGGCGTCACATCCCTGGGCGAGTCGCTGCGCGCCGAATACCCATCCGGTCCGATCAGGGTCACCGTGCTCGAGCCCGGCTACATCGAGTCCGAGATGACCGCCAAGGCGAACAAGACGATGTTGATGGTGGACAACGAGACCGGGGTAAACGCGATGGTGGAGGCGATCGAGAAGGAGAAGGGCCGCTCCGTTGTCCCGGCTTGGCCGTGGTGGCCGATAGCCGAGCTGATGAAGCTGATGCCTCCGCGGTTCACCAAGCGTTTCGCGTGACGCCGAGCGGTCGGGGCGAACCTACGTAACGCTGTGGCGGAAAACCCACCGGCAAATCGCCCTGGCGTTACGCAGCTGAGGACATCAGGGGATTCGACCTCGCTCGGCGCGGTACCGACGCACCAGGGAATCGGTTGACGAATCCGACTGCCGGGCGGGCGACGCGGCGCCGGTGATCACTGGCAGCAGGGCTTTGGCCTGCGTCTTGCCCAGCTCGACGCCCCACTGATCGAACGAATCGATTCCCCAGATGACTCCTTCGACGAACACCTGATGTTCGTAGAGTGCGATCAGCTGACCGACCGCCGAGGGCGTGAGCTTGGTCGCCAAAATCGATGTGGTGGGCCTGTTGCCGGGCATCACCTTGTGCGGCACCACTTCGGGCGGGGTCCCTTCCGCGGCTATCTCCTGGGCTGTCTTGCCGAACGCGAGGACCTGGGTCTGGGCGAAGAAGTTACTCATGAGCAAGTCATGCATGCTGCCCGTGCCGTCGGCGGTGGGTAGGTCGTCGGTGGGCTCGCTGAACCCGATGAAGTCGGCCGGAACGAGCCGGGTGCCCTGGTGAAGTAGTTGGTAGAAAGCGTGCTGGCCGTTGGTCCCCGGCTCGCCCCAGAAAATCTCGCCGGTGTCGGATGTCACCGGTGTGCCGTCGGCACGCACGGACTTTCCGTTCGACTCCATCGTCAGCTGCTGCAGGTAGGCCGAAAACCGGGACAGATCGTTCGAATACGGAAGCACCGCGCGGGTTTCGGCGCCGAAGAAGTTGTTGTACCAGAACCCGATCAAGCCAAGCAGCACCGGAGCGTTGGCGTCCAGGGGTGCTGACCGGAAGTGTTCGTCGACGAGGTGGAATCCGGCGAGGAACTCGCCGAACCGTTCCCGGCCGATCACCGCCATCACCGACAGCCCGATCGCCGAGTCCACTGAGTAGCGCCCACCGACCCAGTCCCAAAACCCGAACATGTTCTCGGTATTGATGCCGAAATCGTCGACCAGCCTGCTGTTGGTCGACACGGCGACGAAATGCTTGGACACCGCCGCATCGCCCAGGGCATCGGTGAGCCACCGCCGTGCCGCGGTCGCGTTGGTGAGGGTCTCCAGCGTGGAGAATGTCTTCGATGCGATGACAAAAAGCGTTGTGGCCGGGTCCAGTCCGGCGAGGGTGGCGACGAGGTCGGCTGGGTCGACATTCGACACGAAGCGTGCCGAGATGCCGGCGTCGGCGTAGTGACGCAACGCCTGGTTCACCATCACCGGCCCCAGGTCTGAACCGCCGATACCGATGTTGACCACCGTCGTGATGCGTTCCCCGGTAGCGCCCCGCCACTCGCCGCTGCGTAACCGATCGGTGAAGTCGCCCATTCGGTCGAGAACATCGTGGACGTCGGCGACGACGTCCTGGCCGTCGACGGTCAGGACCGATCCGCGCGGGAGTCGGAGCGCGGTGTGCAGCACCGCCCGGTCTTCTGAGGTGTTGATGTGGGCGCCGGAGAACATCGCGTCGCGGTGCTGGGCGAGGTTGGCGGTGCGGGCCAGGTCGAGCAGCAGCGTGAGGGTCTGGCGGGTGACGCGGTGTTTGCTGTAGTCGATGAAGAGGTCACCGACTGCCAGCGCCAACTCCGTGCCGCGGGTGGGGTCCTGAGCGAAGAACTCGCGCAGATGCTGCGCGCCGATCTCGTCGTGATGCCGGGACAGCGCCTGCCACGCGGGTGTGGTGGTGATATCCGGAATTACTGGAGGCTCGTCCGAGGTCATGTACCGAACCCTAGTGCGGACAGACGAACGACGGAGTAAATGATTGGGGTATGGATACTTCCTCGCTGCGGACATCGGTACCCACGGGATTGTGGATCGGGGGTGAGGAACGCGCCGGGTCTTCGACGTTCGACGTGCTCAACCCGGCCAACGATGAAGTGCTGGCCAGTGTCGCCGACGCCACCGGCGACGACGCGGCCGCCGCACTCGACGCCGCATGCGCCGTGCAGAACGACTGGGCAGCGACCGCGCCGCGGGAGCGTGGCGAGATTCTGCGCACGGTGTTCGAGTCCATTACTCGACACAGCGACGAGATCGCCACGTTGATGACGCTGGAGATGGGCAAGGTGCTCGCCGAGAGCAAAGGCGAGGTGAAGTACGGATCCGAGTTCTTCCGATGGTTCGCCGAAGAGGCGGTGCGCATCGGTGGCCGCTACACACCCGCCCCCGGGGGCGCCGGACGCATCATGGTCACCAAGGCGCCGGTCGGCCCGTGCTACGCGGTGACGCCGTGGAACTTTCCGCTGGCCATGGGGACCCGCAAGATCGGGCCCGCCCTGGCCGCGGGCTGCACGATGATCGTCAAACCCGCCCACGAGACCCCACTGACGATGCTGCTGTTGGCCAAGCTGATCGATGAGGCGGGGCTACCCAAGGGCGTGCTGTCGGTGCTGCCCACCACCAAACCCCGTGACGTCACCGCTGCGCTCATCGACGACGGCCGGATCCGCAAACTCACGTTCACCGGATCCACTGGGGTGGGCAAGGCGCTGGCCAAGCAGGCGTCCGCGGCGCTGTTGCGCCAGTCCCTGGAACTGGGTGGGAACGCGCCCTTCGTCGTGTTCGACGACGCCGATGTCGACGCCGCCGTAGCCGGGGCGATCCTCGCCAAGATGCGAAACGGTGGCGAGGCCTGCACGGCGGCCAACCGGTTCCACGTGGCCAACTCCGTTCGCGAGGAGTTCACCGAGAAACTGGTCCAGCGGATGGGCGAATTCACCCTCGGCAACGGGCTGGATCCGGCGGCGACGCTGGGTCCGCTGATCAGCGGGAAGCAGGTGGCCTCGGTCGAGGATCTGGTCTCCGATGCGGTGTCGCGCGGAGCGACTGTGGCGATCGGCGGCGTCGCCCCCGGCGGCCCGGGCAATTTCTATCCCGCCACAGTATTGACCGACGTCCCCGCCGACGCCCGGATCCTCAAAGAAGAGGTGTTCGGGCCAGTCGCGCCCATCATCGGTTTCGACTCCGAGGAGGAGGGCATCGCAGCGGCAAACGACACCGAGTTCGGGCTCGCCGCGTACGTCTACACAGAGTCACTGGACAGAGCCTTGCGCGCCGCCGAAGGTATTCAGGCCGGCATGGTCGGTGTCAACCGCGGAGTCATTTCCGATCCCGCCGCGCCGTTCGGCGGCGTCAAAGAATCGGGGATGGGTCGCGAAGGCGGGTCCGAGGGAATCGAGGAGTACCTCGACACCAAATATATTGCGCTCACCAACTAGCTGACGGTCTGGCAGCGCGCCTGCCGGATCCGGCGCCGCGCACCCCATAAAATCCCTTGCTCGTACAGCAAGGGAGGGCCCTGGACCGTGACTGCCGTGGGTGCGGCGCCGATCCGTGTGGGTCCACGCAACTATGTGAGCCCGGGACGGGGGATCGAGGCCCTCGACGGTGTCCGGGCCATCGCCGTCGCCCTGGTCCTGGCCGACCACGGCGGCATCCCGGGATTGTCCGGCGGCTTCCTGGGTGTCGATGTCTTTTTCGTGCTCAGCGGGTTCCTCATCACCTCGCTGCTGATCGATGAGATCGGTCGCACCGGGCGGATCGGTTTGAAGGACTTTTGGATCCGCCGCGCCCGCAGGCTGTTGCCTGCGCTGGTCCTCATGGTGCTCGCCGTGGTGGTCGGGCGCCAATTATTCGCGCCCGAGTCCACCGCCACTCTTCGCGACCAGGCAGTCGCAACCTTCTTCTGGATGTCGAACTGGGTGTTCGTGACCGAGAACAGCGACTACTTCGCGCAGGGCGCCGCGCCGTCGCCGTTGCAGCACACGTGGTCGCTGGCAGTCGAGGAACAGTATTACCTGCTCTGGCCGCTGCTGCTGGCGGCCGTCGTCGCAGTTCTGGCCGCGGTGGCCTATCGGCGCGGTGTCCTCTTGACGGTGCGAGTCGTCCGAATCGTGGTGTTCGTCATCGCCTCGGCCGGGGTGATCGTGTCCGTCGGCGCAACGATGGTACTCAGTTCCGGTGCGTCTCCGGCGACGCTCAATCGCATCTATTTCGGTACCGATACACGCATGCAAGCGCTGCTCGTGGGCGCCGCGGCGGCAGCGTTGGTGGTGCGCGACTGGCGCGGATTGACCGCCGGCGGGATGGTCCTGCGCTCTCGGTGGGGTCGCTGGCTCGCCCGGGCACTGCCGGTCGTCGGAGTCGCGGTACTTGGGGCGGCCGTCCATGTCGCCACCGGCAGCCTGGAGGAGTTCCGTGGCGGCCTGCTGATCCTGGTCGCGGTCGCGGCGATCCTCGTGATCGCGTCGGTGGCGCTCGACCAGGACGGGCCGATGGCGCGGCTGCTCTCGCTACCGCCGCTGGTCGGGTTGGGTGCGATCTCCTACGGCGTCTATCTCTGGCATTGGCCGATCTTCCTGGTGGTCAACGGGGAACGGACCGGCGCGGCGGGCGCTGAACTGTTCGCGCTGCGATGTGCGGCCACCATCGCGATCGCCACGGTGGTGTGGTGGGCTGTCGAACAACCCGTCCGTCGGTGGCGGCCGGTGACCGTCCCGATGCTGCCGCTGGCCGCCGCCTCGGCGGCGACCGCCGCTGTGGTGACGATGACAGTCCTGCCGGCGGGGATGAAACCCGGCGGGTCCGGGCTCGGGTCGCAGATCGACACGGCGGCACTGGTAGCACCCGAGGTTCCTGTCGAAGTGTCGACCGGGGTGCGCGAACGTGCCCCCGGCGAAACCCGGGTGGCGGTCTTCGGGGACTCCATCGCGTGGGCTCTGATGCGATACCTGCCACCGACACCGAGCCTGGACTTCGCTGACTACACCACCATCGGGTGTGGCATCGCCCGCGGCGGACCATACGAATACGTCGGACAGGAACTTGACCAGAAACCCGAATGCGATGCCTGGCCCAGCCGGTGGGCCCAGCGGATCGGCCATGAGCAGCCCGATGTCGTGCTGTTGATTGTCGGGCGTTGGGAGGTCGTCGACCGGATGCACGGGGGCCGTTGGACGCACATCGGCGAGCCCCGCTACGACGCTTACCTGCGGCGTGAGTTGAACCGTGCCCTCGACATCCTGGGATCGACCGGAGCGCGGCTGGTGGTGACGACCGAGCCCTACAACCGGCGCGCGGAACAGGCGGACGGCAGCCTTTACCCAGAGGACCAGCCCAGCCGGGTCGATCGCTGGAACCTGATGTTGCGCAGCGTCGTCGCGGAACGGCACAACGCCTCGGTGCTGGACCTGAACCGGAAACTGAACCCCACCGGGGCGTACACGACCAGGGTCGACGGCATCAGGATGCGCAGCGACGGTGTCCATCCGACACCGGAGGCGGTCGAATGGTTGACGCCGTGGCTGGTCGAGGCGCTCAAACCATAGCGGGCCGGCCGCCCGACGCGAAGGATGCCTCGCGTGCTGGATGCACAGGCGATCAGTGGCCGAGCCGACCGCGTCCCAGGCGCAGCAGCAGCATCGCCAGGTTCTTACCCTCGGCGCCCAGCACGCTGTAGCGCTCGATCACTTTCATTTCCCTGCTGTGCACCAGCCGGGTGCCGCCGGAGGCCATGCGTGCCTTTCCGATCAGCTGGGAGACCTCGGTGCGACGCTGCACCGCCTCGACGATCACCGCGTCGAGTCGATCGATCTCGTGGCGCAAGTCGGCAATGTCGGCCACATCGGGCCCCTTGGAGGGCTCGGCGGATTCTGCTGGATCCGTCGTTTCCGTCGTCGTCATGTTGTGGTTCTCCGAATTCTCGTTGTGCGAAGGATCTGGTCTCATCCGGTTCGGGCCTCACACAAGAGACGAGCCCCGGATCCGGAAGCGGACCGCGGGGCTGAAGGGAAACAGCTAGACCACGGGCACCGCTGACCGGTACCCGTAGAAAAATCGGCGAAGCGCACTTCGGGCGAAGAGCACAAGGCCGGGCTGCGCAGTGAGCACTCAATGAGTGTGCCATTACCTGCATGCCAGCGCAAAGAATGTCAGATCGCAGCGGTAAGTTTGAGTGCATATGGCTTCCCTGTTGACTACCACCGGCACGGCAACCGGCATCGATGAGCTTCTCGAGGGCCTCAACCCACAGCAGCGCCTGGCAGTGATGCACGAGGGTGCCCCGCTGCTGATCGTGGCCGGCGCCGGCTCGGGAAAAACGGCGGTCCTGACCCGGCGGATCGCCTATCTGCTGGCGGCGCGCGATGTGGGCGTGGGCCAGGTGCTGGCCATCACGTTCACCAATAAGGCCGCCGCGGAGATGCGTGACCGCGTCGGGCAGATGCTGGGTGCGCGCGCCCGATCGATGTGGGTATCAACTTTTCACTCGACGTGTGTGCGGATCCTGCGCAACCAGGCCTCGCTGCTGCCGGGGCTCAACTCCAACTTCTCCATCTACGACGCCGACGACTCCCGGCGCCTGCTGCTGATGATCGGCAAGGATATGGGGCTGGACAGCAAGCGGCACTCGCCGCGGCTACTCGCCAACAGCATCTCGCACCTGAAGAACGAGCTGATCGGACCCGAGCAGGCTCAGGCCGAGGCTTCGGAAGCCGGCGACGAGCTGGCCCGTCTGGTCGCTGAGGTGTACGCCGAGTACCAGCGCAGGCTGCGTGCGTCCAACGCCCTCGACTTCGATGATTTGATCGGTGAGACAATCGCTGTGCTGCAGGCCTTTCCGCAGATAGCCCAATACTATCGGCGGCGGTTCCGGCATATCCTCGTCGACGAGTATCAGGACACCAACCACGCCCAGTATGTGTTGGTCCGTGAGCTTGTTGGGGTCGGAGCGGTCGAATCCCACGACGCAGACGAGGTGCCGCTGGCCGAGCTGTGCGTGGTCGGCGACGCCGACCAGTCCATCTACGCGTTCCGTGGCGCTACCATTCGCAACATCGAAGATTTCGAACGCGACTTCCCAAACGCCACAACGATTCTGCTCGAACAGAACTACCGTTCCACGCAGACGATTCTGAACGCGGCCAACTCGGTGATCGCCCGTAACGTCGGACGGCGGGAGAAGCGGTTGTGGACCGATGCCGGGGACGGGGAGCGGATCGTCGGCTACGTGGCGGACAACGAGCACGACGAGGCCCGGTTCGTCGCGCAACAGATCGATGAGCTGTCCGACGGTGCTGCATCATCGGGGTCATCGGGGTCATCGGGAGGCGGGTTTACCTACAACGACGTGGCGGTGTTCTACCGGACCAACAACTCCTCCCGCGCCATCGAAGAAGTCTTCATCCGGGCTGGTATACCGTACAAAGTCGTTGGGGGAGTTCGCTTCTACGAGCGTAAAGAAATCCGGGACATCGTCGCCTATCTGCGGGTGCTGGACAATCCGGGCGATACGGTGAGCATGCGGCGCATCCTCAACACGCCGCGTCGTGGTATCGGGGATCGCGCCGAGGCGTGTGTGGCGGTTTATGCCGAGAGCACCGGCGCGAGCTTCAACGACGCGCTGGTAGCGGCCGCTGAGGGCAGGGTGTCGATGCTCAACGCCCGCTCGGAGAAGGCGATCGCTGGATTCGTATCGATGCTCGACGAACTCCGCGGCAGGCTCGACGGTGAACTCGGCGATGTGGTCGAGGCCGTGCTGGACCGCACCGGCTACCGGGCGGAACTCGAATCGTCGAGCGACCCGCAGGACCTTGCGCGGCTGGACAACCTCAACGAATTACTCAGTGTCGCCCACGAATTCAGCACTGACCTGGCCAACGCGCGCGCCCTGGCCGACGCCGACCCGGAGGAAGAGGACATTCCCGACACCGGTGTGCTGGCGGCTTTTCTGGAGCGGGTGTCACTGGTCGCCGACGCCGACGACATCCCCGAACACGGGGCGGGTGTGGTGACGCTGATGACGCTGCACACCGCCAAGGGGCTGGAGTTCCCGGTGGTCTTCGTCACCGGGTGGGAAGACGGCATGTTTCCACACATGCGAGCGCTGGGAGATCCGGTCGAGCTGTCCGAGGAGCGTCGATTGGCCTATGTGGGCATCACCCGCGCCCGGCAGCGTCTCTACCTCAGCCGGGCCAAGGTTCGTTCGTCCTGGGGCCAACCGATGCTCAACCCCGAATCTCGCTTCCTTCGGGAGATACCGCAGGAACTGATCGACTGGCGTCGCACGGAGCAGGCATCGTCGTTTTCCGCACCCGTGAGTGGAGCGGGTCGGTTCGGTTCCCCCGACAGTCGACGGCCCTCGCCGACGCCGTCCGCGGCAGGCAAGCGTCCGCTGTTGGTGTTGGAGCCGGGCGACCGGGTCACACATGACAAATACGGGCTCGGGAGGGTCGAAGAAGTGTCGGGTGTCGGCGAATCCGCGATGTCGTTGATCGACTTCGGCAGCGCGGGCCGAGTGAAGCTCATGCACAACCACGCACCAGTCTCCAGGTTGTAGGTCTGGCTACCCCGTTCGGCTCCATCGCGCGGTGTCTGGCAGCAGCGCCAGGCTGATCGAGGCCAGCGGCAGCAGCGGGATCGCGTACACCAGCGCGGGAAGCTTTGCGCCGGCGACGAACAGGCTCGCGAAGATCAGCATCGCAATCACCGACCCGACCATGATCAGGAGCCGTCCGATCCGGCGACGCAGCAACAACGCGATGACGCCGCCGATGGTGCCCGCGGCGGAGATTGCGGCCAGGAAGCCGATCGCCACGCAGAACAACAGGTCGGTCCCCCACCACCCGGTGATCAGGTCGGTGGCGATAACCGCGGTCGCCCACCCGGCCAGGATGCTCACGACGGCTGTGGCGATAGCCGGCTTTGGGTCGGTCGCAGTTGAGCGGGACTGGCCCACCGGGACGGACCTCGCAAGGGTGTCGCGGTCGGCAGGAGCATCAACGGCAGCTGTCGGGGGCACGGAAAGCGTGGTGGGGAACTCGCCGGCGGGATGCCGAAGGGTGTCATCCGAAGGCAGCCCGCGGGATGGTGTGCTCAGTGGAGCGCGCCGAATGATCCGGGTGTCGTCGTCGACGGCAGCGGACCGGTCTTGGTCGTCTCGGGGCACTCAGCCAACGTAGCCGCCGGGGGCCACACCCCGCTTGGACAACCATCCGACGGGGTCGACTCGATCGGAGCCGTTGAGATGCACCTCGAAATGTAGGTGCGGACCGGTCGAGTTGCCGGTGTTGCCCATCCGGGCGACCTGGTCACCGGCCATCACCCGCTGCCCGACACTCACCAGTACGGAGCTGTTGTGGCCGTACAGCGTCACCGTGCCGTCCGAATGGCGCAGCTTCACAATGTTGCCGTACCCGCCTTCGTATCCAGCGGCGATGACCACACCGTCTGCAGCGGCCACGATCGGGGTTCCGATCGAATTGGCGATATCGATGCCGCCGTGCAGCACGCCCCAGCGATAGCCGAATCCGGAAGTCCACATGCCCCGCGTCGGCATCGCGAACTGCGGGCGCACGAGTCGTGCCTCACGTTCGGCGCGCTCCTGGGCGAATGCCGCGGCCTTGGTGATCTCTTCGGCATGAACGGCTGAGCTCGCGGGCTGCGTGACGGTCACGACCTGCATGCCGTCGACTGAACCCGTGGTGACGGCGCCGGCGCCCATGGTGGTCTGGTCGGCCGCGAGCACGGTCTCGGCGGGAGCTTTTTGCATCTCGGTGGTCAGCGTGTAGGCGCCCGCGGCGGTGGCTCCGACGGCCATGGCGGCGACCATCAGGCGACCCTTGACAGGCACCTCGGTTTTGCGGTGGAGCCCCTCGCGACCGCGCATGTCGATCACGTCGGTCACCGCTGTTCCATCGCTGAGGTCGGTGTGGCTGTCCCGATAGGCCCGGGTCGCCGCACGCCGCCGGGTGCGGAACTGGGTCGGTACTTCCAGGCGGACAGGCGCGAGGTCGTCGGCGTCGTGGCCGTCGTCGAGTTCGGGCGCGTGGATGACCTGCGTGTCGCGGTCGAACGCCGGGTGGGGCGGGAACTCCAGATCGGCCCTCTGCCCGAACTCGCTGAACGGAATGATGTCCGTCGATTCGGCGGGTCCGGGTGCCGGCGGAACGGGCCGGGAGTCGAATTCCGCAGTGCGAACACTCGTCGGGAATGCCTCAACCGGCCGAGGCGAACGATGCTGAGGCAACACGAATGGAATCCTTGTCGTCGTAATCAGACCGTTATATAGACCGGGGAACGTTAACCAAATTCCGGTCAAAGTGCCACCCAAGAAGTCCGCTCCTGAAAGATTGTGATTTGAATCACTTTTTGGTTGCGGTGGTGTCAAATCGCACGAGCGGTAGCCGGTGGCGATGGCCGTCGCGGGTGTCGATACAGTTCCCCGGACCCCTTCGGGACCAAAACACCTGCGTGGACGTTCGTGGGGTGGGAGAGTCGCAGCGACTGCGGATAACAACGACAGACAGACAGGGGTGTTTCGGAGTCCATGGATCTCTTCGAGTATCAGGCGAAGGAACTGTTCGCCAAGCACAACGTCCCGACGACGCCGGGCCGGGTCACCGATTCCGCCCAGGACGCCAAGGCCATCGCCGCGGAGATCGGGCAGCCGGTGATGGTGAAGGCCCAGGTCAAGGTGGGTGGCCGCGGTAAGGCCGGTGGGGTCAAATACGCCGCGACGCCCGACGACGCATTCACCCACGCGCAGAACATCCTCGGCCTGGACATCAAGGGCCATACCGTCAAGAAGCTCCTGGTGGCCGAGGCCAGCGACATCGCCGAGGAGTACTACATCTCCTTCTTGCTCGATCGCGCCAATCGCACCTACCTGGCGATGTGCTCGGTCGAGGGCGGCGTGGAGATCGAGGAGGTGGCCGCCACCAAGCCTGAGCGGCTGGCGAAGGTGCCGGTGGACGCAGTCAAGGGGGTCGACTTGGCCACCGCCCGCTCGATTGCCGAGCAGGGCCATCTACCCGCCGAGGTTCTCGACGCTGCCGCGGTGACGATCGCCAAGCTGTGGGAAGTCTTCGTCGGCGAGGATGCCACGCTCGTTGAGGTGAACCCGCTGGTGCGGACGCCTGACGATCAAATCCTGGCGCTGGACGGCAAGGTCACCCTGGACGCCAACGCCGACTTCCGTCAGCCCGGACACGCCGAGTTCGAAGACAAGGACGCGACCGATCCGCTCGAACTCAAGGCCAAGGAGAACGACCTCAACTACGTGAAGCTAGACGGCGCAGTCGGCATCATCGGCAACGGAGCCGGCTTGGTGATGTCAACCCTTGACGTGGTGGCCTACGCAGGCGAGAAGCACGGTGGTGTGAAGCCCGCCAATTTCCTCGACATCGGCGGTGGCGCATCGGCCGAGGTGATGGCCGCCGGGCTCGACGTCATCCTGGGCGACAGCCAGGTCAAGAGCGTGTTCGTGAACGTCTTCGGCGGCATCACCGCTTGCGACGCGGTGGCCAGCGGCATCGTCGGAGCGCTGAAGACACTCGGAAGCGAGGCCAACAAGCCACTGGTCGTCCGGCTCGACGGTAACAACGTCGAGGAGGGGCGCCGCATTCTGGCCGAGGCAAACCACCCGCTGGTGATCCAGGCGGACACCATGGACTCGGGCGCCGACAAGGCCGCCGAGCTGGCGAACAAGTAGAAAAGGACTCATGGCTCATGTCGATATTCCTTAACGCGGACTCCAAGGTCATCGTCCAGGGCATCACCGGCGGCGAGGGCACCAAACACACCAGCCTGATGCTCAAGGCCGGCACCCAGATCGTGGGCGGCGTCAACGCGCGCAAGGCCGGCACGACGGTCACGCATCAGGACAAGAATGGCAAGGACGTCGACTTACCCGTGTTCGGCAGCGTCGCTGAGGCAATGAAAGAGACCGGTGCCGACGTGTCGATCGCGTTCGTGCCACCGGCCTTCTCCAAAGACGCAATCATCGAGGCCATTGACGCCGAGATAGGCCTGCTGGTGGTCATCACGGAAGGTATTCCGGTGCAGGACAGCGCCTACGTGTGGGCCTATAACGTCGCCAAGGGCGAGAAGACCCGCATTATCGGACCCAACTGCCCCGGCATCATCACGCCGGACGAGTCGCTGGTCGGCATCACGCCGAACAACATCACCGGGAAGGGCCCGATCGGGCTGGTGTCGAAGTCCGGCACGCTGACCTACCAGATGATGTTCGAACTGCGCGATCTCGGCTTCTCGACCGCTATCGGCATCGGGGGGGATCCGGTCATCGGCACCACGCACATCGATGCCATCGCAGCATTCGAGAAGGATCCCGAGACCAAGGTCATCGTGATGATCGGCGAGATCGGCGGCGACGCCGAGGAACGCGCCGCCGACTACATCAAGGCCAACGTCACCAAGCCGGTGGTGGGATACGTCGCGGGCTTCACCGCGCCGGAAGGCAAGACCATGGGCCACGCCGGGGCCATCGTCTCAGGTTCGTCGGGCACCGCCGCCGCCAAGCAGGAGGCGCTGGAGGCCGCCGGCGTGAAGGTCGGCAAGACGCCGTCGGCAACCGCCAAACTCGCCCGCGATATCCTCAGCTAACTCCGCACGACTGCGCTAGAAGAGCGTCGTCGAATCCGGAGTCAGCACGAAGCCGTGGTCGCCGACTCGGCACGCGGTGCTCCCGTCCTCGCCTACACCACACGTCGAACTGCCTTTCTGCGCCGAGATTCTGGTCAGTGGTGGTAGCAGCGGTGGCGTCGACCCGGGTGTGTCGACATCCTCGAGTGCCACCCGTTCGATGGTGGCGGGTGCTCCCTGTTCGGCATTGACACTCCAGAGGCCCGGGCCCATGTCCGGCCGAGGACCCCAGCAGCTGACCCACTCGAATTCCGGTGTCGGATAGGCGTTGTTCGCGCATTGAAGTCCATCTGGGGTGGTGAACGCGAAACCCTGCACCCGAGGGGTGTCCACGACCTCGTAGACGTCGAACGGGGCCACGTTGTAGGAAGCCAAGTCTGGGAAGGCCTCGGCGGCCGACGGTTGCGCGGCCGTCGTCGTGGTCAGGGACTCTTTGGCCAGCGTGTGGGCCTCCGGTTCATTGCCGGCGGGACCGCACCCCCCGAGGCTGACGCCAGAGGCGAGCGCCGCCACCATGACCAGGGCTGTCGGCCCGATGGCGCGGATCGAACTTGCCACGGTCATCCTTGAAGTCAGCAACGCGTTGTTGTCGTGGGACACGCAGGTCATTTCCCGTTGCGAGTCTAGACCCGAGGCGGTTCCAGCCTCAGGAATGTGTGGCGAGTTTTCCGGCAAGTCGTTCGATGTACGCGGCGACCTCGTCGGGGCTGCGGTCGGGCAGGCCGAAAAGGACCTCGGTGACGCCGAGTTCCTGCCATTTCATGAGTTTCTCGGGATCGGGTTTGAAGTCCAGGGCCACAATCGTCGGCGTGCCCTCGCGATCGGCGGCGGCCCAGGTGTCCTGCAGCAGCTTGACCGGCTCGTCGATCGTGATGTCGCGGGGGGTGGTGATCCAACCGTCCGCACTACGGCAGATCCACCTGAAGTTCTTCTCGGTACCGGCGGCGCCGACCAGGACCGGCACGTGGGCTTGAGCCGGTTTGGGCCAGGCCCAGCTGGGCCCGAAGTCGACGAATTCGCCGTGGTATTCGGCTTCCTCCTGGGTCCACAGAGCGCGCATGGCTTCCAGGTATTCGCGCAGCATGGTGCGACGACGCCCCGGGGGCACATTGTGGTCGGCAAGTTCATCGGTGTTCCAGCCGAACCCGACGCCCAGGGAGACGCGACCGCCGGAGAGGTGGTCGAGGGTGGCGATGGACTTGGCCAGGGTGATGGGGTCGTGTTCGACGGGGAGAGCGACTGCGGTCGACAGTCGGACCCTCGTGGTGACCGCGGCGGCGGCGCCCAGGGACACCCACGGGTCCAGGGTGCGCATGTAGCGGTCATCGGGCAGCGACTCATCGCCGGTGGTGGGGTGAGCGGCCCGGCGCTGGATCGGGATGTGGGTGTGTTCGGGTACGTAGAACGTGGTGAAGCCGTGCTCGTCGGCCAGCTTGGCCGCCGCCGCCGGGGTGATACCGCGGTCCGAGGTAAACAACACCAGCCCAAAGTCCATGACGAGAATTAGAACGTGTTCCAATCCAACGGCGCAAGGTGGGTTGCTGCGGCAATCCGGTGGCCGTGCGAGCCGCGCCGGCGATCGCGAGGCATGACGGTGGCACCCGACTGTGCGATAGCGTGGATCAGCGAATCGTTGAGGCAGTCCGTTGAATCGTTATGGCCATCACAGTTGGGCCATGTCTCCAGCGTCTCCAGCGCCCCCAGCGCCCCCAGCGTCCTCCGGGGCGTCAGGGTCGTTGGTGATTTCACCGTCGATCCGCCGCCCGTAAGGACAGGAGAAGTCATGTCGTATCCACAAGGCGCGCCCGGAGGCCCCGGCCAGCCATCGGCGCAGCAGGCGAACGCACATTTCGCCGCACCGCCGCAGCAGGTCGCCACGATCCCCGAATCCGGCGTCGCCGGTGCGAGTAAGCTGCCGGCGTTCCTCGCCGCGGCGATCGCGGCACTCGGTCTTCTCGTCTACCTGGCCAGCTTCGGCCCGCAGTTCACTGCGGGTCGAGAGTTCTTCATCACCCCATTTCGGCTCGACCTCACGGTGTTCGCATCCGTTCTGGCCGCCCTGGTCGCCGGGGTAGGCCTGTTGCCGAAACAGACGGCCCGACCGGCGCTGGTCGCGGTGCTCTCGCTGCTGAGCTTCCTGCTCGTGGTCTCGATCGTGCTCACGGCGCCCAACGCCGTCACCATCGGCTGGGGCCTGTACCTTGTCGTCGCTTTTACGGCAATCCAGACGATCGTCGGATTCGGCGCCCTGCTACTGGATGCGGGAATCATCACCGCACCGGCGCCCCGACCCCGGTACGAGCAGCCGCCCCAATACGGCCAATACCCGGGTGCCTACTACGGTCAGTATCCCGGAAAACCTCAGCAGGGCGCGCCGGCGCACCAGCAGCGTCCGGTTTACCCGCCGCAGTACGGCGCCAGCGGCTATCCCGGCGCGGGGCCGTCCACCGGGGGGTTCTCCGCGGTCGCGCCATCCGGAGAGGCCGGAGAGGCCGGACCGGGGGGAGAGTCCGGGCCGCCAACCCCCCCCACCGGGTCCCCCGCCTACGGCCCGCCGAAGCCCGGCAACGCGCCGATGGCTGAGGCGCCGACGCAACATCAGTCGGCGTCATCCTCGCAGTCGGAGCAGTCATCGTCGTAGTCTGAGCCGCGCGTGCGCGAACGACGCGCGCCCGAGCGTGTGCGAGGAGCGGCCCAACCCGTGCAGAACCACCCGAAATCGGGCGGTACCACTAGACCGGTCGGTACTCGCCAGGCGCGTGACCTGCTCCGGGTTGCGTTCGGGCCTTCCCTCGTGGCGTTGGTCATCATCTCCGCGGTGGTGCTGCTGCAGCTGCTGATCGCCAATAGCGACATGACCGGCGCGCCGGGAGCCATCGCCAGCGTGTGGCTGGGTGTGCATCAGGTGCCGGTGTCGATCGCCGGCAGTGCGCTCGGTGTGATGCCACTGTTTCCGGTACTGGCCATGATCTGTGGCACCGCCCACACGACCGCGCGGGCGACGACCAGCACGTCGTGGTTCGTCACCCGCTGGGTCGTGGCTTCCGCGCTGGGTGGTCCGATACTGGTTGCGGCGATCTGCCTGGCGGTGATCCACGATGCCGCATCGGTGCTGACCGAGTTGCAGACTCCCGACGCCCTGAGCGCCTTTGGCCGTGTGTTGGCCGTGCACGCGGTGGGTGCGCTGATCGGGGTGGGTTCCCGGGTGGGCAAGCGGCTGCTGATTGCCTCCCCCCTGCCGAACTGGATGCCCGATGCCTTCCGGGCTGCCGGGGTCGGGGTGATCACCCTGCTGGGCCTGTCCGGCGTGGTGGTCGCGGGCTCGCTGATCGTGCACTGGTCGACCATGCATGAGCTGTACTCGATCACCGATTCGATGTTCGGGCAGCTGAGCCTGACGGTTCTGTCGTTGCTCTACCTACCCAACGTCATCGTCGGTGCGGCGGCCGTCGCGGTCGGCTCCAGCGCTCATGTGGGCCTGGCCACTTTTAGCGCGTTCACGGTCATCGGCGGTGACATTCCTGCGCTGCCGGTGCTGGCCGCGGTACCCACCCCGCCTCTGGGGCCGGTGTGGGTTGCCCTGCTGATCGTGGCGGCGGTGTCCGGGGTCGCGGTCGGCCAGCAGTGCGCACGACGTCCGCTGCCGGCGTTGTCCGCGCTCGCCAAGGTGATCGTCGCAGCGGCCATGGCGGCCGTGACGATGGCGCTGCTGGCATGGGCCGGCGGCGGAGAGCTGGGCAACTTCGGCGACGTCGGTGTCGATCAGACGACTTTCGCGCCTGCGATTTTCCTGTGGTTCGCGGGTATCGGTGCCCTGACGTCAGCGATGTCGGGAGGAATTCAGGCGCGGGTGCGCGGTCCCAAGGGCTCCAAGGGCTCCGAAGGCTCCGAGGGCTCCGAGGGCTCTGAGGTATCCCAGGTCCCCGCGGTCGAAACCGCGAGCGATACCGAACCCGGTGAGCCGGTCCCAGAGGGTGTGACGGTGCCCGTCGACGAGCAGGTCCAGACAGCCGACCAGACAGCCGATGTCGACCCAGACAGTCCCGACCTGCCTGCGGACACCGCCGAGATGCCGAGCGAGGC
>JAHZJB010000144.1 GCA_022601135.1 Actinomycetes bacterium | reverse complement strand
GTCTTGGCGGCCAGATCTTGGGCCTCCCGCAGTGGTCCGGTCGGCTCCAGCAGGGAATCCAGTCCGCCGCAGGTGGCCGAGGTTTCCGCCATGAAGACGTCCAGTCCGTAGAAACCGACCATGTCCTGGATCCAATGCGAGTTCACAATGGACTTGCCCTGCGAGATGGGCAGGGCGTGAAAGACTCCGGTCGGGCGATGACTGTACTGTTTGAGCGCGCTGAAGAACGGGGATTGGTATCGGGCTGCGACTCCATAGAGGATGCTGAGGTGGAGTTCGAGAAAGCCTTCCCTGGCGTGGAATACGCGCCGGAAGTTGGTGTCTGTCCGGCCGGCTGTTTTCTCCACCTCTAACTCGGTCATCAGGTAGAGGTCCAGCTCGGGCCTTAGGTCGGTCAGGGCCGCCGCGAGGACTTCCGCCCACTCGCCGGGTGACTCACCGTCCGTGAGTCTGTCGGACACGCCGGTGTCGACGAAATCGGCAAGCGCGGACAAGTCGCGGGCGGACTGCGCGGCAAACCGTCGCCCGATCACGACTGCCTGCAGGTTCACGTTGAGCCGTGCGGCGACCAGCGCCTCGGCCACGCTGGATACCAAAACCAGCTCGTAGGTGAATTCGTCATCGGGTCGACGCCAGCGCTGCACCGCTGACCGCACCGTGCGTTTCTGCTCGTCGGTTAGGGACTCGACAGCCAGAACCTCGAAGTACGGCCGCTCGTGGGTGTGCGCCGCCGGTTGGGCGTCGGACTGGTGCTGGTCCGGTGCAAGAGCATCTTGGTTGTCGAGGTCGGCGATATCGACGATGCCGCGGCGATAGACCTCGGTGGACAGGGCGCGGTTGATTTGCGCGACCGCATGGGCGAATTTGTCGTAGCGGGCGGTGGCGAACAGTCGATCGAGTTTTGCGAACCGCGGTGCTCCCGGATATGCCCATAGCGGCTCGAACGGTGTCAGCCTGGTTAGTAACTCCTCACAGATGGCATGGGGCCCGTCTATGGGTTTCCCGACAGCGGCCGCGCGGGTCAGCTGGTCGGCAGCGTCTTCCAGACGACACCAGGCGTCGGCCCTGAGCTGCCAGACGCTGTTGTATGCGCGCGAGGTGTCTACCATGCCATCACCCAAACCTTTCACTGAAAAACCATATGCCACTTCGGGCACATCGGGATCGGCATCGGTGCAACGAAGGCTCGGTGGTAGTGCGCTGAGTGGGGGTGACAGAAATGCCAGCCGTCGCGGCGTGCCGCCGAGCAAACGCGCGCGTTCGCCGGCGAAGGATAGGGTGTCGTCATGCGCGTCTACCTGGGAGCCGACCATGCCGGATACGAGCTCAAGCAGGCCATCGCCGACCACCTGAGAGCAACCGGGCACGAACCGGTCGACTGCGGCGCCTTCAGCTACGACGCCGAGGACGACTATCCGGCGTTCTGCATTGCGGCGGCGGAGAAGACGGTAGCCGACCCGGGCAGCCTGGGCATCGTGCTCGGTGGTTCCGGCAACGGCGAGCAGATCGCGGCCAACAAGGTTCCGGGGGCACGTTGTGCGTTGGCTTGGAGCCCGGAGACCGCATCGCTGGCCCGTGAGCACAACAATGCGCAATTGATCGGCATTGGTTGCCGCATGCACACCCCCGAGGAGGCGCTGGCCATCGTCGACGCCTTTCTGGCCGCCGCGTGGTCGGAGGCGCCGCGCCACCAGCGCCGGATCGACATTCTCGCCACGTACGAGCACACGCACGTCGCACCGCCGGTGCCGGGCGCCTAGTCCGCCAGATTCGATGCCTGAGGGCCATACCCTGCACCGACTGGCCCGCCAGCACCAGCGTCGCTTCGGTCGTGCGCCGGTAATCGTCTCCAGCCCGCAGGGCCGGTTCGCCGACGGCGCCGCGGCGGTCAGCGGCCTCGTCCTGAAGAAGGCCAGCGCCTGGGGTAAGCATCTTTTTCACCACTATGACGGCGGGCGCGTCGTGCACGTGCACCTGGGCTTGTACGGAACGTTCAGGGAGTGGCCACGTCCCGACGCTGGGGCTCAGCCGTCTCCGATCGGTCAGGTGCGGATGCGGATGCTCGGCCCCGACTTCGGCACCGACCTGCGCGGCCCTACGGTCTGCGAGGTGATCGAGACGCCGGAGATCGCCGATGTGGTGGCCAAGCTGGGTCCTGATCCGCTGCGGGCCGACGCCGATCCATCCCGCGCGTGGCAGCGAATCACCAAGTCCCGCCGGACTATCGGCGCACTGCTCATGGATCAGGGGGTGATTGCGGGTGTGGGAAACGTGTACCGCGGCGAACTGCTGTTCCGTCACCGCGTCGACCCGTTCCGCCCGGGCACGGCCATCTCGCCCGAGGAGTTCGACAGCATGTGGCGCGATCTCGTCGCGTTGATGAAGGTCGGGGTGCGGCGAGGCAAGATCGTGGTCGTGCGGCCCGAGCATGACCACGGCGCACCGTCGTACCTGCCGGGGCGCCCCCGCACCTACGTGTACCGCCGCGCGGGCGACCCGTGCCGGGTGTGCGGAACCGAAATCCGTACTGCTGTGCTTGAAGGGCGCAATCTGTTCTGGTGCCCCGGTTGTCAGACGTGAGTCCTCAGGTGTCGCGCTGAGGGAGGCGAAGTTCCTATGGGACGCACCGTGAGCGCCGACTCACCGGCTGATCCGCATCTAGAAACCGCCGAAGTCGCCGCCGAAATCCGCTCCGCCCCAATCGCTGCCGCCGTCCCCGACGCCCTCAAAGCCGCCGCCCTGATCCGCGGCCAGTCCGTCGGCATAGCCATGACCGTAGCCGGCCTCGAAACCTTGTGCGCCATAGTCGACGCCGGGCATGCCGGAAAACAGCGCGTCGAACATCAGCACGGAGCCCAGGCCCCACGCTCCTGCCACCAGCGCGGGCTTCCACCACGGCTCGGAGTACCAGCCGGCGGGCACCGGACGGCCGGCGACCCGACCGCCCGGGTAGTAGTTCGGGGTGCGGGCTGACGGAGCCGGCGACGCTTCGATCTCGCGGCCTTCGAAGGCGATCCTGCGGTCCTCGGTGACGATGCCCGCATCCTTCTGCCCGGACAGCGATTCCAGCTCGGGTCCCGGGTCCATTCCCATTGCGGTGCGCGCCGCCCGGACGTAGTACAGGCCCTCCATGGCGCTCTCCCGGGCCAGCTCGGCCTGACGGCCGGTGTTGGCCTGATCGATCTGGGAGGACGCCGCGGTGTAGCGCTCGGACGCGTCGGCGAGCGCCTGCTTGGCCGCGTCGTCGGTGCCGGACAGGGCGAACACCTGGCCGCCGAGGCGTTCGATGACGCGGCGAGCGTCAGCCTTGGCGTCGGCCAGCGTGGCCGCGCGGCGGTTGCTCGCGGTCTTCGACGCCGCATACACCGCGAAGCCGATCGCAGCGACGACCAACAGGATGAGGATGAGCAGTGCGCCTTCCATGGCTCACAGCCTACCGATCGGAGAGGGCCGCTCCGGTGCGGAAGCGGCCCGCACCTCGGCTGCGTTGCACCTCGACCCATTCGGGTCGGCGTGCGAAACTGAAGAACGTGCTTCCCCCGAGCTTGCCGGCGCCCCGTTGGGCGTCCCCGCTGTTCGGTGGTCTGTACGCGGTCGCCTACGGCATCGGCGGGCAGCAGCTGGTGCGGCGGGTTGTGCAGAACTACGGTCCGGTGGTGGCCCTTCCGGTGCTCGGTTACGGGCGAGTCGTCGCCGTCGCCGATCCGGCGCTGGCCAAGCAGGTGTTTACCGCTAAACCCGACGTGCTGCTGGGCGGCGAGGGGGTTGGGCCGGCCGCGGCAATCTATGGACGGCGGTCGATGTTCGTGCTGGAAGAGCCCGAGCACCTGCGCCGCCGCAAGCTGCTCACCCCGCCTTTGCACGGCCAGACTCTGCGCGCGTACGTCCCCATCATCGAGGCCGCGACCCGCTCGGCGATGGCGTCCTGGCCGGATGGATCGCCCATCCGAATGCTCGACGCGGCCCGCGATCTGACGTTGGACGTCATCGTCCAGGTGATCTTCGGAGTGCGCGGTCCGGCGGAGATCGCTCGGTTGGGCAAGCCCTTCGCCGAATTGCTCGACCTGGCACTGTCGTCCGAGACACCGGTCCGATACGCGGCGCGGCGCTTGGGCGCACTGCGGTCGTGGACAGCACTGGCCGAGGAGAACCGCCAGATCGATGAGCTGATCCTGCCGTTGATCGCGGAGCGGCGGTCCATGGATCACCGCGGCGATCCCACCGACATCCTGAGCATGCTGGTCGATGCGAGGTCCGAGGACGACCAGGGGCTGTCGGACAAGGAAATTCGCGCTGACGTGATCACGCTGATGCTCGCCGGCCACGAGACGACCGCGACCACGCTGGCATGGGTGGCTGATCTGCTGGCACATCATCCGTCTGTGCAGGAGAAGGTCCGCGCCGAAGCCGGCACAGGTACTACCGAGTACACCGAGGCGGTGATCAACGAGACTTTGCGATTGCGTCCCGCGGCGCCGATCACCGGCCGGATGACCGCCGGTGAGTATCAGCTCGGCGACTACACGCTGGCACCGGGAACCCGGATCGTGCTGTTGCTCGACGCCATCAACCGCGATCCGGGCACCTACCCGGAGCCGGACGAGTTCCGGCCCGACCGATTCGTGGGTGCGCGGCCGAACCCGTATACCTGGGTGCCGTTCGGTGGCGGTCTCAAGCGGTGTATCGGGGCGGCCTTCTCGATGTGCGAGTTGACGACGATGCTGCACACCCTGCTGCAGGGGGCGGAGCTGAAGCCGGTCGGCGCGCGTCCGGAGTCACCGCCGTCGCGGGCCGCGCCCGTGGTGGTGCCCGCTAAGGGAACCCGGGTTTACGTCGCTGCTCTCTCCGATAGGCCTGCCTGAGCCGCGGTAGCGCGGCTAATGTCTCGTGGTGTGAAGTTTCTTGTTGGCGGTGCCGCCCTCCTGGCGAGTGTCTCGTTTCCTGCCGTCAGCTACGCGCAAGACCCACCGGTCTGTCCGGCTGGGATGTGGTGGAACTACGTCCTGAATGTCTGCGACTTCGGTGCTCCGGGCCTCGGCGCGCCGGGGCCCGGAATCGCCGGTCCGATTGTCGGGCCCGCAGGTCCGGTCGGGGTGGGGGGAGTGGTGGGTCCAGCGGGCCCCGGTCCGGTAGGCCCCGGTCCGGCGGGACCCGGCCCCCGGGGACCCGGCCCCCGCGGCCCCGGGCGTTGATCCCGCGCGCGGTCACTGCCAGCGTTTCTCGTTGGAGCGGGCGACGGGAATCGAACCCGCGTAGCTAGTTTGGAAGACTAGGGCTCTACCATTGAGCTACGCCCGCATGGGCTGCACCGGTGACGGTACCGGCAGACTGTACCGGCCCGGCTCAACTCAAATCCAATTGAGGTCCTTGATTGTGGCCCGTCCGTCCGCAAGCCGTAGTATCGCCGGTGGTCCGGCGCTGCGAGCTTGCCCTCACACAGCGACGACCGGGGTGTAGCGCAGCTTGGTAGCGCATCCGCTTTGGGAGCGGAAGGTCGCAGGTTCAAATCCTGTCACCCCGACCAGCAGCACCCAACCCGAACGGCGATAGAGGAGTACGAAAGTGAAGAGCACCGTCGAGAAGTTGAGCCCCACGCGGGTTCGCATCAACGTGGAGGTGCCCTTCACCGAACTCGAGCCCGACATCGACCGCGCGTTCAAGCAGCTGGCCAAGCAGATCCGGTTGCCCGGTTTCCGCCCCGGCAAAGCCCCTCGCAAGCTGCTGGAGGCGCGAGTAGGCCGCGGTGCGGTGATCGAGCAGGTGGTCAACGATGCGCTGCCGGGACGTTACAGCGAGGCGGTGACCTCGTCGTCGCTACAGCCGATCGGGCAGCCCGAGATCGAGATCACCAAGCTCGCCGACAACGAGGAATTGGTTTTCACCGCCGAGGTGGACGTTCGTCCCGAGATCGATCTGCCTGACCTCGCCGCATTGAAGATCACCGTGGACCCGATCAGCGTGAGCGATGAGGAGGTCGATGCCGAGCTCGAGGCGCTGCGGAAGCGGTTCGGGACCCTGACCGGTGTCGAGCGCGCAGCTCAGGACGGCGACTTCGTGTCCATCGACCTGTCGGCCACCATCGACGGCGAGGACGTTCCGGAGGCCGCCACCGAGGGCCTGTCCCACGAGATCGGCTCCGGTCAGCTGATCGAGGGCCTGGACGAGGCGATCATTGGCCTTGAAGTGGACGGGAACCGAACCTTCACCACCCACCTGGTCGCCGGTGAGCGTGCCGGCGACGAGGCACAGGTGACCGTCACCGTCACCTCGATCAAGGCGCGCGAGCTGCCCGAATTGGACGACGAATTCGCTCAACTGGCAAGCGAGTTCGACACCATCGAGGAATTGCGAAGCGACCTCCTCGAGAAGGTCACCCGACTGAAGCGCGTCCAGCAGGCGGAACAGATTCGTGACAAGACGATCGAGGAGTTGCTCGAACAGATCGAGGTCCCGGTACCGGAGAAGGTGGTGCAGGCCCAAATCGACGACGCGCTGCACAACGCCGTTCATGGGCTGGATCACGACGAGGCGAAGTTTGAGGAGGGGCTCAAGGCGCAGGGCAGCAGCCGCGCGGAATTCGACGCCGAGAATCGCGACAACGCGGAGAAGGCCGTCAAGACGCAGCTTCTGATGGACGTGATCGCAGACAAGCTCGACGTCCAGGTCGGTGAGAACGATCTGTCCGAACGGCTGGTGCTGATGTCTCGTCAGTACGGTCTGGAACCGCAGCAGCTGCTGCAGATGCTGCAGCAGAACAACCAGTTGCCGGCGATGTTCGCCGATGTCCGTCGCGGCTTGACCGTCGCCGCAGTCGTCCATGGCGCCATCGTCACCGACTCCGACGGAACCGAAATCGACACCACCGAGTTTTTCGGTCCCTCCGGTGGGCAGTCCCAGGGGGCCGTCAACGGCGGTGATGAGGCTGATGAGGCGGGCAGCGCCGATGAATCCGCCGGTTCCGAGGACGCCACCGGGACACCCGCGGCCGACGAGACGGAGTGACGCTCTGAGCGAACGGGCGGCGTCTGGGGACTCGTTGGTGACGCGGGTTGGTTAGTGTCAGTGACGACGGCCGCTGGGTCGAACAGGTCGGAAGTACGTACAGAAAGCAGGTATCCAGTCGTGACTGACATGCGTGGCGCCTCAGCGGGCCTCAATCTTGTCGACTCGGTGTATGAGCGGTTGTTGTCCGAGCGGATCATCTTCCTGGGTTCCCAGGTCGACGACGACATTGCCAATCGGCTGTGTGCGCAGATTCTGCTGTTGTCGGCCGAGGACCCGACGGCGGACATCCACTTGTACATCAACTCGCCAGGCGGCTCGATCAGCGCCGGCATGGCCATCTACGACACGATGGTGCTCGCCCCTTGCGCCGTGGCGACCTACGCGATGGGCATGGCCGCATCGATGGGGGAGTTCCTGTTGGCGGCGGGCACCAAGGGCAAACGTTACGCGCTGCCGCACGCCCGCATTCTGATGCACCAACCGCTGGGCGGTATCACCGGCGGCGCCACCGACATCGCCATCCAGGCCGAGCAGTTCGCGGTCATCAAGAAGGAGATGTTCCGCCTCAACGCCGAGTTCACGGGTCAGACCATGGAGCGCATCGAAGCGGACTCCGATCGGGACCGCTGGTTCACGGCGCAGGAAGCCCTTGAGTACGGCTTCGTCGATCACATCATCACCAGCACCAACGTCAACGGAGTTGTGTCATGACCGACCAGACCTCATCCATGGACGACCGACTGCAACCGCACGCTCGCTACATCCTCCCGTCGTTCATCGAGCACTCCAGCTTCGGTGTCAAGGAGTCCAACCCGTACAACAAGCTGTTCGAGGAACGCATCATCTTCCTCGGTGTGCAGGTCGACGACGCGTCGGCGAATGACATCATGGCGCAGCTTCTGGTGCTGGAATCGTTGGATCCCGACCGCGACATCACGATGTACATCAACTCGCCGGGCGGCTCGTTCACCTCGTTGATGGCGATCTACGACACCATGCAGTATGTGCGTGCCGACATACAGACCGTGTGCTTGGGGCAGGCCGCCTCGGCTGCGGCTGTCCTGCTCGCCGCGGGCACTCCCGGCAAACGGCTGGCGCTGCCCAACGCGCGCATCCTGATCCATCAGCCCTCGTTGGGCGGCGTGATTCAGGGCCAGTTCTCCGACCTGGAGATTCAGGCCGCCGAGATCGAGCGGATGCGCACCCTGATGGAGGTCACCCTGGGCCGGCACACCGGCAAGGATCCCGAGATCATCCGCAAGGACACCGATCGAGACAAGATCCTGACCGCCGAGCAGGCCAAGGATTACGGGATCATTGACACGGTGCTGGAGTACCGCAAGCTCTCGGCTCAGACGTCCTGAACTCAGCCGTTGCCGTAGACGCGTGTCGGGCTGACCAATACCGCGGTTCGGCGCTGTTCGCGCATGGTCCGGTCGTACTCATCCCAGTCGTCGTGGGTACCGCCTGCAGCGGTGAAGATGTCCCGCAGCAGCCCGGGCAACGTGTCACTGGATCCGAGCCAGGGCTGCGGGTCGTCAGGACCGGCCAATTCGGCGCGGCCCTCGACGGTGGCCCACTGCCATCCACACCGGAAAGTCACCGCGATCTGCGGGCGGGCCCGGAGGTTGGCCAGTTTCACTCTGCCGTAGGTGACGAAACCCAGGGCTGGTTGACCTGTCACGGGGTGGGCCAGCAGTCCGGCGTTGATCAACGACGACTGAATGGTGCTGTCGGCGCGCAGGGTCGAGACGACGGCCAGGCCGCTGTCGTCGCTGGCCAGCGCGAACGCGTCGGTGAGTGTCGTCATGATCGGAGGATACGACAGGGGTGGCCCGCCCGACCGGGTCCGGCGCACCCATCGTGCGGGCACCTGCCGAGTAGGAGCACGTACCGTGGTTACGAGGCTCCCGGAGCGATAACGGCGGCGACACGCCAGAGACACGGTGGTGTGTTACGTAGCGGTCCGGGAAGGATCAGGCGATATGTTGTCGCCACCAAACCTGAATACCACCGACGCTATTCGGCTTTATCCCTCGCACAGTGCCGGAACCAACGGGTAGCGTCGGGGACAACAACTAGCTGGGTGCCCGATGGCACCCAGCGAACCGATTGACCATCGACTGCCAACAGGAAGTAGGACATCAGCACCATGGCACGCATTGGAGACGGCGGTGACCTGCTGAAGTGCTCGTTCTGCGGTAAGAGTCAGAAGCAGGTAAAGAAGCTCATCGCGGGTCCGGGCGTCTACATCTGCGACGAGTGCATCGACCTGTGTAACGAGATCATCGAAGAAGAACTCGCTGACGCTGATGACGTGAAGCTGGACGAGCTTCCCAAGCCCGCGGAGATTCGTGAATTCCTCGAGGGCTACGTGATCGGCCAGGACACCGCCAAGCGAAGGCTGGCCGTCGCCGTTTACAACCACTACAAGCGCATTCAGGCCGGCGATAAGATGCGCGACTCACGCGCGGAGTCCGTCGAGCTGGCCAAGTCCAACATCCTGATGCTCGGACCCACCGGCTGCGGCAAGACCTACCTGGCGCAGACGCTTGCCAAGATGCTCAACGTTCCGTTCGCCATTGCCGACGCCACCGCGCTGACCGAGGCCGGTTATGTCGGCGAAGATGTCGAGAACATTTTGCTCAAGCTGATTCAGGCTGCGGACTACGACGTAAAGCGCGCCGAGACCGGCATCATCTACATCGACGAGGTTGACAAGATCGCCCGCAAGAGTGAGAACCCGTCGATCACCCGCGACGTTTCCGGCGAGGGTGTGCAGCAGGCGCTGCTGAAGATTCTCGAAGGCACCCAGGCGTCCGTGCCCCCGCAGGGCGGCCGCAAGCACCCGCATCAGGAGTTCATCCAGATCGACACCACCAACGTGCTGTTCATCGTGGCAGGCGCGTTTGCGGGGCTGGAGAAGATCGTCTCCGACCGCGTCGGAAAGCGGGGTCTGGGATTTGGCGCCGAGGTGCATTCAAAAGCTGAGATCGATACCCAGGACCACTTCGCGGAGGTCATGCCCGAAGACCTGATCAAGTTCGGGCTCATCCCTGAGTTCATCGGACGGCTTCCCGTCGTGGCCTCAGTGACCAACCTCGACAAGGACTCCCTGGTCACGATCCTGTCGGAGCCCAAGAACGCCTTGGTCAAGCAATACACCCGACTGTTCGACATGGACACCGTCGAGTTGGAGTTCACCGCAGACGCCTTGGAGGCCATTGCGGATCAGGCGATCCACCGCGGCACCGGAGCGCGCGGTCTGCGCGCGATCATGGAGGAAGTCCTGCTGCCGGTGATGTACGACATCCCCAGCCGGGATGACGTCGCCAAGGTCGTCGTCACCAAGGAGACGGTGGAAGACAACGTGCTGCCGACGATCGTGCCCCGCAAGGCGACTCGCGGTGAGCGCCGCGAAAGAAGCGCCTAAAGCGTGTCGAAACGCGCGCAGCGCTCACGGCGAGTGATCGTTGCGCGTGCAGTCCTGCACGGCGGCGGTCAGCACCGCCACTTCGGGTGCGGCGAACGTCGGTAGTGCATCCATTCGATCGATTCCGGTCGGCGCCACACCGGTGCGCAGCGCCTGGGCGAGTGCAGCCAATAAAGTCAGGTAGGAGTCGGCGTCAGCGCATCCGAACACGCTTCCAGGATCTCGTTCGGTGGCCCAACCCGCGGCTACAGTCGCGTAACCGAGCTGTTCGGTAGCGCTGACAACCGGCGCCAGGCGGCCGGCGACGGCTCGGTCCTGGCGCGAACCGCTGCGGGCGGCTTCCTCGGCGTCGGTGAGTCGGAAAACGCTCTCCTGCAGCTCTCGGCGTGCTCCGCGAGCAGCCAGGGACGATGCGTCACCGCGCGCCAGGAACGCCGTGGCCGCGACCGTGTGGTTCAAGGTGTCGGCCACAGCGCGTTCGACCCGGCGGGCCTCCTGGCGGCGCGCCGCGATCAGGTAGACCGCGATGCCGACACCGCACCCCAGCGCGGTCTCCACGCCGCGGTCCACCAGCAGAGCGACGATGTCTACGCGGTTCGTGCCGGTGGCGATCGTTAGTGCGATGGCGGTGATGAACACCGTGGCCAGCGCGTAGTTGCGGACGATGGTGAGCTCGATGGCGAATTGCAATACTGAAACGATCAGGACCAGCCACAGCCCCTGCGGGTGGACGCTGAGGATGACCGCCGCCAGCCCCAGCCCCACCAACGTGCCGATGAGCCGGTCGGCCGCGCGTTGGAGGGTGGCGAGCCGGTGAGCTCCCTGGTGAAGCATCAGGAGTGCGGCGGCCATCGCCCAGTACACATGGCTGAAGCCCAGGAGCGCCGAGGCCGCGCCTGCCAGCGGCACGGCCACTGCTACCCGCAGCATGACCTGCCGGGTATGGGCGCCGGGCCTGACCGCCCGGACCAGGCGCGTCGCGGCGGGTGGCGGGTGTAGCGGGGGGCGATCGAAGTCGCGGTTGGCGACGACGGCGGGGTCGGTGGCGAGAGCCCCGACCGCCCGGGCCGTGGCCCCCGCCCCGACCGGAACCGGATTACCCGCCTCCACCGCGAACATGGTGTCGGTGAACAACACATGCAACGCGTGGTTAGCCTCTCTGAGCGAATTCAACACCCCGCCACCGGCTGAGCGCGGCTGGTAGTCGACGAGCACGACCCACGCCTGGGACAGTGCCGCCGCGGCCCGACGTCGGGCAGTGATCGCCGCGCTCGTCCCGGCGACCTCGAGGTAGTCGGCCACGGCTTCCCCGGCCGCCGCGACGGCGGCCGTTTCCGGACCGCGCGGGGCGACCAACGCGGCACTCATCTGAGCGACCCACGCGACTGCGCCGCCAGCCAGCACCAGTAGCCCAATCTGTAGCGGCGTCCGGCTCGAGGCTGAAAAGCCAACGCCCACAGCGCATACCAGAACGAACATGTACGCTCCCGGGGGGCCGACCGAAAGCGACGAGCACAGCCAGACCGCAACGACGGAGACTACGGAGACCGCCGCCACCGCTAGCCAGGTGTGCGCAGCTGCCCAGGCGCCGACCATCACCGCGGCGGCCAGTGCCACCGCGACCACCGCCGACTGCGCCCCACGATTCAGGTAGGGCCGGTCGGTGCCGTAGTCGGCGGTGAACGCGCCCAGGCTCGCGATGAGACCGGCGCCGATATCGCCGGCGGCCCAGCCGATCAGGATCGGTATCGCGGTGCTGACGGCCACGCGCAACGCCAGCGGCCACCGCCGCGGTGCCGGGCGCATCTGCAGGAGTCCGCCGAGAGGCACCTCGGTTCAGCCTTGTACCCGGTCTGGCCGGCTGTAGATGTTCATCGACTCGCCACGCAGGAACGCCACCAGCGTCAATCCGGATTGGCTGGCCAGATCGACCGCCAGCGACGACGGAGCCGATACCGCCGCTAGTAGTGGGATGCCGGCCATCACGGCTTTTTGCGTGAGCTCGAAGGAGGCCCGTCCACTGACCAGCAGGATGGTTCCGGCCATCGGAATCCGTTGCTGTTCCAGAGCCCACCCCACGACCTTGTCGACGGCATTGTGCCGGCCGATGTCTTCGCGGACCACCAGCAGGGCGCCGTCAGTGCTGAACAGGGCTGCTCCGTGCAAACCGCCGGTTGCGGCGAAGACCTTCTGCTGGTCGCGGAGCTTGCCGGGTAGTGCGGACAGCGTCTGCGCGGCGACGGTTGACGGATCGTCGCCGGGGCAGTGCTTGCTGATCAAGCGCACCGCATCCAGCGAGGCTTTACCGCACACCCCGCATGACGACGTCGTGTAGAAGTTCCGGGTCGGGTCGACGTCGGGTGCCGGCACGTCCGGGCCGAGTGCCACGTCGAGCACGTTGTAGGAATTTTGCCGAAGCCCTGACCCCTCGGGGTCGGTGCCGCGGCAGTACCGGACCGAGACGATGTCGTGGCGGCGGGCGACGATCCCCTCCGTGAGGAGGAACCCCTGCGCCAGCTCGATGTCTGAGCCGGGCGTTCGCATGGTGACCGTGAGCGGTGCGCCGTTGACGCGGATCTCCAGGGGCTCCTCGACAACCAGGGTCTCGGGGCGGGCGATGGTGTCCTCGGTGCTCAGATGTCGCACCCGTCGGCGAGCGGTCACCCGGCCCATCAGGTTCGCTCCAGCCGGATGACGATCGCCTTCGACACCGGTGTATTCGATTTGGCGGCCGTGTGATCGAGCGGAACGAGCGGATTGGTCTCGGGATAGTAGGCGGCCGCGTTGCCGATCGGAGTCGAGTACGGTACCACCGCGAAACCCTCGGCCCGTCGCTCCTGCAGGCGGCCGCCGCCGTCGGTGAACTCCGACACCAGGGTTACGCGGTCACCACCGGACAGGCCGAACTTCTCCAGGTCGGCCGGATTGACGAACACGACCCGACGGCCGCCCTTGACACCGCGATAGCGATCATCGAGGCCGTAGATGGTGGTGTTGTATTGGTCGTGGCTACGCAGCGTCTGCAATATCAGCCGACCCTCGGGCACCGGAACCCATTCCAGCGGATTCACCGCGAAATTCGCTTTGCCTGTCGCGGTGGGGAATTCGCGGGAGTCACGTGGGGGGTGGGGCAGCTGGAAACCGTCCCGGGCGCGCACTCGGTGGTTGTAGTCGTCGCAACCTGGGATCACGGCGGCTATCGCGTCACGGATGGTGTCGTAGTTGCCGTTGAACGTTGCCCACGGCACGGGGTGAGCTGGACCGAACAGAGCCCCAGCCAGTTGGCAGACTATCGAGATCTCGCTGCGCACATCGTCGCTCGGTGGACGCAGACTGCCGCGGGACAGATGCACCATCGACATCGAATCCTCCACCGACACCAGCTGTTTACCACCGGCCTGGATATCGCGGTCGGTACGGCCCAGTGACGGCAGGATCAATGCCGTACTGCCGTGCACCAGATGACTGCGGTTCAATTTAGTCGAAACCTGCACCGTCAGTTGGCAGTTACGCAGCGCCGCCTCCGTGACCGCGGTGTCCGGCGATGCCGACGCGAAGTTGCCGCCCATGGCCATGAAGACCTTGGCTTTGCCGTCGCGTATCGCGCGGATCGCATCGACGGTGTCGTAGCCGGGTTCTCGAGGGCAGACAATGCCAAACCGGTTGTCCAGAGCGGCCAGGAACGGTTCGGGCATCCTCTCCCAGATCCCCATGGTGCGATCGCCCTGGACGTTGGAGTGCCCGCGTACCGGGCACAGTCCAGCACCCGACTTGCCGATCATGCCGCGCATCAGCAGCACATTGGTGATTTCGGCGATGCTCGGCACAGCGTGCTTCTGCTGGGTCAGGCCCATCGCCCAGCACACGATGATGCGTTGAGATGTCGCCATCATGTCGGCAACCCGACCGAGTTGCTCCCGGTCGACACCTGTGGCCTCGAGCACTGTGTCCAGGTCCACGCTGCGCGTCTGGCTCTCGTAGTCGCCGAATCCCTCGGTGTGCGTCGCGACGAAGTCGCGGTCCACGATTTGGACGCGCGAACCGGCCTCGTCCTGGGCGTCCAACAACAGCTTGCCGATGCCGGCAAAGAGCGCCATGTCGCCACCGACACGGATTTGGACGAATTCGTCGGCCATCGGCACCCCGTCACTGATGACGCCGTGCAACTTCTGCGGATCCTTGAACCGGATCAACCCGGCCTCCGGAAGTGGATTTACCGCGATGACCTTGGCGCCGTTGGCTTTCGCCTTCTCCAGGATGGACAGCATTCGGGGATGGTTGGTGCCGGGGTTCTGCCCGGCGATGACGATCAGGTCGGCCAGGAGGAGATCCTCGACAGTGACGGAACCCTTGCCGATACCGATCGCTTCGACCAGCGCGGTACCTGAGGATTCATGACACATGTTCGAGCAGTCCGGCAGGTTGTTGGTGCCGAAGCTGCGGACGAGTAGCTGGTAGAGAAAGGCGGCTTCGTTGCTGGTGCGCCCCGAGGTGTAGAACACCGCCTGATGCGGACTTTCCAGCGTGCGCAGCTCACCGGCGATCAGCTCGAACGCGTCGTCCCACGAAATAGGCCGGTAGTGCTCGTCGCCCGGGCGCAGCACCATCGGCTCGGTCAGGCGGCCCTGTTGGGAGAGCCAGAATTCAGGCTGGTTTTGCAGGTCGGCGATGCTGTGGCGGGCGAAGAACTCTCGCGTAACGACGCGCTTGGTGGCCTCTTCGGCGACTGCTTTGGCGCCGTTCTCGCAGAATTCGGCCAGCTTGCGGCCGCCATGCTCTTCGGGCCAGGCGCAGCCCGGGCAGTCGAAACCATGGCGCTGGTTGAGCCTGGACAGGGTGACGGCCGTGCGCAGCAGGCCCATGGATTCGAGTGCGCGCTGCAGTGACACGATGACCGCTTTGACGCCGGCGGCCTCCTCCTCGCGACCCGACACCTGCAGCGCCCGTTCGTCAACTGCAGCGTCGATGTCTCGGTCGAGGTGACGGCGGGTGGCCATGAGTCCAGGGTAGGCGACTCGGTCCCTCATCCGAGGTAGGGCAGCGGGATCCCCTGGGGTGATATCGATTTCAGCGGGCGGGGTGTTTGGCTGTGGTGAGGGTGGGTTACGGTCCGCGGACTCTGTTGGGGTTTTCGGGTTGGTGGTTGTCGGGTTGGTCTTCGGTCGGCCGGAGCAGGGCTTCGGGGCGGTGGTGGTAGTTGATCCGCGTTTGGCCGGTGTCCAGCCCTGCGGGCGGGGTCCATTCGACCTCGTGGCGGTCTGTCATGGAGGTGGGCCGTCCTGATCGAGCAGGAACAATCTCAGTGCGGCGGTTTCCTTGAGTTCCTTGGGTCCTACGCCGACAGCGACCCGAACCAGGTCGACTTCGATCTGCTCACGAGTTGCTCCGTCGACCCAGGGTGGCACGTCCTTCCACGACTTAGCGCCTAGTTCCTGGGGCGTGGTCTGGGTCTGCAGTCTGGCCAGAGCGCGGTGTGACTGCGTGGGCAGCTGACAGGACAGGACTTCGAGTCCGTCGAGGAACTCCAGCAGCCCCGACGCCGGCAGGGCCTCGAGATCGCACGCGGCCACCGCGTCATACGCGCTCAGCAATGCGGTCATGGCTTCTTGTGCGACCGACCCGGACACACCTCGAACATACATTCGACCACCGACAAGCGGTCTCTGGCCGTGACCAGTGAAACCACGGTGGCGCAATGGCTTACAGAGTTCCGGCCCAGCGTCTGATGCCAGCGTCTGATGCCAGGGCCTTAGGCCTCTGCCGGGGCGAGTCCCGCGCGGCATATCGTGAACGGATGGCAGATCACGACCACCAACAGGGTGTGCTCCACCAGTTGAGGCCGCAACGAGCATCGGGTGTTGCTGCGGCCGGTGTCAGCCAAGGCCGGCTGGCGTGACGGGGAGTGCCGTGCGTACCGTCGAGGTCTTCGCCGAGCTTCTCTGCCCGTTCACCCACGTCGGGCTTCGCACGCTCATCGACAGGCGCCCCCTTGAACGGCCCGAACCGCGCCTGCGGATCCGGGCCTGGCCGCTTGAGCTGATCAACGGCGAGCCGCTCGACCCGCACCACGTCGGTGCGGAGATTTCTGCGCTGCGCGCTTCTGTGCGCCCAGACCTGTTCTCCGGCTTCCGCGCCGATGCATTCCCCAGGACCTCCATGCCGGCGTATGCGCTGACCGCTGCGGCTGACCGCCTGGGCGAACCCGCCCTGGTTGAAGAGATCGGGATGGCGCTGCGCAACGCGGTTTTCGAGGAGGGATTGGACATCGGGCAGCGTGACGTCGTTGCCACGATCGCCGACCGCTATGGCATCGAACCCCTCGACGCCGAGGCCACCGCTGCGGCGGTTCGGGCCGACTTGGATGAGGGCCGGGCCCGCGGAGTGATCGGCTCGCCGCACTTCTTCGCCGAGGACGGCGAGAGCTGGTTTTGTCCCAGCCTGGCTATTAGCCGCGATGACGTCGGCAACTTCGTCGTCGCATGGAAACAGGGCACTGAGGCGTTCGTCGATCGCCTCCTGCAATGATTCCGGTCTCGACCGGGCAGTTCACCGAGTTGTGATGGTCTCAACATGGTGACGCTGGTGACATTCACGTGCGTGCCGCAATCTGTCCCGGCACACTGGAGACGTGGAGCCTGATCCTGACATGCCACCGGTCACGCCCGTCTGGCGTGACCCGCTGTCGGCGGGATGGCGTGCGCACCGCGGCCTCCTGCTGTTGCGGCTGCGCTGGCATCAGCGGCGCGCCCCCGCGCGCAGGGCGGACATCGCGTAGTTCCGCCTTGTTACGGGCCTTCTCGTGTTCTCTACTTGGTCTCGACGATCAGGTCGCTTAGCTCCAGCGATACCAGAGTGGGAAACGGTAGCGAGCGGTTGCCGGGGCCGATCGGGCGGACCCATCTGCGGGTGGCGAAGGTAATTCCGTCGGCGTCTACCTGGTCGGCACAATAGTGAGCCGCCTTGGCCCAGTGGCCGACCACTTGTGCGACGTAGTCGTGGCGACGTAGGTGACCATTCGCATCGAAGTAGTAGGTCTGGTGAGGTGAGTGGGTGTCGAGTTCCGGGGGATAATCGACCTTCAGCCGGCTCCACGTCTCCCCGTCTTCCTGCCACGGATCGCCCTCTTCGGCATGCACGTCCTTGCGGGTGAGCAGATACGGAGTCGTGAGATAGCACCACATGGCATAGCCGGCGAAGTAAACGGAATCCATTGCATCCCAACGAATGTTGCGCCGAAATCCAGACAGCCCGAAGAACAGCGGACGCGGATGGGTGCGTGAACTGATGACGTCGCCCCGGTGATCTTCGACGCGAACCGACCCATGATCGAAGACGCCGCGCAGTCCATCGCGTGGAAACGGGTCGATGACCGTCTTGGGTTCGTGGATGTCTACGGTGACGCGGTAGTCACTGAATCGGTTGCCGGGCACGCGGGTGCGGGTCAGCAGACCGCCGGTGCGCACTCGTGCCCGAATCGCTGTGGCGTTCTGCCAGCGGTCCACGCCCCCGTGGGCGTCCAGCACATGATTCAACAATGAGTTCACAACAGCACTCTGCCAAAGTTGCCGCTGATCCGTTAGCCCAGCTTTTGCCGCGGGCTCGGCGAGGACGATTGATGCGCGACGTCAGCCGGTGATGGCCAGGCGAGACTGGGTGTACTCGGCGTGGTTGCGCCGATCCCAGACGAGATGTCCCGATCCCACGCTCATGTCGCGGTAGCACCGCTGGAGGCGATTCGGGTTGCGGATCGCTGAGCTTCCCGCCGCTTCCCAGGCGAACCTGGTGGCGCGTTTCGCGGCGTCGACGACGAAGCTGCCGGTGGACTTCACCAGCGCCGAGGTCTCGCTGATGTCCCCGTCGTCGGCGCCATGGGAGTGCGCATGGATGGCGTCGTTGGTTGCCTCGGCGTAAGCGACTCGTGCGGCCGCGAGCGCTGTCGCGTGGAAACCCCACTGCTGCTGGAACTCTGGCTGCGCAATGAGCTGGATACTGCCGAGCCGCGTCCGTCCCGCTTTGGCGATCTCGGCTATCTCATGCAGCGCCCGTTCGGCAACGCCGATGGCCCATCCAGTTGAGGCGATTCCCCCCAAAACGATGGGTCCCAGCTGGTATAGGGGGCCTCCGGTGATAACGCGGGCCGACAGCAACGGGAACGTCTGGCCTCTCTCGACATGCTGGCGAGGCACCCTGAAGTCGACGCTTCCCGTTCCTCGCAACCCCATGACGTCCCAGTTGCCGAGCAGCTCGACACGATTAGCCGGGACGATGAATCCGCGGATGCAGTCCGGCGCTGCGAGACCGTTGGCCTCACCGTCTTCGATGAATACGGCGCCCCCGACATGATCGGCGTATGACGAGCCGCTGCCGAACGAATACCCACCCTCGACGGTGAAGCCGTCGCCGTCGACGTTGCCCTTGCCGACTGGCGCGAACATTCCCGCCGCGGCGGTGGCCCCGGCGACCTCGGCGGCGAACGATCGATCCAAATAGGCGCTGAAGGCCATCACGGTGACGTTCTGGGCATAACACCAGCCGGCCGATCCGTCGGCGAACGACAGTGCCTCGGTGACCCCGAGAATAGTTTCGACCGGGGCTTCGGCGCCGCCAAGCTCGGCGGGCACGGCGAGATGAAAAAGCCCAGCATCGTCGATCGCGGTGACAATCGCAGCCGTCATGTTGTCAGTGCCGGCATCATCGTCGGTTTCGGACTCGATCAGAGCTTGCAGCGATCGAGCAGCCGGAATGGGTTCAAAGCGGCCAGCGCCACTCGGGCCGGCCGCAACGGTAGGCGGTTCGTCCCGGGGTACATCGACGGGCGCATCGAGGGGCACTACGCCACCTTAGCCACCGACCCGATGTCGCCCGGCGGGGTCGATGCGCCCGGTGGCTCTGCTCGACCGGCTTGCCGCCGGGCGGTACCTCGATTCTTAAGAATGGCAGCCGACCCAAACGTGACGAATTCCACAATCGTGTCTCACTGTCTCGGCCTCCGATGTCCTGAACAGCGCTTCCGACCCGGATGTGCCGATTGATCACCCGCGAGCCCAGCCGGATTGCGCCTAAGAGAAGTGCATAATCGTTACTGGCGGTGACACCAACCCTGGCGAACATCCCCGACAGGCGCGTCGCGTCTTGTGCGACTCGGTGGTATCAGGCGCCATACAGGCAAGCGAGACGCAAGGGACAGGCGAGTGGGAGACAGCGGCAGGGCAGCCCGGGGGCCTCGGCAGAAGCTCGAGAAGGTTGTCATCCGCTTCGCCGGCGACTCTGGCGATGGGATGCAACTCACCGGCGACCGGTTCACCTCTGAAGCGGCCCTGTTCGGCAACGACCTTGCGACACAACCCAATTACCCCGCCGAGATCCGCGCACCACAGGGCACGCTGCCGGGTGTGTCGTCGTTCCAGATTCAGATCGCCGATTACGACATCCTGACCGCGGGGGATCGGCCCGATGTGTTGGTGGTGATGAACCCGGCTGCGCTCATGGCTAACCTCCCCGATCTGCGTCGGGGTGGCCTGATCATCGCCAATTCCGACGAGTTCACCAAGCGCAACCTGGCCAAGGTTGGGTATGACGCCAATCCTTTGGAGACCGACGAACTGTCGGATTACCTGGTGCAGCCGGTTCCGATGACGACGCTGACGCTCGGAGCGGTCGAGCCCATCGGGGCAACCAAGAAGGATGGCCAGCGCGCCAAGAACATGTTCGCCCTCGGTCTGCTGTCGTGGATGTACGGCCGCGAACTCGAACACAGCGAGTCGTTCATTCGCGAGAAATTCTCCCGCAAGCCCGAAATCGCCGCGGCCAACGTGCTCGCCCTCAAGGCGGGCTGGAACTACGGCGAGACCACCGAAGCGTTCGTCGCCAGTTATGAGGTGTCGCCGGCCGAACTCGCGCCGGGCGATTATCGGCAGATCTCCGGCAACATCGCACTGGCCTACGGTCTGATCTCCGCAAGTCACCTCAGCGGCATCCAGATAGTGCTCGGCACCTACCCGATCACTCCGGCCTCCGACATCCTGCACGAGTTGTCAAAGCACAAGAACTTCAACGTGCTGACCTTCCAGGCCGAGGATGAAATCGCCGGGATCGGCGCGGCAATCGGCGCCTCGTACGGCGGTGCACTGGGGGTAACCAGCACTTCGGGGCCGGGCATCTCGCTGAAGTCCGAGTCGATCGGTTTGGCGGTGATGACTGAGTTGCCGCTGATCGTCATCGACGTCCAGCGCGGTGGGCCATCGACCGGTCTGCCCACCAAGACCGAGCAAGCCGACCTGTTGCAGGCGCTGTTCGGGCGCAACGGCGAGTCGCCCATTGCCGTGCTGGCGCCGCGGTCGCCGTCGGACTGCTTCGACGTCGCCGTGGAAGCTGCCCGCATCGCGATCCGCTACCACACCCCGGTGATGATCCTGTCCGATGGCGCCATCGCCAACGGCTCCGAGCCGTGGCGGATTCCCGACGTGAGCTCCTACGAGCCGATCGTGCACACGTTCGCGAAGTCCGGTGCCCCGTTCGGGCCCTATGCGCGTGATCCGCAGACCCTGGCTCGCCAGTTCGCGATTCCCGGGACGCCGGGGCTGGAGCACCGGATCGGCGGTCTGGAGACCGCAAACGGCTCGGGCAACATCTCCTATGAGCCGAAGAACCACGATCTGATGGTCCGTCTGCGTCAGGAGAAGGTCGCGGGCATCGAGGTTCCCGACCTCGAGGTGGACGACCCCAGTGGCGAGGCGGACCTGCTGCTGCTGGGTTGGGGCAGCAGCTATGGCCCCATCGGGGAGGCTTGTCGGCGCGCCCGGCGCAGGGGCCTCAATGTCGCTCACGCGCAGCTGCGCCATCTCAACCCTTTCCCGGGCAACTTGGGCGCGGTACTGCGGCGATACTCCTCTGTCGTTCTGCCGGAGATGAACCTCGGTCAGCTGGCCCTGCTGCTGCGCGGGAAGTACCTGGTTGATATCCAGTCGGTGACCAAGGTGGAGGGTATGGCCTTCTTGGCCGATGAGGTCGAGGGCATCATCGATTCGGCGTTCGACGGAACCCTGGTTGAAAAGGAACTCGAAAAGGCCGAGTTCGCCCGGCTGGCCGCTGCCACGATAGATCGTTCAGATGGCGCAGCGGCCGACGAGAGTGGTGTGGGAGCCAGCGTATGAAGACAGCCAGCGGCGGCGCCGATCGCGCACCGAACCAGGCAATCGGTAGCGATCTGGGGTTGACTCCGGCCGCGCTGACAAAAACCAGCCTGGTTCCGACTACCGACGGACCGCAGAAGGCGAAGGACTTCTCCAGCGACCAAGAGGTCCGCTGGTGCCCCGGCTGCGGCGACTACGTCATTCTCAACGCCATCCGCAACTTCCTGCCCGAACTCGGTCTGCGTCGTGAAAACATCGCGTTCGTCAGCGGTATTGGCTGCTCGAGCCGCTTCCCGTATTACCTCGAGACCTACGGCTTCCACTCGATCCACGGCCGTGCTCCGACCATCGCGACCGGCCTGGCTCTCGCCCGCGAGGACCTTTCGGTATGGGTGGTCACCGGCGATGGTGACTCGCTGTCGATTGGTGGTAATCACCTCATCCACGCGTTGCGACGCAACATCAACATCACCATTCTGTTGTTCAACAACCGGATCTACGGGTTGACCAAAGGGCAGTACTCGCCCACATCGGAAGTCGGCAAGATCACCAAATCCACCCCGATGGGGTCGCTGGACTATCCGTTCAACCCGGTCTCGTTGGCGTTGGGCGCCGAGGCGACTTTCGTCGGCCGCGCGCTGGACTCCGACCGCAAGGGCCTCATCGAGGTACTGCGTGCGGCCGCACAGCATCGCGGAGCCGCACTCGTCGAGATCATGCAGGACTGCCCGATCTTCAACGACGGCTCGTTCGATGTGCTCCGTAAGGAGGGCGCCGAGGAGCGGCTGATCAACCTCAGCCACGGTGAGCCGATCACGTTCGGCGCCAACGGCGAGTACTGCGTGGTCAAGTCGGGATACGGGTTGGAGGCCGTCAAGACCGCCGACGTGTCGGCCGACGAGATCGTCGTCCACGACGTGTGCCTCGAGGATCCGGCGTATGCGTTTGCGTTGTCGCGGCTGTCCGATCAGAACCTCGACCACATGGTGATGGGTATCTTCCGCCAGGTGAACAGGCCCACCTACGACGATGCCGCTCGTCAGCAACTCGCGATGGCCCGCGAAGCGAGCGCCCATGATGCGGCGGCACTGCAGTCGCTGCTTCGCGGAAAGGACACCTGGACCGTCGACTGACTGACCGTCGTCGCCTTGCGCTAACGTCACCGATGTGACGTCGTCGCTGCCATTGGCCGCCGTGGTTCTTGCCGGCGGCGCGTCGCGGCGAATGGGCCGCGACAAGGCCACGGTTGTCAT
>JAHZJB010000143.1 GCA_022601135.1 Actinomycetes bacterium | reverse complement strand
TTTGCCCACCCCTTCCGCGAGGGCAACGGCCGCTCCACCCGCGAGTTCTTCGATCTGCTCCTGTCCGAACGCGGTGCTGGACTCGACTGGCAGAAGACAGACCTCACCGAGTTGCACAGCGCATGTCACACAGCGCGAGCCGAATCCGACATCGGAGGGCTAACGGCGATTTTCGCGACCATCCTCGACGATGACCCCGCATACGAGTTCTGATCGGATGACTTCCCCACCACCGGCGCGCAACACGCGCCCAGGACTTCGTGGATAACAGCAGTTATCCACGAGCACCTGCGATAATGGCTCAGTGGCTGCCCCCGGTGCCCAACAGTCGTCAACGCTCTCCTACCCTGCCTGGTTCGCTGACTTCTTGGCCGATCGCGCCATTCGCAAACCCTCGCCTCACACCACTAAGGCCTACCGCCAAGACTTCGAAGCAATAGCCACACTGCTAGCGGGCGCCCCCGACGAAGTAGTTAGGCTCCAGCCAGCCGAGCTCACCAAAGACAAGCTGCGCGCAGCGTTCGCCGTCTACGCAGGAACTCATTCGTCGGCTTCCATCCGGCGCTGCTGGTCAACTTGGAACGGCTTATGTACGTTCCTCTACACCGCCGAGCTCCTCGGCGCCAATCCCATGCCGCTCATCGGCCGCCCGAAGACGCCCAGGTCCCTTCCGAAAAGCTATCCCTCCCAAGCGGTCACAGAATTGATTGCCGCCATCGACGCCGATCACGGGTCCCGGCGCCGCAGCGACTGGGCTGAGCGTGACCGTGCCATTGTCTTTACTTCGCTATTGACAGGCCTGCGAGCTGACGAACTTATCAACGCCAACATCGGCAACGTCCGCCGAAGCGATGACGGTAGCGGTGTCTTGCATGTGCGCGGCAAGGGCAACAAGGACCGCCGAATCCCGTTCAGCAGTGAACTTCTCGACGTTATCGAGCAGTATCTACAATCCCGCTCCGCCCGCTTCCCGCCGGCACGCAGACGATCGCCAGACACTGCTGATGATGCCCTCGGCCTCTTCTCCCCCACCGCTCCCCTATTCGTTGGAGCTGATGGAGAACGGATCACGCGCGGAACGCTGCAGTACCGGATCCTGAGGGCCTTCAAAAGGGCCGGCATCAACGGCGAGCGCACCTCCGGCGCACTCGTGCACGGTCTACGACACACCTTCGCCACCGAACTCGCCAACGCGAACGTCAGCGTCTACATGTTGATGAAGCTTCTCGGGCACGAGTCCATGGTCACTTCGCAACGCTACGTTGACGGCGCCGGCAACGACACCCGAGCCGCCACCGAACTCAACCCCCTCTACGACATCCTCGCGAGCAAGTCGCAGCAGTCATGAACCATCCGATCGGATCCATCTGTCCACCCATCCAGGGAGGACAGTCCAAATATCACCAGCTGTCCCAATGCGTTTGGGCGTAGCGCATTGCTGCAGCGGTTTCGCTGCGCTCATAGACGCCGGAGCCCAGAGGTAGTTCCAAGCCGTCCCGCCCATCATGGAAGGACCGGAGCTGCCCAACGAGTTCACCCAGCACCGGTGGCCGTACTGGGCCATTGCTAGCACGGTGGCCACCGTAGCTTGCGGGCGGAAATCGGAGCCCGCGTAGGACGGTATGGAAGATTCGCTAGCAGATAACGTCCAGATTGATTGTTTGCTTTTGGTATTCAGCTTCTGGTCGCTCCTTTGTGCTCTCATGCCCAGGCCGGATGCTACCGACCCTGCATTTTCGGAGGGGCTCGTTGCCCGTCTTGTTGAGAATTACTTTGTACCCTTTGTCTTGCAGCGAGCGGATAGTGTCATACACCGAGCTCGGTCTTGACGGTGCGGTGTCGTCGGCGGTAGCCGTGGCGATCGTCGCTGCGGCCAGGACAGTGGCGCAAAGTGCGCCATATGCGATGTGCTTCATGTAGGTCTCCTAGGGGATGGAGCGACTGGAAAGCTCAGCGGTCATTCGGTATCGGCGGAATGGGTTCTCTGCGACCAGAAGCTATTGAGGAATCTCTGACAGCAACCCGATAGTTGATGTGAAGGTTTGCTGGTCACGTCGAAATAGCTTTTTTGACAATGGATTTCGCCTGCACAGCAGATGTGGTTGGCCTGCTGCTGGGGGCAGCCTCCCGTTTGGCTGTCATTGGACGTCGAGGCGGCATCAATGAGCTGTCGTACGCTGATCATCAATGCTCGACTGGGTCAGCCGAATCTCCGAAATCCGTTGATCGCGCGCCCATCAACGCATCACCGCCATTGGGTCAGGCACACCGCGGCACCGCGTCCAGGAAGTGATCACGTGGCGTCTCGGGTCGTCGATGACAGCGGGCTGGGTCGGTGCTTGGGTCCCGAGCAGCCCGTGGGCGCGGCAGTAGTCGTCGTTGTAGATGGTGTCGAAGTAGCGTTGCGGGCCGTCGGGGAAGACCGCGGCGATCGTCGTTCCTGAAGAATGCTGGCGTGCCGCCCATCCGGCCACCATGGCGACCGCGCCAACGCTCCACCCGCCGGTGGCGTAGTGGGTGGCCGCCAATGTTCGACAGGCCCAAACCGCCTCGGCGGGTGCGACCCAGTGCACTTCGTCAAAGGCGTCGTAGTCAACGTTGCCCGGGTAGATGCTGGAGCCCAGGCCGCGCATCAATCGGGTGCTGGCCGGTTGCCCGAAGATCGTGGACCCGATCGTGTCGACACCGATCAACTGCAGGTCGGGGTTGGACTCCCGCAGCGCCCGCGCCACCCCGGCCGAGTGACCGCCGGTACCCACCGAGCACACCAGCACCTCCACCTGGCCGAGCTGGTGGTTGAGTTCCAGGGCCAAGCCTCGGTACCCGTCGACGTTGTCAGGGTTGTTGTACTGGTCGGGGTGCCAGGCGTCTTTCTCGGCGGCCAGAATCTCCAGCACCCGGTCGCGGCGGGCTTGCTGCCAACCCCCTTCCGGATGCGGATCACTGACTACGTCCACCTGGGCCCCGTAGGCCGACAACATCCGGCTCATGATCGGCTCCAGACCCGGGTCTGTCACCAACGTCACCGGATGCCCGTACACCGTGCCGGCCAGCGCTAATCCCAAACCCAAGGTGCCGCTGGTTGACTCGACGATCCGCCCACCTGGGCGCAGGGCGCCGCTGGCGTGCGCGCGTTCCACCATGTGCATCGCCGGACGGTCTTTCATTCCCCCTGGGTTGAATCCCTCGAGCTTGGCCCAAAAGCCGCGCTCGTCTGCAGTGAACGGTGCAGCGATACGCAACACCGGGGTGTGGCCGATCATGGAACCCAGCCGTTCGTTACGGCCAGGACGACGTGGCACGCAGGCGTTTCGGCCCGCCGTGCGCAGGGACAGAACATGAGTCATGGTTGCGGTCGTTTCTGTTTACGCCGCGACGAGTTCCGCGCGGCTGCTGATGAAGGGCAGCGATCACCGACCGGGCACGCAAGGAAGAGTCCGTGCAGAAAAGCCCAGGTCTGGCGCTAGCCGATCAGCGGCGCGCGATACACAACCGGGTCAAAATGGCCCGATCAGAAAACAGGAGGGCGCCGACCCGCGGCGGGCCACGCACTGATACCCGCCGCAGCTGACACCACAGCGGTGCCACCATGAGCGCGACAACAACCAGGGCCAGCGCGGCCAATCCGGTACTGGCCCGGCGCATCACCGCCGTCCCGGCACTTTCGGGTGCCGCCGCGTTCGAACCATCCACGGCATGGGGATGGGAAACGACGGGATGCTCATGATCGGCGAGGGATCCGACTTCGGCGGGCCAATCGGAACCCAACGCGTGCGGCCCGTGAGGAGGCGCGGTATCGGTGCGGGACGGGTCCCCCAGCCCGCCGGCGGCGACCAGCCAGAAAACGACCGCCAGCGCGATCACCGCGCATGCCGGCGTTCTGGGAATAGTGCCAGGGGACTTCACAATGACGCCGACTGTAGCAGCAGATCGCGGCATACCCAGCCCGGAGCAGACTTGACGCAGAGCTGTGACCGCGTCGCGACAGAATCACCATCCGGGCACGGCAATCATTGTGTGCTCCAACGTGTCCCGACTGCGATGTCGGCACGCTTGAGCTCGGTGCGATCAATTCTTTATCGAATCTTCACACAACAACTAGGACAGCCATACCAGTATCCGCGAGTCTGGACGGCGGCTCGACGGGTCCCGCAGGTATCCGTCGTTATGACCTCACGAAAGGACTGCGATGAATCGCACACGAACTCTGCTGGTGGGAACGATCACGGCAGCCGCGCTCCTTACGGGGAGCGCATGTAGCAACTCGGGCACCGAGCAACCGGCGTCATCGAGCACGACGTCAACCACCGCCGCGCCGACGAGCGAGGCTGCCGCGGCGCACAACCAGGCTGATGTCAAGTTCGCTCACCACATGATTCCGCATCATCAGCAGGCGATCGAGATGGCCGACATGATTTTGGCCAAGCCCGATATCGATCCGCGGGTAACCGATCTGGCCACCAAGATTAAGACCGAGCAAGCCTCAGAGATCAAGCAGATGCAGGACTGGCTTGCCGAATGGGGGATGCCGACAATGGCGATGACGCCGGGCATGGGGATGCCCGGGATGGAGATGACGCCGGGCATGGAAATGCCGGGCATGGGCGGCGAGACACCCGCCCCGAGCCAGAGCGAAGCACCTGGCTCAAGCCCGTCCCCCAGCGGCTCGATGATGCCCGGGATGGAGGGCATGTCCGGGATGATGGGGATGATGTCGCCAGCGGATATGGACGCCTTGAATAATGCGCAAGGTGTTGAGGCGAGCAAGCTGTTCTTGACGCAGATGATCGCTCATCATGAGGGCGCGATCACCATGGCGCAGAACGAAATCGAGAAAGGCGAATTCGGCGCGGCAATCACCCTCGCAGAGACCATCGCCACGAGCCAGAAGAACGAAATCGACACAATGAACCAAATCTTGGCCTCACTCGGGTGAATCCGGACCGCAACGCGGCGGGGGGTCGCTATGCCATCGCATAGCTGGCGGCGTCGGCTTGGGGCGCAGGACGGATCGGCAGGGCCACGGTGAAAACGCTGCCCGTGCCGAGTCCGCGGCTGGCCGCGGTGATCCGGCCGCCGTGCGCCTCGGTGAATGCTTTGGCGATGGCCAATCCAATGCCCGCGCCGCCTCGGTCGCGGTTTCGGGCGGTGTCGGCACGGTAGAACCGCTCGAACACATGAGGTAGGTGCGTCGGCTCGATTCCCTCCCCGCTGTCAGCGATTGTAATGGTGAGGTCCTCGCTGTCGGCGGTGGCACTGACGTGGACCGTGCCGCCCCCCGGGGTGTGCCGTAACGCGTTGTCGAGGAGGTTGGCCAGCACTTGGACGAGCCGGTGCGGGTCAGCCCAGACAAGCGGGAGTTTGCCTAGAGTCGTCGTCAGCGAGACGTGCTTGGCCGTGTACCGGTTGGCTGCGGCGCTGGTTGCTTTGGCGATAACGATGGCGGGGTCGACCCATTCTCGGGTGATCGTGGCGTGGGATTCTTCGGCCTCGGCCAGTGCGGCGGCGTCTTGGGCGAAGAGCACCAGCCGGTGGGTCTGGTCGCGCAGCATCGCGATAGTGTCGGAATCCAAGGTCTTCACCCCATCCTCAACGGCCTCCATGTAAGCCTCCAGCACCGAGACCGGTGTGCGGATTTCGTGGGCCAGGTCCCCGAACAGCTGACGCCGGGTGGACTCGACGGACTCCAGACGCCGGGCCATCTCGTTGAAGGCACGCGAGAGTTCGGCGAAATCGTCACCCAGATTCGGTGGAGACACCCGGGCACCGTAGTGGCCATCAGCCACCGCGGTTGCCGCCGCGGACACCTCGGAAACGGATCGCTGCAGTCGTCTGCTGAAGTACGCAGTGACCACCAGCGCTGTCAAGGCGGCGACACCGACCGCGACCGATATCGAGATCGCGGTGGCATAACGGTAGGCCTGCTCTGCGTGGAACTGCTCGTCAGAATCATGGGCGACCCCGGCCATGTTCAAATGCATCCGAAACAGCGGCGGACCAACCCAAGTGGCCACGATCCACGTCGTGGTCCCGCCAGCAGCCAGAACCAGGCCTTGTGCCATTAGTAGGCGGACACCGATACCGAAACGCCTTCGGCGCGAGTCGTTCACAAGGCACCCGCCATCCGGTAACCCACACCTCGTACAGTGAACACAAACGTCGGATCGGCCGGGTCGTCACGCAGTTTCCGGCGCAGATGGCCGATGTGGACGTCGACCAGATGGTCGTTGCCCACCCACGGCTCGCCCCAGATCGAATCCAGCAGTTGGCGACGACTGAACACCACGCCCGGACGCCCCGACAGCACGGCCAGGATGTCAAACTCCGTACGGGTGAGGGCGACGGGTTCTTCGTCGAGGAACACTTCACGGCCATCCACGTCAATCGACAGCGGTCCGAATACCCGCGGCGGTGCCGGCGGCGTGCCCGCGTCGCGAGCAACGCCAGCCCGCCACTGTGCATTGCGGGGGCGACGCAGCATCGCACGGATGCGGGCCACCAGCTCGCGCGGGCTGAACGGTTTGGTGACATAGTCATCGGCACCCACCGACAGCCCGACCACGGTGTCGACTTCGGAGTCGCGTGCGGTCAACATCACCACATACGCATCAGAAAAGACGCGCAGCTGCCGGCACACCTCGATCCCGTCGATACCGGGCAGCGCGAGGTCTAACACCACGACGTCGGGGTCGACCTCACGTGCCACAGCGACCGCGTCGGTCCCGTTGTAGCAGACGGCCACCTCGAACTGTTCACGTTCCAGATAGCTGACCAGCACCTCGGCCAGGGGAACTTCATCGTCGACGACAAGTGCCCGATAACCGGCGCCAGTCACGACCGAAGGAGCTGCGATCGAGTCCATGCACTCCATCGTGCCGGGTAGACACCCGGGCCTGCGCACCTGACCAAGACTTCGAGCGCCGTCTTGAGCGAATCTTCACACAACCATCACCATTTCGCCGATCAGCTCAACCATTGTGAAGGCCAGACACGCGGTCCGCTGTCGACAACGCCGACTCGGACCGACCCAGGCGGCTCTAACTGAGATGGCGGTGCGAGCATTCCGATGACCGAAAGCCTTCTCAGCGCAATTCAGTTGAGCCGGAGACGTTTTCTGGCTGCCACAATGGCCGGCGGCGCCGCGCTGACCGCGTGCGGCCGCCCCGATAACGGTGCAGGCGTCGTTGTCGGCGACTTTGATCCGATCGCCGCGGCCGAAGCCGCTCGACCGCACAGCGGGAAATCCGTGTCGGCGAATCTGGTGGCTGCTCAAACCGACATTGACCTTGGCGGCACGGTGGCCCGCACCCTGGCCTACAACGACCAGGTTCCCGGGCCGCTCATCCGCGCGGCGGTGGGAGATGAGCTGGCGGCCACCGTCGTCAACGGGCTTGCGCACCCCTCGTCGGTGCACTGGCACGGCATCGCATTGCGTAACGACATGGACGGCGCAGCCCCGGCCACGCCGAACATCGGCCCCGCCGGCCAGTTCACGTATCGCTTCACCTCGCCATATCCAGGCACCCACTGGGCGCACCCGCACACCGGGCTGGACGCCGATTATGGGCTCTATCTGCCCGTGATCATCGACGATCCGGCCGAACCCGGCGGTTATGACGCCGAGTGGATCGTGATGCTCGACGACTGGACCGCCGGAGTCGGCAGCAGCCCCCAACAGATCTACGACGCATTGCGGGCAATGACGGCTTCCGGGGAGGCTTCAACCATGCCCGGCATGCACCCGACACCCACGCCGGGCAGCCGACGAATGCCCACGGTGCCCGGCGTCGGGGGCGTCGGGCCGAGCAATCTGTTGGGCGGGGACGCCGGCGATGTCAGCTACCCCTACTACCTGATCAACGGACGCATCGCGGCCGCGCCGACAACGTTTTCGGCCAAACCCGGCCAGCGTGTGCGCATCCGCATCATCAATGCCGCATCCGACAACGCGTTTCGGGTCGCGCTGGCCGGGCACACGATGACGGTCACGCACACCGACGGCTTCCCCATCGTGCCCACGCAGGTGGATGCGGTGCTGCTGGGGATGGGGGAACGCTACGACGTGGTGGTCACCGCGGGCGACGGCGTGTTCCCGCTCGTCGCCGCAGCTGAGGGCAAGAACGCCGTGGCGCGGGCTCTGCTGTCAACCGGAGCGGGTAGCGCACCGGAGCCGGGCTTTCGACCATCGGAGTTCAACGGTCGCGTGGGCACCGTGGACATGTTCACCGCGACCCCCGAAGTTGGGCTACCACTGACCAACATCGATACCGCGCTCACCGCACAGCTTTCCGGCACGATGATGCCCTACGACTGGATGATCAACGGCCGTCCCTACAGCGACACCACACCTCTGAGGATTCAGCAGGGCCAGACTGCGACATTGACCTTTACCAACGCCACAATGATGTGGCATCCAATGCACCTACACGGACACACCTTTCAAGTGATCAAACCCGACGGCAGCCCCGGCTGCCGCAAGGACACCGTGATCGTACTGCCTATGACATCGGTAACGGTCAGACTCGTTGCCGACAACCCCGGAATTTGGATACTGCACTGCCACAACACCTATCACCAAGAAGCGGGCATGATGACCAGCCTCAACTACCGCAGCTGACATGCGCCACACTCCCGACCCCGAGCGGCGGCTCCTTGAGGAGATGCCGAACGTCCCGAACAGACAGTGCATTAGGCCCTGGCAACACCTTTGTCGGAAGCTCACAATGAGAGCACAACAGGAGAGGAACGCTCATGATGTTCTGGAATACCCACGATATGGGCTGGTGGGGATACGCCGGCATGACTATCGGCATGCTGCTGTTTTGGGCACTGATCATTGTCGGCATCGTCGCGTTGATCCGATCCCTCTCCGGTACCGCCAACAGCCCGGCCCCGCCGCCGACCCCGCAGGCCCCCTCACCGGAACAGGTACTGGCCAGCCGCTTCGCCCACGGCGAAATCGACGAGACCGAATACCGGCAACGCATCGCGGTCCTGCACGGCCACCCAGGACGCTAACCGCAGCCACCCTGCAGCAGTAACACCGGCGCCAGGCTCGGTCTGATCGATCACCCCAGCAGATTGCAGGCGCCACCGACATGCACGGTCGCTACTGTCGCCGCAGCAAGACTAGGTCTTGCGCGCGGCGCCGACGAACACCATGCCGCCAAGATGCCCTTCAATCCGCCCGGTCCCGTGTAATCCGTTGCGAGCGAGTTCAGCACCAAATTCATCGGCCTCGAAACGGTTCTCCTGCGGATGCACAGTGAAGGTCCGAAAAGCCCAGCTGTCGAGCATACGGCGTGGCACCTCCTCAAAAAGCAACAACCCACCCGGGCGAAGGACGCGCGCAATCTCAGCCACAGCCAGCTGCCAGCCCGGCACGTGATGAATGATCCCGAAGTCCACCACGGTGTCGACCCCCGCAGCTGGCACAGCGATTTCGCATACGTCGCCCACCGACAACGACACCGGACGCCCACGCAGGCGCTTACTTGCCAGATCCACCATCGACTCGTCGAGATCAAAGGCGGTAACCGCGGCCGCCCCCAGCCGGTCCAGGATCACCTCCGCGCCCACACCACGCCCACACCCCACCTCAAGCACATGCTGGCCGGCCAGGTCACCGCCAGCCAGGCGTCGAAACCACGCACCCTCACGATGATGCTGGTGCGCGGCCCGAACCGGGTTGTTCATCAGCGCACGCTCAACGGTGTTGAGTTTCATCGCACTCCACTTCCTTTCCCTGGCGAGTGGCCGGTCCCCTATACGCACGCCCCAGCGGCAAGGCGCCATTCCCCGTATACAATAGGTATACCCCCATAGGGTATACCTATTGGGTAGGTAGAGTTCATCGCAGACGTCGAACAGGGGTGTTGAGTATGGCAGTTTCCGACGTCGTCGTGGTTGTCGCCGCCGTAGGGATCGTGGGGTTCTTGTGGTGGTTCTTCTTGGGGCCCAAGACCGCTCGCCGGGCCCACGTGGTGGGCGGGGTGCAGGAAGTGGACGTGACGGTCAAGGGCGGCTATTCGCCGTCGGTGATCCGGGTCACCGAAGGGGTGCCGCTGCGGTTGCGGTTCGACCGCCAGGAGTCTGGTGATTGCACTTCGCGGGTCGTGTTCGCCGATTTCGGCGCCTCAAGAACGCTG
>JAHZJB010000142.1 GCA_022601135.1 Actinomycetes bacterium | reverse complement strand
GGTGGTTTCCACATTCACGGAATCTCGGGTCTGCTGCACATGCTGACCTTCGGCCTCCTCGGCAGTGACGGGCATACCGCGACCAGCACGGTCACCGTCCATGTCGGCGCCGCACCGCAGCCGGAACCCCCGGCACCCGCACCAGAACCGGAACCCGAACCGGAACCGGAACCCCAACCACCCGCACCAGAACCCGAACCCGAGCCGGAACCCGAACCACCCGCACCCGCACCCGCACCCCAACCACCCGCACCAGAACCCGAACCCGAGCCGGAACCCGAACCCGAACCACCCGCACCCGCACCCGCACCCGCACCCGAACCCGAACCCGAACCCGAACCCGAACCACCCGCACCAGAACCCGAACCTGAGCCGGAACCGCCCGCACCCGAGCCGGAACCCGAACCACCTGCACCAGCACCCGAACCCCAACCGCCCGCGGGCCAGAATCTTTTACAGAATCCGACTTTCAGCGAGGGCTTGAGCGGCTGGCAACAATCCGGGGATGTCTCCAGCCTCGACAGTGGCAGTGGCGCCGTAGCGCGACTGGCGGCAACCGAGACCGCCGATGCTCGGATTTCCCAACGAATCACCAACCTGAAACCACAGACGTTGTACACGTTGGCCCTCACAATGCGCACCAGCGGCTCGGTACCCAGCGATGTGTGGGGGGTGTGGGGTGTCATCGACGGACCCCAACTCGACAAGACCGGGGCGGGACAGTCGGCAACCCTGGCCCAACGGCGTCTGACGGTCTACACCGGCGCCGAGTCGACCGAAGTCACGGTCTTCGTCGCCGCCGGCCGCAACGCCCCGGCAGGCGTTGTGACCGTCGCCGAGGTCCGGTTCGTCGAAGGAGTTCTCGAGCCACCAGTGGTCGATCCCAACGCCCCCGGCGCGTCGCCACCACCGTTGGTGAGTCTGCCCGGTGCCGGCGAAAACCTGGTCAGCAACGGGCAGTTCACCCCCGATACCGCCGGCTGGGTACTCGACCAGGCAGCGCGCCAATCCGATGGCACCATGCGCATCGTGTCCACTCCGGAGCAAACCGGGCGGATCGCCCAGGACCTGCCGATGCTGCTGGCACCCAACAGCGACTACGTGCTCACAGCGCGAGCTCGGGTGGACGCCGGCGACGCCACCATCACGGTGGCCAGCCCGGACGGGTCCCTGCACGCGTGGCAGCTCATCACCAACACAACCTGGCAGCCGGTCGACATCGCTTTCACTACTCCGGATCACTGGGTATCGGTCAAAGTCGCTGCCGAGAACTGGCGCGGCGACGACGCCGCCCTCTACGTTGACGATATTTCTCTGATCGCCAATGGGCACGAGTGGCTCGACACCCCTGACCCCTACCCCAGCCCGCAGCCGGAACTCTTCGACGACTTCACCAACGGTATCGATCCCGAGCGCTGGCTCATCGCGGACAAAGCCTGGGGCGGGGACAACGGCGGCGTCGTCCCCGCCAACGTCGAAGTTATCGACGGCATCGTGCGACTCGCCGCCCACGGCGACCAGTACACCGGCGACGTCGTGGGTCACGGCGACCGCACCACCCGCGTCGGCGCCACGATAGTCACCCGCGACTACTACGCCTCGGGACGCTACGAGGTGCGCGCCCGGGTACCGCAAACGTTGGGAGCGGCGAGCGCCTTCTGGAGCTATCACTACATCGAATACCATCCCGCGCAGCCGGAATACTGGACAGAACCCAACCGCATCCGAAATTCCGAAATCGACTGGGAATTCCCGACCGCACGCGACGACGGCACACCCAATGACCCGGTCAGCTTCGACTACGCCCGGGCCAACACATGGGGGGGCAAATTCGGCGGCGAGGGCGGCAACGTGTCTCTGCGTCCTGACATCGGCGAACTTGTCGCCGACGGCGAGTTCCACACCTACGCCTATGAATGGCACGCCGGCGGCGACGGCCGCGACCCCTTCGTCGCATGGTTCGTCGACAACGTCGAGGTGGCCCGCTACACCGGCGAGTCTTTCGGCCAAGACAACGTCCCCCACCGCGCATCCCGCTTCTGGGTCGGAATCTGGTTCCCCGCATCGGCATACCGCGATCACGTCGGGTGGGCCGGCGACCCGAACTTCGACACCGCCTACCTCGATATCGATTGGGTGCGCATCACACCCACGTATGCACCAGCAGACACCTACGAACCAGAGACGTGGCCCAACGGCTTTTATGCGGCACCCGACGAATACCCGGTGTAGCCGTCGCCATCGGCGAGGGCGCTCAGTTGCACGCAACCCGCGGCACGTCGGCGTGCAGACACGCGCGCTCGCCGGGAAGAGGAGTGTACGTGGTGGTGCGCTGCCGGGCTGGACGGCCGATGCCCGCAGCGATAGCGACCAGGTCTCCCACGCTCTTGTAGGAGCCGAATTCCGAGCCCGCCATCCTCGAGATGGTCTCCTCCATCAGGGTGCCGCCGAGATCGTTGGCACCGCCGTTGAGCATCACCTGGGTGCGCTCGGCGCCGAGCTTCACCCAGCTGGTCTGGATGTTGGAAATCCTGCCGTGCAACATGATTCGCGCCAGTGCGTGCACCGCCCGGTTGTCACGGTGGGTGGGGCCTGGCCGCGCTCCGCCGGCCAGGTACAGGGGCGAGGATTGATGCACGAAGGGCAGCGGCACGAACTCGGTGAAACCCCCTGTGCGGTCTTGGATCTCACGCAGAACCCGCAGGTGTCCGACCCAGTGCCGGGGCTGATCGACGTGACCGTACATCATTGTCGAGCTCGAACGCAGGCCCACCTCGTGCGCGGTGCTGACCACCTCGATCCACAATGAGGTCGGCAACTTGCCCTTGGTCAGCACCCAGCGCACCTCGTCATCGAGAATCTCGGCGGCGGTCCCGGGAATGGTGCCCAACCCGGCCTCCCGCAGGGTGGTCAGCCACTCCCGGATACTCATGCCGCTCTTGGTGACCCCGTTGATGATCTCCATCGGGCTAAACGCGTGCACATGCATAGACGGCACCCGCGCCTTGACCGCACGGACCAGATCGGCGTACCCGGTGACCGGCAACTCGGGGTCGATTCCTCCCTGCATACACACCTCGGTAGCGCCGGCGACGTGCGCCTCCCACGCGCGATCGGCGACCTCACCGGTCGACAGCGAGAAAGCATCCGCATCGCCCTTGCGTTGGGCGAACGCACAAAAACGGCAGCCCGTGTAACAGATGTTGGTGAAGTTGATGTTGCGGTTGACGACGAACGTCACGTCCTCGCCAACAGTGTCACGGCGCAGCGAATCAGCCAGTGCAGCAACGGCATCCATTGCAGGACCGTCAGCGGTCGCCAGCGCCAGGTATTCGTCGTCACTGCATCCAGCCGGATCCCGCTCAGCGGAACGCAGTGCGGCCAGCACGTCGGCGCCGAGGTGTTCGGGTGCGCGCGCGGCGAGCTCACGCACCTTCTCCCGGACCGACCCCCAGTCGCCGAAGGCACTGCCCAGATCGCTGCGCGTTTCGGTGAGCCTGCCCTGCGCGTCGATGGCCGCGTGCAGGTCGGTGCGTCCCAACGACTCCGTCGTCTCGTCCGGCTCCTGCCAGGGCCTGCCCTGCGGGTTGATGTCCAGGGCATACCCGGTGTCGGGATCGGCGAGGGCATCGACGTGCCCGTGCACCCGAGGGTCGATCCAGCCGGCATGGGCCTGCACATACTGTGGCTGCGCCGTCAATCGCTGGACCAGGTCATAACCCGCCTCGGCCGTCACTGCGGCCAGCTCGTCCAGTGCGGGCCAGGGCCGCTCGGGGTTGACGTGGTCGGGCGTCAGCGGAGACACACCGCCCCAGTCGTCCACCCCTGCCCCGAGCAGCGCCAGACACTCCGTCGGTGAGACCAGGTTAGGTGGAGCCTGGATGCGCATCTTGGGGCCCATCACCAGGCGGGTGACGGCGAGCGTCGCACGGAATTCGTCCAGGCCGGCGTCCGGCACCGACGCCATCACCGTGTGCTCCTTGGCGCGGAAGTTCTGCACGATCACTTCCTGGACGTGCCCGAACTCCTTGTGGGACCGGCGAATAGCGTGGATGGTCTCGGCGCGCTCGGTGACTGTTTCGCCGATACCCACCAGCAACCCGGTGGTGAACGGGATGGACAGCCGGCCTGCATCGTCCAGCGTGCGCAGCCGCACCTCGGGATCCTTGTCGGGGCTGCCGTAGTGCGCGGCCCCGCGGGTCTCATACAGGCGCCGTGACGCCGTCTCGAGCATCATGCCCATCGACGGTGCCACCGGCTTGAGCAGCGATAGCTCCGACCAGCTCAGCACGCCCGGGTTCAGGTGCGGAAGCAGCCCCGTCTCCTCGAGCACAAGGATCGCCATCGCCCGCACGTAGGCCAACGTCGAGTCGTATCCGCGTGCGTCCAACCATCGGCGGGCCTCGTCCCACCGTGTCTCCGGCCGATCACCGAGGGTGAATAATGCCTCCTTGCAACCGGATTCGGCCCCGCTTCGGGCCACACGGAGGATCTCGTCGGGCTCCATGTACATGCCCTTGCCCTGGGCCCGGAGCCGGCCCGGCACGGTCACAAAGGTGCAGTAATGGCAGGTATCACGGCAGAGGTGGGTGACCGGGATGAACACCTTCCGCGAGTAGCTGACCGGTAGCCGGCCGGCGGGGCCACGGCGGCCCGCGGCCCGCAGTCCGGCGTCCCGCACCCGCGCGGCGCTGGCACACAGGTCGACCAATGCGTCCCCGCGCGCGGTCAAGGCGATCGCCGCTTCGTCGACGTTGAGCGACACGCCGTCACGCGCCCGGCGCACAACCCGTCGCAGGGCGGCCGGACTGGATGCGGCTGACATACTGGTCACAGTAGTCACCGGACACCGGTACGGGAGTCCGCCCCAGCAATCGTCTGCGGTGCCCGCCGCATGATCACCCATGCCGCGGGCAGTGCACCCAGCGCGATCAGGAGCAACGGCGCGAACTCCGTAATCCCCCTCCCGCCGAACACGATGTCGTCGCCGGGACCGCCAATGGTGAACACCACGACTGTCAGTAGCCAAGTCCACAGTGGCAGCGCCGCGAGGCGAGGGCTGGACGTCCACTGCAACGCCACCCAGACCAACAGCGCGTTGAGCACGCCGCTGAGCAGTGCACTCACCGGTAGCGGTACCGAACCGATCCGCGTCGGTAGGAAGAAGACCGCCATCAGGGCCGACAACACCCCATCGACGGCGAGCAGCACCAGGACCGCGAGATGGAGCCGGTCTGAAACCGGCGCGGACGAACCTGTCAGGTTTTCCCTCCGTGCGCAGTCGGTGTCCGGAAGTTTACCCGCTCGCACCCCATCAACCCACGGTCAGCCCGGCCAGCAGATCGGTCTCCCAGCCGCGACCGTCGCGCTCGCCGGCCTTGCCGGCGGCCAGGACGTAGTACTCGCGGGCCTCGACCGGCAAGGCGAGGTTGTTGGACAGAGCGAAGGCCCGACCATCGCCGGACACGCTTATCTGGGTTTGGTGTGCCCGCAGTGCTTCCACCTTCGCGGGCAGCTGATCGGAGAGTTCCAGAGCCGCGTCGATCTCATCGTCGCCGAAGCCATGAAGGCCGTGCAGGCCCCGCACCCCGGAGCCAAGCTGCTCCTCGGTGATCCGGGTCCACCGCTCGGGGACGTCGGTCAACGCGGCCAGCCCGAGGACCATGGCCGACGCCGACGTCACGGTCCAGTACAGCTTGGGCACGCGCCAGCTGGCCGCCTCGACCGCCGCCGTCGTCACGCGGTGGGCGCGGACGTGGTCGGGGTGTCCATAGCCACCGGTCGGGTCGTAGGTCACCACGACGTGGGGGCGTAGCTCGGCGATCACCGCGTCCAGCGCGTCCACCTGCTGGTCGAAGTCGCCGTCGATGAAGCGCTGCTGGTGGTGTCGCGCCGGCGTACCAGCCATCCCCGAGTCGCGCCAGCGGCCGGGGCCGCCGAGAAATCGCGGGCGGTCCACGCCGAGCGCGGCCAGCGCCGCGGTCAGCTCGCCAATGCGGTATCCGCCCAGCTGGTCGGCACCGCCGGCACCGAGCTGCGCCCAGCGCTCGCCGATGACCTCCCCCTCTTCGCCGAGGGTGCAGGTGATGACCTGCACCTGCGCGCCGCGAGCCGCATAGTGCGCGATCGTCGCCCCCGTGGTGAGGGTCTCGTCGTCCGGATGGGCATGGACGAAGAGCAGCCGCGGGGTCTCCATTCCGACCAGCTTGCCCGGTTGTGTGCCCTGCCCGTGCGGCGGGGCGGCGGAAAGCGCCTGATCAACGAGGCAGCTTGACCCACTTGCCGGCATCGCCGACGATTCCGACCGGCACGGCGCCGGTGAGGCTGACGTTCTCCAGACTGGGCCCGGCCGCGACAATCGTGGTGTCCTGCAGGATCGGTAATACCGTCCACATGTTCCACAGGCTCGGCTCGACCTCGTCGATCACCTCACTGATGTTCGCGGCGCCCCGCAGCGCCGCGTTGATCCTGGGTTGGATGCTGTGGTCGCAGATCCCGGTGATGTTGCTCGGCACCTGGACCAGCTGGCCGGTGGCCGGTGGCGGTGGCGGGGCCGCCGTCGTGGTGGTCCCTGCAGACCGCGGCCGCGGCGATGTCGGTGATGGCGCCGCCGACCGGGTCGGTGACGCCAACGGCAGCGGCGAAGCGGTGGCGACAACGGTCGCCTCGAGGGCGGGACAACCGAAGCGAGACGCCAGGGACGTCGCCAGATCACCGCCGGCGTGATGCCACCCGATCACCGCGTCGACCCGGTTGTTGACCAAAGCCTCGCCGTAGAGAACAACCGGATCCAGCGCGGCGACCCTCGCCGCGATCCCGACGTTGCGCAACTGGTCAGCGGCGGTGTTGGCGACCACGACCGACGTCGGATCGTTGACGGCCGCGCCCAGCACCAGACTCAATGGTTCGCCGTCCTTGGTCAGCTGCCCCCGGTTGTTCTCCGGCGGGCGGGGGGCGGGTGGCTCCGGAGTCGGCAGCGGACTGATTCGATAGCCGGCGTCGGCCAGCAGCGTCATCGCCTGTTCCCGGGTCATCGCGGGCGGGGCGGTTGGGACGTAACCGGGGTCCGACGGTGTGCGGACCTGTGCCTGCGCCAACGTGACGGCGTTCTCGGTACCGGCGCCGACCGCGGCCAGCAGATTGACATCGAGCAGCCCCAGAATGGCCCGGCGTACCTGCGAATCCTCGAGCTCCGGTCGCCGCGCGCGCAGCGTCAGGTGCAGGACGCGAGGTGTCATGATGCGCGACGTCCGCACATCGGGGATCGCGGAGAGCTGCGCGAACGCCACCGCGCCACCATGCACCTGGGCGACCTGCGTGTCGCCATTGCGGATCGAGTCGGCCAGCGCAGCCGACGAACCGCCCCGGCGAAACAAGATCAGGTCGGGGGTGGCGGGCCGTCCCCAGTATCTGTCGTTGCGCGCCAGCAAAATCTCATCGCGCTGCGGATCGATGCTCTCCACTCGGAACTGCCCGCCGGTCACCGGCAACGCACGCGCCAAACCGGCGCGGAATCCGCCGGGTACATCCTTGACGATGTGGGCGGGCAGAATGTTGTTGAACAACTCTCGCCAGGCCGGATACCGCTGGGAAAAAGTCACGACCGCAGTTTTTCCGCCTTCGACCGACTGCACGCCGGTGATCAGGTCGTAGCCGGCCGGGTCCACGGTGCCCGGCTGGCCGACCATCTGGCGCCACAGATACCAGTAGTCGTCGGCCGCGATCGGCGAATTGTCCGTCCACTGTGCTTCGGGGCGGATCTTGTAGGTCACTGTGAACGGGTCCTCGCTGGTGACCTCGGCCGACTCCAACAGCGATGTGTCCAATTCCCAACGTGACCCGGTTGTGGTTGCTGCGTCGGCTACCGGACGGAACGAACTGGGCAGGACAAGCGAGCTGATGGCCGCGTTCACCGGGGACTGGTCGGAGAGCAGGTGGGCGTTGAACCCGGGGCCGATCGAGTCGATCGCCATGATGATCTGCGTCGCCCTCCTCGGTGGCGGCGGCGTGGGCTCGGTGGTGTCGGTGCTCTGCGGGGCCGGCGGCGCGCTGACTGTGCAGGCAGAGGTCGGCAGGATCACCGCCATCGACGCCGCGACCACCGCGATGGCGCGATGCAGAGTCACGAACACCCCGTCAGCGTATCGACCTGCGACCGTCCGATACCTGAGGCACCGGCGCTGCCACCGGGTTCCGTCATCGCTGGAAGTACCGCTGCAGCCGGCGGTGACGATGACCGAACAGTGATCGGAGCCCGGCCGCCACCATCGGTGTCGCGAACCGCAGGCCGGGCCGGAGCACAAATGTGATGCGATCGCGCACAATGGTTTTCCCGGATACACCGTCCTTCCCAGCTTCATCGCGGTTATGGGGGGTAACAGTTCGTTCATGCTGCCAGCGGCTCATGCTGAGCATCGTCGACTCCTCCCGAAAGGCGCGCCCGGGTTCCAGCGCGGTGATGCTGAGATGGTCGTAGTCGAATGGCAGCACACCGAACAACCGCAGCCAAGACCGGCCGAGCGGCTCGCCGATCGGGATGTTGTCGATGGTCAACGAACTGGCACCCCGCGGCATCGACATAGTCATCCACGGCCGAAGTTCGTCGTTGATACCCGCCGGGGTCACGACCCGTTGCCACACCCGATCCGCGGGGGCGTCCACCAGACACTCGCGCTCGACGACGGTTCCGTTCGCAGTCGACTCCATGGCTGCCCCCCCCTTTAGCCGCGGGCCTTGGCACGCGAGCGGGCGCGGGCACGCAGCGTGGCGTCGAGTTCCGCCTTGCGGACCCTGACCACCTCGGGGGTGACCTCGACGCACTCGTCCTCCGCGCAGAACTCCATCGCCTGTTCCAGCCCCAACTCGAGCGGGCGGGCCAGTGTCTCCATCACGTCGGCGGTCGAGGATCGCATGTTGGTGAGCTTCTTTTCACGAGTGACGTTGACGTCGAGGTCCTCGGCCCTCGGATTGATCCCGACGACCTGGCCCTCGTAGGTGTCGTCTCCTGGTTCTACGAAGAACTGACCGCGGTCAGAAAGCTGCATCATCGCAAACGGCGTCACCGAACCGGCGCGGTCAGACACCAGCGACCCGGTGTGGCGGGCCCGGATCTCCCCTGCCCATGGGCGGTAGCCGTCGAAAACGGCGTTGGCAATCCCGGTGCCGCGGGTCAGCGTCAGGAAGTCCGTCCGGAAGCCGATGAGTCCGCGGCTGGGCACGATGAAGTCCATCCGCACCCAGCCGGCGGCGTGGTTGGTCATCTCCTCCATCCGGCCCTTCCTCGCCGCCATCAGCTGGGTGATGGCGCCGACGAACTCGTCGGGACAGTCGATCGTCATAGCCTCGAACGGCTCATGCAGCGTGCCGTCTATCGTCCTGGTAACCACCTGCGGTTTGCCCACCGTCAGCTCGAAACCCTCGCGTCGCATCTGCTCAACCAATACTGCCAGCGCCAACTCGCCTCGGCCCTGTACTTCCCAGGCGTCCGGTCGGCCGATGTCGACAACCTTGATCGACACATTGCCGACCAGTTCAGCGTCCAAGCGCGCTTTCAACATCCGGGCGGTCAGCTTGTGACCCGAGACCTTGCCGGCCAGCGGAGACGTGTTGGTGCCGATCGTGACCGAGATGGCCGGCTCGTCAACAGTGATGCGGGGCAGCGCGTGAGCGTGTTCGGTGTCGGCCAGCGTGTCGCCGATCATGATGTCCGGCAGGCCTGCCACCGCGACGATATCGCCAGCGATCGCCTCACTGGTCGACGTACGTTCCACGCCCTCGGTGACCAGCAGCTCGGTGATCTTGGCGTTCGTGATCACCGGATGCCCCTCGACCTCACGCATCCACGCCACCTGCTGCCCCTTGTGGATGCGGCCCTTGTAAATCCGGATCAGCGCGAGCCGGCCGAGGAACGCCGACGCGTCGAGGTTGGTCACCAGCGCCTGGAGCGGCGAATCGGGGTCGCCCAGCGGCGGTGGAATGTGTTCGAGAAGCACGTCGAACAGTGGGTCGAGGTTCTCCCCCGCCGGGTTCTCACCATTGGCGGGTTCGACGGTGCTCGCGATCCCCGCACGCCCGGAGGCGTAGAGCGTCGGCAGCCCGAGGGCGTCCTCAGCAGCCTTCTGGGCCTCTTCGTCCAGGTCAGAGGCCACGTCGAGCAGCAGGTCATGACTCTCGGAGACGACTTCGGCGATCCGGGCATCCGGGCGGTCGGTCTTGTTGACGACGAGAATGACCGGCAGGTGCGCGGCCAGGGCCTTGCGCAGTACGAACCGTGTCTGTGGCAGCGGCCCCTCCGAGGCGTCGACCAACAGCAGTACCCCGTCGACCATGGAGAGGCCCCGTTCGACCTCACCGCCGAAGTCGGCGTGACCGGGAGTGTCGATGACGTTGATCACCGTCATGCCGCCGTCGGGGTGGTGGCGATGGACGGCGGTGTTCTTCGCCAGAATCGTGATGCCCTTCTCCTTTTCGAGGTCACCGGAGTCCATCAGGCGTTCGATCGCGTCGTCACCGCGGTTACTCAAGGCCCCCGATTGTCGCAACATCGCGTCGACCAGGGTCGTCTTGCCGTGGTCGACGTGAGCCACGATGGCGACGTTGCGAAAAACGGGGCGTGCATCCACGTCGGTGATTGTGGCAGTGCAGCGCACCGATCACGAAAACGAGACAGACAGCTCCCCCGGAACCGGACCCGCCCGCCGCCGCGAAGAGGCGGAAAAAGCGCTCGAACGCGCCCCAAAACCATGCCCTGACCAGGTCGGCGGGAGTATCCTGAGAGCCATCCGTCGAGGCGCATTCTGGAGGTGGCCATCATGACGGTTTACCAAGTGCTCACCATCGTCCTGATCACCGTGCTCGCGGTCGGCACGACCGTGGCGATCTATCTGGGGCTCCTGAACTGGATCGGCGCCCTGTACCTCGTGCGATGCTCGGAATGCCACCACCTGGCGTTCAACTCTGCCAATCGGCCGAGGGAGTCCTGCCCACATTGCCGTCATCCGGTGCTCACCCACCCGATCCACGCCGCTGCCCATCCAGGCCGGCGAACGGACGTCCGGGTGGAAGGTGACCGGCTGCACTACTGACGGCGCGCATGGCGCGGCAGTTGATCGACGACGGAGCACGCTGAGCGCGAAGCTGATCAGTGCTTCCGATGAGTCAGCGCGCCGGGTGAAACCCGGCCGCTGGTGAGTTCTTCGATGTCTTCACTTGACGAGCGGGTAGGGTCTTCCCCGCGTGCCGACCCTCCACAACGAAACTTGCGCAGATACGCAACCACACGATGACGACGATACGTAGCCGAACGATGACGACGAGGAGACGGTGATCGTGCCGACCCCATCGGACCCGAAGACCACCGAACACCGCAAGCAGAACCCGCTGACCCAAGCGTGGCGGAGCCTCGAGCCGGCCGTGTTCATTCCCGCCTCGATCATCATCATCGGCCTCATCGTCTTCGCGGTGATCTACGCGTCGACCGCCGCCGATGCGTTCACCAGACTCAACAGTGTGATCGCCGACGGAGTGGGATGGTGGTATGTGCTGGTCATCACCGGCTTCGTGGTGTTCGCCATCTACTGCGGCGCCTCTCGGATCGGCACCATCCGGCTCGGCGAGGACGACGAGAAGCCCGAATTCAGTACCGTGGCATGGCTGGCAATGCTGTTCAGCGCCGGCATGGGCATCGGCCTGGTGTATTACGGCGTTGCCGAACCCCTGACGCACTACGTGAATCCTCCCGAGTCGCTGGGGGTAGCCGGTCAGACTGACGAGGCAGCCGACCAGGCGCAGGCGCTGACGCTGTTCCACTGGGGGCTGCACCCGTGGGCGATCTACGTCGTGGTCGGGCTCGGCATGGCCTACATGACCTATCGCCGAGGTCGGCCCCTGGCAGTGCGGTGGCTGCTGGAGCCGTTACTGGGCCGAAAGCGGATCGAGGGGCCCATCGGGCACGCCGTCGACGTCACCGCCGTGGTGGGGACTCTGTTCGGCGTGGCCACCTCGCTCGGTTTCGGGATCACCCAGATCGCGGCGGGTCTGGAAGACCTGGGCTGGATCGAGATCAACAACTGGTGGATGGTCGGGATGATTGCCGCCATCACGGTGGTGGCGACGGCCTCTGTGGTCAGTGGCGTCAGCAGGGGCCTCAAGTGGCTGTCGAACACCAACATGTTCCTGGCGGCGGTGCTGGCACTGTTCGTGTTGCTACTGGGGCCGACGTTGTTTCTGCTGCAGGCATTCGTGCAGAACCTCGGGACCTATATCCAGTCGCTGCCGGAGTTCATGCTCCGTACCGCACCGTTCAGCGATGGCGAATGGCTGAGTGGCTGGACCATCTTCTACTGGGGGTGGTGGATTAGCTGGGCGCCGTTTGTCGGCATGTTCATCGCGCGGATCTCGCGGGGCCGCACCATCCGAGAGTTCGTGGTGGCGGTGCTACTCGTCCCGACCATCATCGGGGCACTGTGGTTCACCATCTTCGGGGACTCCGCGATCCTGCGGCAACGCGATTCCGGCACCATGGTCGTCGACGGTGCCGTCGACACCAACACCTCGTTGTTCCACTTGCTCGACGGACTTCCGATCGCGACGATCACCAGCCTGCTAGCCATCGTGGTGATCGTGTTCTTCTTCATCACCTCATCTGACTCCGGTTCCCTGGTCATCGACATCCTGTCCTCGGGCGGCGAGCTGGACCCACCCAAAGCGAGCCGGGTGTACTGGGCCGCGTTGGAGGGTGTTGCGGCCGCGGTGTTGCTGGTCGTGGGCGGGGCCGGCTCGCTGACCGCGCTACAGACCGCGTCGATCGCGACGGCGGTACCGTTCTCGCTGGTGATGGTCGCGGCCTGCGTGTCCGTTTTGCGGGCGTTCCGCTACGACCTGGCGACCCAGTCACGGCTGCTGCGCGTCTCGGCACCGGAGGTGACGACGACGCCGCAGCGCCACGATGTCTCGGCAACGCTGGCGGGGCTGGTCGTGGTGCGCAACGTGGCTCCCGATTCGTGTGTGGTGCACCCGACCACCGGCGAGTTGACCATCACCGAGCCGGTCGATCCCCTCGACGGCGATCTCAGCGCCGGCAACAAGATTGACGCACCGGCGCCCTGAGGTGCGCGTCACCGCAGCAGCGACGTGAGCTGCGGCAGCCACGCGGTATCGGCCGGTACCCACGGCAGATGTGCGATGTCGTCGGCGCCCACCCATCGCAGCGCACGGTGGTCGTTGGGTTGCAGTGCGCCGTGGGTATGCGTGACGAGGTAGGCGCGCAGCGTCGAGGTTGCGCTCAACGCGACGTCGGCACCGAGGCGGGCTCCCACTGCGACACCGATCCCGAGTTCCTCCCGCAGCTCCCGCGCCAACGCAACTCTGTCGGTCTCGCCGGGCGCCACCTTTCCGCCGGGCAGTTCCCACAGGCCGGCCAGCTCGGGCGGTCGAGCGCGCTGAGCAACGAGCAGCGTGCGGTCGTGGATCAACGCTCCCGCGACCACGGTCAGATTCGGCAGCTGGTCAGACATCTGGTTCGTCATCTGGTTCGACACTGTCGGGAAAGGTATACCGTCACACACATGGCTGTGTTAACGGATGACCAATTAATCGCCGCCCTGCCCGATCTGGATGGCTGGGAGCGCAGCGACGGTGCGCTGCGCCGCTCGATCAAGTTCCCCGCGTTCCTCGACGGCATCGACGCTGTGCACCGGGTGGCCGTGCACGCAGAAGCCCAGGACCATCATCCCGACATCGATATCCGCTGGCGAACAGTCACTTTCGTGCTGGTAACGCACTCCGAAGGTGGAATCACCGACAAGGATGTGGCGATGGCGGCTGACATCAACCGGATCGTCGGGCAGTAGCGGCGATCCACGCCAACGTCACCAGCGTGGCGACGATATAGATCAAACCCGGCCATGCCAGATACCACGGCCGGGAGATCTCCCAGATGCTCGGTTGGGCAAAGCTGAGCAACCACGGCACGCCCACAACCGTGAGCGCCAGCCAGCCCCAGCCCAGTACGCGGGCCCCGAGCCGCTCCCGGAGCGGACCATGCAGCAGCCAGATCATCAGCGGTATCAGCCACACCCAGTGATGAGTCCACGAGATCGGTGACAAGAGCAAGCCGAACAATTGCACTATGACGATGGCGGCAAGCCGGTCTCCGGCGCCACCGACCGCGCGCCACGCCAGCACCGCCAGTACCGCCGTCGCTGCGATGCCGATCAGCACCAGGGGACCGTAGCCGGCGTCGAATCCCAGGATCCGCGAGATCCCGCCGCGCCACGACTGGTTGAACGACGTCCCGACCGGGCCGACCCGACTCGCATCGCCGAGTAGTTCGGTGAAGTAGTAGCGGGCCTGGTCGCCGACGACGAGGGCCGACACCCCGACCGTCACACCGAACACGAGTACGGAGAACGCCAGCGCAGCCCAGCGCCGCGCCCCCAGGAAATACAAACCGGACACGGCGGGGGTCAGCTTCACTCCCGCGGCGAGGCCGACAAGAAGCCCGGAGAGCCACCACCGTGTGGTGTAGACGGCGTAGAGAACGGCCAGCACCAACACCACGTTGACCTGGCCGTAGTCGAACGTGCTGCGCAACGGTTCGGTCCAGATGCCGATGGCGGTCCACAGCATCGCGACGCGCCGGCCGTTCGACGCGCTCAGGGCAGGCAGCAGGCGTTGGCTGATGCGCACCACACCGTAGAGCGCCGCGACGGTACCGAATTGCCAAGCCAGCGCGACCAACCAGAACGGCAACAGATGCAGCGGGTAGAACAGCATTGCCGCAAACGGCGGATAGGTGAACGGCAGCGGGAAGTCCGGCGTCTGCTCTGCGTACACGTAGTCATAGAGCGTGCCGGGATGATCAAGCGCGCCGGCGCCGCCGAGGTAGACATGCAGGTCGACGAAATTCGCACCGTTGGGCAACAGGTAGGCCCACGCCAAACGCGCCCCGACGCTCAGAATCAACAACACCGGGGCCGCGGCGGACAGCCGTGCTGTCAACTGCGAGCCGAAGCCGGCTGAGGCGGGGGCGATAGCTGGGACGTCGATGCGCCTGACTTTAGCGAGCCGTCACGAACGACACTCGCGTCCGTAACGGTTGAGTAAATGCCACACGTGTCACTTGAGTACCTCTAGCAACAGGCTAGCTTCGGGTTCACGCGGCCAACTGAGCCGTCTACGGCCGTCAAGGAATCTGGGAGAAACTCATGCATCGCACCGGGAAAATGATCGCAACCACGATGATCGCAGCGGCGGCATCCGCCTCAACTGCTTTGGTGCTCAGTACATCTGCGGCGGCTGAGCCGGTACCCGCGCCGGCACCCGCGCCGGCACCCCTGCCGGCGCCCGCTGCCGCAGTGCCCGGCCTGCCGTTCCTGCAGCAGCTCGCGGCGAATCCCGCGGCTGCGGCGCAGTTCATGCAGACGTTCGCCAACGTCCTGGGCGCGACTGCGCCGACCACCGCGGTGACCCCGGCCGCCCCCTCGACGACGACCGCGTCAGTCACCGTCCCCGAGGAGATATCGGCACTGCCCGGCGCGGTTACCGGGGCCATGACCGCACTACCCGAGACGGCCCTGGCACTGCCCGGGGCGGCCATCCCGCAGGGCAACACCACCACAGTGCCTCCCGCCGACGCGATTCCCGCGCCGAGCCCGTCGCTGCTGCCGGCCGCTCTCACCGATCAGCTGGGCGTCCCCGGCGGTCTGGCCTCATTGCTGCCGATCGGCACGCCGTTGGCGGGCCTGCTGCCGAGCGCGGGCACAGCCACCGCACCTGCGCTTCCCGCGGCGCCCGCCGCTCCCGTGGGAAGTGTGAGCACCCCGCTGTCGGCCTTGCCCTGACCCAGATCTGCCTCCATCCACCTGGCCCACCGAACGCATTGGGGAAAAATGTCAACGAACAGGACGGTGCTCACCACCGCGATGGCGGTGGGCGCATCGACCGCGCTGCTGCTGGTCGGCTCGACCACGGTCGCTCACGCCGATCCGGCGGCGTTGCCGCTGCCGATCGACGCGCTGCAAGCTCCAGGTCTGCCGTTGATGCAGAGCCTCGGACCTGTCATTCAGCAGGCGGCGTTCGACCCGAGCAACGCCGCTTCGATGCTGATGGCCGCGGCCGCGGTGTTCGCCGGAGATGCGGCGGCACCGAGGCCCACCCGTGATGTCGCCGTCGCCGTCAACGAGTTCGTCGCCAATCCGGTTGCCCACACACCGGCACCCGGGGCAGTACCCGGCGCCCAGGCGCACCTGCCCACGGGTGTCAACCCTGCGCATGCGGTGGGCCCGGCACCGGAGGCCCTGCCGGAGCCCGCACCGGAGGCAGCGCACGCAGTGGTTCCCGCGGCGGCACCAGCGCCCGCTGCAGACCCGCCACCCGCTGCGGCACCCGTTGTGGAGCCGCCACCGGTCGCGCCGCCCGAGCCGCATGTTGACCCGGTTGCGGCACCCGAACCGCTGGCGGCACCGATTGCGCCGCCCGAGCCGCTTGCCGACGCGGCGCCTGGACCAGGACCGGATGGACCGGCACCCGGCGGGGCGCCTGACTTCGGCCCCGACGCACCGGTGACCCAGGACTTCCTGTATCCGTCGATCAGTAACGGCTGCCTGGCCGACGGGGGGAACGTCCTGGCGACGGCGATTTCGGTGGCAGGTCCGGCCAATATCCCCGTGCCGGGCCCGGGACCCGGTCAGACGGCATACGTCTTCACCGCGATCGGTACGCCCGCACCCGCGGCCGAACAAGAGCTGCCACTCAACGTCACCTGGGTGAACCTGAGCACCGGCGAGTCGGGCAGCGCCACGCTCACGCCGCGCCCGGATATCAACCCCGACGGGCCGACGACGCTGTCAGCGATCGTCGACACCGGATCAGGCAGCATCATGTCGACGATCTTCGGTCAGGTCACCACGACCGAGAAGCAGTGCCAGTTCATGCCGACGATCGGCTCGACCGTCGTCCCATGACAATGCGCCCATGCGCAGCAACACCGTCGCGCCGCCGCGCCGAACTGGGTCTGCCGGTCGTGCATCATTGAAGATCCACAACCGGCAAACCCAGTTCGCTGCAGGTCAGTAGGCCATGAACAGGATCGCGTCGCGGTCGTAGCTCAGGCCAGGATGCGTCTCGGAGAGGTGGGATTGGGTTTTTTCCACCAGATCGTCCTCGTCCTTCCCGGTGATGGCTTCTCCGCAGGGGCAATTCAGGTGAGTCTTCATCCGTTCACAATGGCACAGCGGGCCCGCCTCTGATCGAGGTCCGGAATCGCCGTAACGGCGAGTCTCTTCGCCGGTGCGCCCGTCCCGTGAGACCTTCAATGTGTGACGGTCACGTTGGGCTATGCCACGGTCGGTGCTAACGACCAGGACCTCGACGAGCAACTCGACGAGCTCGCCGGCGCCGGCGTGGACCGACGGAGAATCTTCACCGACAGAGCGATGGGATCGGCGGACAAGTTACGGGCCGGGTTGCTGGCCCTGCTCAGCTATGCCCGCTCGGGCGACGTCGTCACGGTCGTGTCGCTCGAAAGGCTGGGCCGGTCCGCTGCCGAAGTCACCCAGACCGTCACAGATCTAACCACCCGCGGAATCACACTGCGCTGTCTGCAGAATGGTCTCGATACAGCCACCGCGAGCGGGCGGGTGGTGGCCGAGATTCTCGGCGATCTGGCCGCCCTGGACGAAGCCCGCCACGGATCCCCAGCCAGGTAGAAACCGACAACGCGACCCGACCGCAGAGTCGATATCAGCGTTCGGTTCTGGCGGCCTTCGCCGCAGCCTTGGCTTGTTTCTTGTACGTCCGCACCTTCGTCAGCGATCCGGCGTCTCGCACGTCCGCCACCGACATATGCGTGCCTGCCGTGCCGTAGTCGCCCGCGGCCGCCCGCCATCCCTTCGGCGTCACGCCGTACTGCTTTCCGAGCAGCGCCAGGAAGATCTTGGCCTTCTGTTCCCCGAACCCCGGCAACGCCTTGAGCCTCCGCAGCACGTCCGGCCCATCGGGCCCGCCCGCTGTCCACAGCGCAGCAGCGTCGCCGCCGTACTGCTCAACGATCACCCCGGCCAACGCCTGCACCCGCTTGGCCATGGAACCCGGAAACCGATGAATCGCAGGTGTTTGGGAGCACAGCGCGGCGAAATCCGCGGGGTTGTAGTCCGCGATCACCCGTGCGTCGAACCCGCCGATCCGGTCAGCGATCTTCTTCGGGCCGCTGAACGCCACCTCCATCGGGATCTGCTGATCGAGGAGCATTCCGACCAGAAGCGCGAACGGATCTTCGGAGAGCAGTTGATCAGCGTCCGGATCCTGTGCCAGGCAGAGCTCAGCAGTCATAGCGAGAGCCTATCGGGATACAGCTGCGCATTCGTCGTCGTCTGCTGTGCCCTATCGGGAAGTGGGAGAACAGACATTCATCGTCGCGACTCCTGGATGGAATCGCTTGACTGGAATGATCCATCCAGTAAGCTAGCGACATCGAATCCCTCTCACGGAAGGCAACTTGCCACGACCGCAACAACGGCAGTCACCGCTGATCAGCTCGTCGAGATGCTGGAAGCTCTCTACAATCGCAACGATCCGAGTCGGCTACGCGCTCTTGCGGCGGCGGACCTGCGCCACTATTCCTCCGCCATCGGCGACGGCGTGGAGGCATGGGCCGCCTACGCAGCGGCCTTCGGTGAGGCCAATCCCCTGTTAGCGGTGCACCGCACCGTCGCTGAGGGGAACCGGATCGGAATTCACGCCCACTACCGCTGGAACGTCGATCGCATTATCGACGACGGCCCCGGGGTTGCGGTGGCACATATCTTCACCATCGAGTCGGGCCGGATCGTCGAGGCTGTCGAGGTGACACAAGCCGTGGCCACCGAGCCCGTCTCGGGCAACGACATGTTCTCCGCGCTGCGTGCATCGGTCGACGCTCAGGACCCCGAACGTAACCGGCAGACCGCGCGGCGGGTTGTGACCGAATTCCTCGCCGGAAACACCTCGCTGCGAGACGAACTCCTCAGCGACTATGTTCAGCACAACCCCTTCATCCCGAACGGTTCCGAGGGCATTGCCGGATTCATCGACATGCTGGGCGGGAATCCCAACGACTACCAGTGGGCGATCGTCGAGGGCGACCTTGCCTGGACCTACACGCGCTACCTCAGCGAGACGATGGGGACGCCGCCCCTGGTCGGCGTCGACATCTGGCGCTTCGATGCAGCGGGCAAGGTCAACGAGCATTGGGATGTTCTGCAAGCCGACTTCGCCAGCCCCGGCGGCCACCGGTTCCCCGGCTGAGCTGACAACAAATCCCAGGAGCGCCAATGCCATCCGACACCAAGGACCGCCTCACCGAGGCCGTGCTGCTGTCCCTGCGCGAGCACGGCTACGCGGGCACTAGCATGCAGGACCTCCTTCGCGACACCGGCGTGTCTTCGAGCTCCATGTACCACTTCTTCCCGGGAGGGAAAGAACAGTTGGTCGCATCCGCAGTCCGCAGCGCCGGACTCGCCGCAGCCGAGCAGATCGTGGACGTCCTGGAGCGCCACGAACTCATCGAGGCGATCACGATCATCTTCGATGCTTCGGCCGCGGAGATGGAGGGCAACAGCTTCAGATTCGGCTGCCCCATTGGCGTTCCGGCCACCGAGGCGCCCGCCGACTCGGTGGCTATCCGGGAGGCGGTGGCGGAGGTTTTCACGGCGTGGGCCGCCGCATATGAGACGGGGCTTCGCAGGTTCGGCTTGCGATCCGAGCAGGCGACCATGCTCGGCCGCTTCATCGTCACGGCATACGAAGGTTCGGTCACCCTCGCCCGCGCCACCCGCACGACCCAGCCGTATCAGGACACTAAGGCCATCGTCATCTCAGCCTGCTCGTCTGCCGCGAACGCGACCAACAGCTAGCTCACAGGGGTGGAGCCCCCATCGGTCACCGTCACGACGGCCTTTCCCTTCGAACGCCCGCTCTCGACGTAAGCGAGCGCATCAAGTTCTGCTGCGGAACTCGGCCCGCGCTTCAGCAATGCCGCAGTGACGCGGATCCGCCGATATCGGAATCTCCCGTGTCGCTTTGGTTTCAGTGGGTGCAATCCGGGCAGTTTTGTCAGAGATCGAATGTATGTTCGAATCATGTCCGGGACGGCTGCACGAGAAGCACTAGCCGCCCTGCGTGCGGCGCACGACACGCTTGCCGCCTGCGACATCGAGACGCTGCCGTGCTCCGAACTGGTGGCAGTCATCGACGACCTTGAGGCTCTGTCGTGCCAGCTGCCCACGCAGTCCCACCGCATGCTGGCCCGATTGCAGGTCGAGACCACACCCAAGGAGATGGGCGCCAAGTCGTGGAAGGACGTACTGGCGACCCGTTGGCGAATCTCGGCCGGCGAAGCCAATCGACGCCTGGCCGAGGCCGCCGAACTGGGACCGCGCCGAACGTTGATCGGCGAAACCCTTGCGCCGATTCTTCCGGCAACCGCTGCCGCGCAGGCCGTTGGGCTGATCAACCCCGAGCATGTGAAAGTGCTGCGCGACGCGATGAAGAAGTTGCCGGGATTCGTCGACACGGCCACCCGCGGGCAAATCGAGGTCGACCTCGTCGGTAAAGCTGTCGGCAACGGCCCCACCGAACTCAAGAGGGCCGCCGACAGGACACTGTTCCTGCTTGATCAGGACGGCCCCGTACCCGACGACACCGAACGCGCCAGAAAACGTGGCCTGCACGCCGGACCACAAAGCCACGACGGCATGCGGCCGTTTACCGGAAACATGACCCCCGAAGCGTGGGCGACTTGGGAGGCGATCTTCGCAAAGTACGCCGCACCGGGCATGTGCAACCCCGACGATCCCGAACCCTGCACTTCAGGTACCCCCAGTCAGGAACAGATCGATAACGACCACCGCAGCCTGGCCCAGCGTCAGCACGACGCACTGGTGGCGGTGGGGCGCATCGCGTTGATGTGCGGCGAACTCGGTCAACTCAACGGGCTGCCGGTCTCGATCATCATCCGCACCACACTGCAGGATCTCGAATCCCGCGCCGGGGTGGGTACCACCGGCGGCGGATCGCTGATCCCCGTCAAGGACGTGATCCGATTGGCTGCACACGCCAACCACTATCTAGCCGTGTTCGACAAGGCGACAGGATCAGCGATGGATCTGTTCCGCACCCGGCGCACAGCGTCTGCGGGCCAGCGGATAATGCTCATCGCCCGCGACGGCGGCTGCACGAAACCGTGCTGCACAGTTGGCGCCTACGGCTCCCAGGTCCATCACGCCCTGCGGGACTGGGCCCACGGCGGGCAGACCAACGTCAACGAACTCGCCCTCGCGTGCGGACCGGACAATCGCCTCGTCGGCAACGACGGCGGCTGGACCACCACCATCAACGCTCGCGGTGAAGTCGAATGGATCCCGCCTCCGCAGTTGGACACCGGCCAAGGCCGGCTCAACCACTATCACCGACCCGAAGCCCTGCTGCGGCCACCAGAAGACGATCCGCAGACACGTGCCCCATCCGGGGGCAAGGAAGTCCGCGGACCGTAGCGCACTGTCAGTGCCTGTTCCTAAACGGGTGTGGCTGCCGGGGCACCCTGGGCGGCGGAATGACGGGGTCTGGGGGATGGGTCCGCGCCACCGCCGATCAATCGAAGGCCCGGCGGTACGGCGGGGCTATACAGGCCGGGCACAACCGGCCTAGAAGACCAACTAGCCGCTCCTGCGGCGGAATTCGCGGCGGTTCTCAACGGGACCATGAGCACGGGTCTGTTTGGTGGCACCATCGGTGTGTGCCGAACCACCCGCAGACTTGGCCTTCTTGCGCTCCAGCGCCTCCCGGAACTTGCGCTTCGTGTCGTCCTCCGGTGTTTCCGAAGACTCTGAAGAATTCTTGGCTGCCATCAGCGAAGCGTAGCCTTCACCGGCGCCCTGGCGGCATGCCGTAGAGATGGGCGATCGGCAGGGTCATCAAGACCCTGCGGTCCTCGACCATGGCCCTGCGGTAGTCGTCCCAGTCCGGGTGCTCGCCGGAGATGTTGCGGTAGAGCGCAATCAGTCCCTCGACGGTGTCGTCGCCCGGATCGGCGGCCGGTGGTGTGAGTACGGCGTCGCCTTCGGCGACCGCATAGGCCCAACCGTCATCGGAGCTGACGTGCACTGCGGCGCGGGGGTCGCGGCGCAGATTGCGAGTCTTGGCCCTGGTCTCCGTGATCGACACCGAGATCTTCAGCGCACGGGCATCGAAGTGGTAGGAGACGTTGGACAGTTGCGGTCTGCCGTCACGCTTGAGTGTGGCCAGCACACCCAGCGAGTTCCCGGCGATCACTGCCAGGAGTTTGTCGTCGAACACATCGCGCGTCATGCCACGAGCCTACGGCTACCTCGAATCTGGGATGATCAAGTAGATGCTGGAGGTCGGCTAGATGACGCGGTACGCCGCATTTCTGCGCGGAGTGAACGTCGGTGGCGTCAACCGCAAGATGGCCGCAGTCGTACAGGCGCTACAAGCGGCAGGGTTCGCGAACGTCAGGACGATGTTTGCCAGCGGCAACGTTCTGCTTGAGAGTCGGTCCGGAACAACCGCGGTCAGGAAGAACGCCGAGCAGGCGTTGCGCTCCGAATTTGGTTATGACGCCTGGGTGCTGGTCTATGAGATGGGCGAGCTTGCCGAAATCTCAGCGGCGTACCCGTTCGGCCGAGAGGTCGAAGGCCGCCATTCGTACATCACGTTCGTCAGTGACGCAGGCGTGCTCGGTGAGCTCTCAGGTTTCGCCGAACAACCCGGCGACGGTGAGAACATCCGCGCCGGGAGCAGAGTGATCTACTGGCAGGTGCCGCGCACGTCGACTCTGGACAGCACCATCGGCAAGACAATGGGCAAGAAGCGTTTCAAGTCGTCGACCACCACCCGCAATCTGCGAACGATCGACGAAGTCCTGCAAAAAGGGTTAGCCCCGCGAACGAGCAAGAGCACGTCGAGACTGAGAAAGACAGGAACCAAATGACCGGGAAGCAGACCGTCGATTTGTCCGGCGTGTCCGAGACCGCGCTGATGACGCTGCAGGGCCGCGCGAAGGAAGCCGCGCGCCCGGATTCGATTCTCGAGGACCCCATGGCGATCCACCTGGCGGACTCCATCGACCACGACTACGCCAAGTTCGGGTTCACCCGGCGGCAAGACATAGCGTTGCGCGCGTTGATCTTCGACAAGCACACCCGCCGCTACCTGGTCGACCACCCCAAGGCCACCGTCGTCGCGCTCGCCGAGGGACTGCAGACGAGTTTCTTCCGGCTCGACGCATCCGACGGTGCCGCAGGCCACGACTTCCGTTGGCTGAGCGTCGACCTGCCCCCGATGATCGAACTGCGCCGTAAGCTGCTGCCGGCCTCCGACCGGGTGCGGATGTGTGCGCAATCGGCGCTGGACTTCAGCTGGATGGATCAGGTCGACCCGAGCCATGGTGTCTTCATCACCGCGGAGGGCCTGCTGATGTATCTGCAGCCCGATGAAGCTCTGGCACTGATCACAGAGTGCGCAGCGCGGTTTCCAGGCGGGCAGATGATGTTCGATCTGCCGCCTTCCGGTTTCGCATTCCTGACCCGGCGCGGGCTGCGAACATCGCTGCGGTACCGGGTACCGCCGATGCCGTTCACGCTCTCAGTCGCCAAGGCGGCAGACCTGGTCAACACGGTTCCGGGTGTGCGGGCGGTCCACGATGTGCCGGCCGAACGCGGTCGCGGAGCGGTGCTCAACGCGTTGCTCTGGACGGTTCAGCGCGTTCCGCTGCTGGACGCGGTCCGGCCGTTGGTCACCCTGCTGGAATTCGGCTGATCAGCCGAACGCCGCGTCCACATAACGCAGCGCCTCGGCTTTGCCGAGGCCGAGTGCTCGCGCCGCCGAAACGAACGCGCTGGCGGCAGCGGCCATCGCAGCATCGGCGGGATCCGAGCGCGCCACGAAAGTGCCGAACCGGCCCCTGGTTTCCACCATGCCCGCCGACTCCAGTTCTCGGTAGGCGCGAGCAACGGTGTTGACTGCCAGGCCAGCCTGCCCGGCCAGCTCACGAACCGTCGGCAGCCGGGTCCCCGGGGGAAGCTCGCCATCACGGATCAGACCGACGATCTGCAGCCTGAGCTGTTCGAACAACGGCCCGCCCACCTTCGGGTCAGCCCGTACCCAATCCCCCAATTCGGCCACATGCCCAGTATCGCGCACTGCGGCTAGTTTGGTGGGGTGCAGGTGACGGTGTTCAGCGGGGCAGGGATCTCCGCCGAGAGCGGCGTCCCGACGTTCCGCGACGTCGAGACCGGCCTTTGGGCCAAGGTAGACCCCTACGAGATCTCCAGTTCGGAGGGCTGGCAGGCCCACCCCGAGCGAGTGTGGGCCTGGTACCTGTGGCGCCACCACATGATGCGTGCCGTTGCGCCCAACAACGGCCATCGAGCGGTCGCAGCCTGGGAGGACGTCGCCGATGTTCACGTGGTGACCCAGAACGTGGACAATCTGCACGAGCGCGCCGGCAGCAACAAGGTGCACCACCTTCACGGCAGCCTGTTCGAATTCCGCTGCGACCAATGTCGATCCGCATACCGCGACGAGGTGCCTGCAATGCCCGAGCCGGTCGAGTCGGTCGAGCCGCCCCGGTGCGAGTGCGGGGGGTTGATCCGGCCCGATGTGGTGTGGTTCGGCGAAGCGTTACCCGATGACGCCTGGCAGCGATCGGTCGGCGCCGTCGTCAACGCCGACCTCGTCGTGGCGGTCGGCACCTCGTCGGTCGTTTATCCGGCAGCGGAACTACCCGAGTTGGCGATGGCGAACGGAACACCGGTGATCGAGGTCAACCCCGAAGCCACCCCGCTGTCGGGCAGTGCGACAGTGTCCCTGCGGGAGTCGGCGGCAACCGCACTGCCTGGACTACTAGGGCGCCTACCGACACTGCTCGGCTGAGTCTCATCAGCCACGATCAACCGGTGGGCGCGGCGCAACTGAGCGCTCAGGTCAACCGCGTCGGTGCGGCCGGGTGTTTGACGGAAGGCAGGTCGTCGTCGACGGCGTTCTCCGAGAGTCCGATTCGGTCGTGCAGCCTCACCAGCGGTTGGGGCGCCCACCAATTCCAACGGCCCAGCACATGCATGAAGGCCGGCACCAACAGCATCCGGACCAGGGTGGCGTCGGCGAGCACCGCAAGCGTCAAACCGACGCCGAACATCCGCATGAATGCGACCTTGGCGGTGGTCAGCGCCGCGAACGAAATCGCCATCACCAGGGCCGCCGCCGTCACCACACGACCGGTCCTGGCCAGGCCAAGAGCGACACACTCGTCGTTGTCAGCAGCAGTCTGCCCGGATTTCAGCCAGTACTCGCGGATTCGCGAGACGAGGAAGACCTCGTAGTCCATCGACAGGCCGAAGGCGATGCAGAACAGCAGCACGGGCATATTGGCCACCAGGGTCCCGGTCGGCGTGGTGCCCAGCGCGCCGAGGTGCCCCTCTTGAAAGATCCACACGAGCGCTCCGAACGCCGCGGTGAGCGACAATACGTTGAGCACCAACGCTTTCAGCGGTAGTACCACGCTGCCGGTCAGCAGGAACAACAGCACGAATGTGATGACCGCGATGACACCCAGGACCAGGGGTAGCCGCGAGGTGATCGCCTCGGCACTGTCCCTGTTGACCTCGGCGAGGCCCGTCAACTGGACTTGCTGGCCGGCAGGTGGCTGAACCGCTTGCAGTCGATCAAGTTGGGTTTCGGAGGCGTCGGTGAACAGTGGCGCCGTGCTGGTGAGGGTGAGGAACGCGCTGCCGTCGGCGAACCCGGTGGCTGCCGACGGCGGACCGACCGACTTCCCGCCGACGTATGTGCCGCCCGGCGCGGACACCGATGAGACGTCATCGATGCGGGACAACTCGGCAGCGTAGTCCGCCAGCGCCGCGGGGGTGACTCCGTCGGTGTTCGGCAGTACGACCGTGACGTTGTTCGAAGAGTCGACCTCGAAGTTGTTGCGCAGCTCGTCGCCGATCTGACGGGCGGAGGCCGACGATGGAAGCACCCTGTCGTCGGGAAATCCCCACTTGGCCCCGAGGAACGGCGCACCCAACAACAACAGAAGGACCACCACCAGCAGTCCGACCGGAATCGATCGCCGCATCACGAACTTCGTGGATCGATACCAGAACATCTTCTCGACCGGCGTGGGCACCGGCTCGGGCCTGCCGAAGACGCGCCGGATCAGCTTGCGCACGTCCAGGGAGTCGAGCCGGTCGCCGGCAAGCATGATCGCGGCGGGGGCCACCACGATGGCCGCCATTGCCGCGAACCCGACCACCGCGATGCCCGCGTAGGCGAACGATTTCAGGAAATACATCGGGAACAGGACCATCGCCACCATGGACAGGGCGACCGTCATCGCCGAGAACAACACGGTGCGGCCTGCGGTCACCATCGTGCGAACCAGCGCTCGATTGCGGTCTGCTGAACCGATCGGCCCAGCAGCGTCGGCGCGGTCGGCGAGTTCATCGCGGTATCTGCTGATGAGCAGCAGTGTGTAGTCGATCGCCAGCGCAAGTCCCATGGCGATCGACAGGTTCAGCGCGAAGATCGAGACATCGGTGACCATCGCCACTGCCCTCAGCACCGCCATCGATCCCAGGATCGCGAACGCGCCGACGACGAGCGGCAACGAGGCGGCAAGTAGTCCACCAAACACCCACACCAGAACGACGAAGCTCAACGGAATCGCAATCGACTCCATCCTGAGTAGGTCTTTTTCACTCTGGGCGTTGATCTGGACGTAGGTCATCGCCACCCCGCCGGCCCGAACGGTGACCCCGTCGCGGTCGTATACCAGCTCGTCGGTGAGCTCCTTGGCGTGCTTCTGGGCGCCACTCTCGCCGCCGGTGATCCCCGCGACGATCAGGCCGGTCTTGCCGTCCTTGCTGATCAGCGGCGGGGTCGCGGACGGCGGCGCGGTCCACGCCGAGGTCACACCGGCGACGTGGGGCGACTGGGCCAACTCAGCAGCGATGTGGGTACCGACGGACCGTGCCGCGGCCCCCTCGACACCGTCGGCGCCATCGGAGGTCACGCTGATCAGCAACTCCATGTCGCCCTGGTCGAACTTGTCGACCAGCAGCGCCGTGGCCCTGGCGGACTCGGAGGTCGGGTCCTGGAAGCCGCCTGCGGACAGGTGCTGGGAAACGGGAACGCCGAAGACCCCACAACCCACCATCACAAGCAGCGCAGCGAGCAGGATGCGACGGGGCGCCGCGATGGCCAACAGAGCGATCCGCTGCAACAAGCGACGCGTCCCTATCCGATCGATACTCAAATATCGTCGCGATATCGATCGCCAAGTTATCAGCGATAACTTAACGGGGTCAATGACAGCGAATTAGGCCGCCGGACGGCTAATCACCGGTGGGCATGTGTCTCGTAGCTTGCTATGGCGCACCGATCGCTGAGTTGCGCCCGGTGCGCACTCAAGCGTCCGACGCTGGTCAGAAGCGCCGACCTCGACGCCATTGCCGCCAATTCTGTCCCAGGCGCCGTCGCGGAGGCCCCCGTGGGTGTCGAAGGAGAACCCCGCCCCCTGCTCGACGCCAGCGCCTGCTCCAGGACGATGATGTGATCGCGAGCGGTGTTGGAACCGGCGTTACCGTTGCGCAGCAGCCCGGTCAGAGCCTCGCCCCCGGCGTTGGAATCTATTGGCTCTCAGCTGATTCTGATCTGCCAAGGAGGGCGGACCCGTACCAGTGACACAGTGTGAGCGCGACCTCGATGTCGAGTCGATTTTCAGTGATGGGTTTTCCGCGCCGTTCTGCGGCGCGTTGGACCCGGTACTTGACCGTGTTTGGATGAAGGTGGAGTTCCTCGGCAGCGGTCTTGAAACTCGATCCGGCGCCCAGAAACACCCGCAGCGTATCCCGCAGGCGGGCGTCGTTCTCGGTGGGTGAGGCCAGTGGTCCAAGCGCTCGGGCAACCCACATCGCAGTAGCCTCGATGTCCCCGCTGACCAGAGCGGCCATCGCCAGACCCGGATCTTCGGTGGAGGTGACCCGGGGTGCGCTGGCGCCCAGTGTGATTGTCACGGAATGGGCGGCTTTGGCCTGCTGGTGTGAGCGGCGGAAGCCCTCTACATGCGGTAGGGGTTGTCCGACTGCGATACGCGGGGCAGCGGGTTGTCCCGACGCGAAGGTTCGGACCTTCTCCATTACTTGGCGCGCGCCACCGGCCGTCAACGGGATCCAGGCGAAGCCGGTCATGCGGTCGACGGGGATGAGCAGCGGAGCAGTACTCGCCGAAATCGATTCACCCAGTTGGCGGACGAATCGTTCCATGTGTACGAGACCGTCGTCGGCGGTGGCGCCGGCGTCCCACAGCACGGCGGCAAGGTGAATGTGGCTGAGTGGGTAGCGGATCTGAGCGGTCATCTGATCGACGTCGACGTCGACGCTGTCGAGAATCTCGCGGACCCTCAGTGCGCGGACGCTGTTGCGGTTCTCCATCCAACGGTCGCGCTCGTTCTGGTAGGTACCCACGACCTTCTGTGAAATCCAGTCGACGTAGCTGAACGTCACGTCGGCGATCTGCCCAAAGACGTCTAGGCCGAGTCGGGAATCTAGGTCTGTTGCGCGGATCTGCTCGCGCGCTTGATCGAGCATCGCCTTGTGGGCGAGCCGGTAAGCGCGTACCAGTATGTTGACCGACGCCCCGCGCTGGGCAAGGCGTCGCGCGTGTTCGAGGGCGGCTGTCGGTGGTTCGACGTGGTCGATGGCAATATCGTGCCGGATTGCCGAGAAGACCGTGTCGACGTTTGCCTCGATGCTGTCGTGCAGCAATTGCAGCAGCTGGGCATCCTCGCGAAGCTCGGGGATCTCGGCGACCAAGAGGTGCTGTATCGAGCCGGCCAGCATGCCAAGCCGATCACCGAGTCGGCCGATGATCATGGCCGCACCTTCGGTGACCGGATCACCGCTATTCGGCACCATCATCCGACCCTAGATCGCACGGGTGAAACCGTGCCGTGATTTGCGGGCGCCGGCCTGGGCGGCCGATTTGTCCTCCGGGGACAACGGCGTGGGCCAGTTTGGTCGTTTCGGGACGTCGTATCGGCGCCTCCGCCGCCGTAGCTTTCAGGGCAGTGCGGGATGCCGAGCATCTCGACTAGCCCCGTTCCAACGACCCCGCCTCGCCGGGAAAGGTCAGTGCATCATGGTCGGTACCGGCGTCAGACGCATGCTGGTTCTGTCGTTGGTGTTGCTTCCTCATCTCGTCCCAGCCGTAGTATCTGCGATCCACTTTGTGGCAGAGCGACCCAAGCGCAATCTCCACCGGAGCAGCCCCACGACGCCACACCATTCGTCGACGACCCAAGAACGTGCCCTAGAAATTCGATTCGCCGCGGCGAACAATTGACCTACCGGCGCGCTCGCCGTATCCGCTGTCAGCCGCGACCAGTGCCCCCTAATGGACACTATCCAGGAGACGAAATGCAAAGCATGACAACACAACCAGTTGTCAATCATGACGGCCAACGGCCGCAGATCGCGGTGGAGAATCCGGCTACCGGCGAGGTGATCGGGTACGTGCCGGACATGTCCGCTCAAGAGGTAGCCGAGCTGGCCCGGCGTGGCCGGGCCGCACAGCCGGGCTGGGAAGCGTTGGGCTTCGGCGGTCGCGCCCTGGTACTCAAACGAATGCAGCGCTGGTTGATCGACAATGCCGACCGGGTCATCGAGATGATTTGTTCGGAAACCGGCAAATCCTATGAGGATGCGCAGATCGCCGAACACATCTACGGTGCAGCCGCGTTCGGGTTCTGGGCGGACAACGCTCCGCGCTATCTGGCCGACCAGCGAATCCGGTCAGCATCGGTGTTTGTGAAGGGCAAGCGGCTTGTTCAGCGCTACCGCCCACTAGGGTTGATCGGCGTCATCGGGCCATGGAACTACCCGTTGACCAACTCGTTCGGTGACTGCATCCCAGCACTGGCAGCCGGCAACAGTGTGATTCTCAAGCCGTCCGAGATCACTCCGTTGACCTCACTTCTGCTCGCCGAGGGGCTGGCCAGCTGCGGACTGCCCGACGACGTGTTCGCCGTGGCAACCGGGACAGGCGCCACCGGCGCGGCGCTCATCGACGAGGTCGACATGATCATGTTCACCGGTTCCACCGCCACCGGTCGCAAGGTCGCGGTCCGCGCCGCCGAGCGACTGATACCGGCATCGCTTGAGCTCGGCGGGAAGGACCCGATGATCGTGCTGGCCGACGCCGACATCAAACGCGCAGCCCACCATGCCGCCTACTACTCGATGTTCAACTGCGGCCAGACCTGCATCTCGATCGAACGCTGCTATGTCGAGGCACCGGTATACGACGAGTTCGTCGCGCGGGTCACCCAGAATGTGCGGGCGATCCGTCAGGGCGTGCCGACCGGTCCCGGCAGTGTCGATGTCGGATCACTCACTTTCCCACCGCAAGTCGACATCGTCGAACGCCACGTCAACGACGCCCGTGAACGCGGGGCGACGGTGCTCACCGGGGGCCACCGGGGGCGAACCGACGGGTACTGGTTCGAACCCACCGTGCTTGTCGACGTCGACCACAGCATGGACTGCATGCGCGAAGAAACCTTCGGCCCGACGCTTCCGATCATGAAGGTCGCAGACGCCGACGAGGCGATCGAACTTGCCAACGACTCAGAGTATGGGTTGTGCGCGGCGGTGTTCTCCCGGGACCTAGCACGAGCGGAAGATGTGGCGCGCCGGGTGAATGCGGGCGCGGTCACCATCAACGACGCGTTGGTGAACTACACCGCAATGGAGTTGCCGATGGGCGGGGCGAAGCCCGCCTCCGGGGTGGGTTACCGCCACGGCCCAGGCGGCATCCGCAAATACTGCCGTCAACAGGCCCTGCTCATCTCGCGTTTTCATCCGCGCCGAGATATCCACATGCACCCCTACTCGGCCCGCCGCACCCGGCTCATAGGCCGATTGCTGCGCCGGCTGTATCCAGGACCGCGCTGAATCCCGTTACTGACCCCGTTGCTGACCCGTCGCGACTATCACCGAGTGCGCCGCACCACCGAAAGGAACCGACCATGAAGACCGATCCCACCTGGATCACCGACCAGCGCCGTGAGGCACTGAAGGCGCTGTGCGACACCGTCGTACCGTCGATCAACCGAGCCGAGGACCCCCACGGGTTCTGGGCCCGCTCGGGCAGCGATCTTGGCGCCGACCAGGGAATCATCGGTGCGCTCGACACCATGCCGGACGAACAGCGCGATGCCCTGCTCGGACTGATCGACGTGCTCGACGCGCATGGGCTGGTGACTGCATCACAGCAGTCGCGGGAGGATTTGTTGACCGCCACCGCGCAATCCGGACCGGCGGCCGCCACCGGGGTGGGTGTCCTGACCAAACTCATTCTGATGTATAGCTACGGCCTGACCGACCATGCGACCGGCCGCAATCCGATGTGGGAGCAGTTCGGCTACCCCGGGCCAGCAGTCCAGCGACCGACCGGCACCAAGACGATCGTTCCGGTCATCCCCGACGGCGACACCGAATTAACCGCGGATGTGGTCGTGGTCGGTTCCGGCGCCGGTGGCGGAGTGATCGCCGCCCGGCTCGCTCAAGCGGGCCAACGCGTGGTGGTTCTCGAAGCCGGCGGCTACTTCGACGAAGAAGACTTCGACCAGATCGAGTTGCACGCCTACCGCAACAGTTTCTGGCGGGGCGGACCAACGCCGACCGCGGACATGAACCTCACTCTGCAGGCCGGCGCCGGATTGGGCGGGGGCACCACCATCAACTGGACCAACTGCCTGCGCACCCGCCCCTGGGTACGGCAGGAATGGGCGCAGGACCACGGCCTAGACGGAGTCGATGGCGTGGAGTTCGACCGCCACCTCGACGCGGTTTCGGCACGAATGTCGGTCAATGACAAGTGCTCGGACTTCAACGGCCCCAACCAGCGACTCCGGGACGCGGCGGCCAAGCTCGGGTGGGCCTTCACCCGACTGGCTCGCAATACAGATGAAGCCAGCTATTCGCCAGATACCTCCGGCTACTTGGGATTCGGCGACCCCACCGGTTCCAAGCAGGGCACCATGAAGACCTACCTCCAGGACGCCTTCGACGCCGGCGCCCAGATCCTGGTGCGGACAGCGGCCCAGCAGATCCTCCTCGACGACGACGGCTGCGCCGCCGGTGTGGCCGCCACCTACACCGACCCGAACGGGGCCGTCGCCACTGTCACCGTCCATGCACCGCGAGTTGTCGTCGCCTGCGGCGCACTCGAGGCACCCGCGCTTCTGCTCCGGTCCGGTATCGGCGGTCCGGCAGTAGGAAAAAACCTCCGGCTGCACCCGGTCATCGCAGCCATCAGCACGTTCGCCGAAGACCAACAAGCCTGGTGGGGAGCCTGCATGACCGCCTGCATCGAACAGTTCGAACACCCCGAGCACGGCTACGGGTTCCTGATCCAGGCGCCGCAGTTCACTACCGCCTCAGCTTCGGCTTTCATTCCCTACACCAGCGGCATCGATCACAAAACCGTGATGGGCGGCCTGTCCAAGATCTCCTGGGCAATCGCGATCATGCGTGATCACGGTTCCGGCGAAGTGACCATCGACGAGGACGGTCGCGCCGCCGTGACCTACTCGGTCACCGATCCGATCGACGTGGCCAACCTGCGCGCTGGAGTAGACGCGATGGTGCGCGCCCACCACGCGGCCGGCGCCGAGCAGATCTTCGTGCTCGCAGACGGATTGCCCAGCTGGCAACAGGGCGAGGACGTCGACACGTTCATCGCCAACGCGCAGTCGCTTCGGTTTGGCGCCGGCGGATACCGGATGTTCTCGGCCCACCAGATGGGCAGCTGCCGCATGGGCGTCGACCCGCAGACCAGCGTCGCCGACCCGAACGGGCAGCTGCACGACACACCCGGTGTGTGGATCGGCGACGGCAGCGCCTTCCCAACGTCATCCGGCACGAACCCGATGCTGAGCATCATGGCGCTCGCCGATCGCACGGCCGACAAGATCATCACCGACATCACAACGTCACATGACGCCAAACGCCGCAGCTTCCCGGTACTGGGTTGAACCGCAACGGGCGAACTCATGGAGCAGATCAGCCTATTGTCGGTGCGACGTAACCTGTTCTGCCTGAATGGCGCCGGTGGGGCAGCGCGAGATTGCTAGGTTGAGCTGTTCAGGGCTGTCGGGGACCAGTCGCCGTGGTTGAGCGGTCCCGTCGTCACTCATGGCGAATAGCCGGGGAGCTACCGCGATGCAGGTGCCTGACCCCATGCACAGCTGCGGGTCGACGGTGGCCCGAAAGGCGTTGTCGCTCACGATTGATCTGCAGCTCTTGATCGCCTGCGGAGGGTCACCGTGGCCCGCTTTTTCGGCAGCAGCAAGACGGTCTGCGCCTGTTGCGCCTCGGCTACCGATCCGTCTGTGACGAATGTCAATTCGCGCAGGATCGTGCGCAGCAGCTCCCGCGCTTCGAACATGGCCATGTGCCCACCGAGGCAACGGTTGATGCCACCGCCGAACGGCAACCAGTGGTACGGGTCGGGTTGGGCTTCCAGGAATCGCTCTGGCCGGAACTCGTCGGGCGCCTCATACAGGTCGCCGTCACGATGAATACCGTTGATGTACAAAAACACCATGGATCCCCGCGGCAGATAGACGTCGTTGATGACGATGTTGCGGTTCACCATGCGTGCGGTGAAGGGAATGGTGGGACGCAGTCGCAGGGTTTCGGTGATCACGGCATCCAAATAGCTGTCGTCGCCGCCGGCCACGGATTCCTCCAGACGGGCCAACACTTCTGGGTGCCGGACCAATCGTTCGGCAACCCAGGACAGCGTCGCGGCGGTGGTGTCGTTTCCCGCGACCAGGAGCAGACGCTGGAATCCGGCGATCATTTCGTCGTCCATCAGGCCTTGCTCGTCCGCCTGTTGAATCCTGAGGAACATCGCCAGACAATCGCGGCGCTCATCCTCGCCGGTCCGGCCTCGTCGCGCGGCGATCTCCTCGTAGGTTACGCGATCGAGGCCGTCAAGCACCCGGTCGAGCGCAGGAAACGGCAGCCAGCGCCCGCGTGAAACCATGGCCGCGGCATACCGTGCCGCCATTCCCCGCGATCCGGCGAGGCGGTCGAGTTCGTCCATGCGTTCGGACAGCTCTTTGCGGCGCCGGGGTTCGGTGACGCCGAAGACGACCGACATGATCACCTCGCGCGCCAAAGTCCTTGCGTAAGAATGAAACCGGATCGGTCGGTCGGTCGGCAATTCCCGCGTCATGCGGCGGGCCACCTCTTCCATCGCAGGTTGATAGCCCTGTAACGCCTTGCCCATGAACGCCGGGGTGACCTTGCGGCGCACTTCGGTGTGGTTGTCGCTGGCCCACCACGTCATGATCCGTTCACCGAAGACGACCTCGTGCGGTGCCATCCGCCGCAGTGCGGTGCCGAATGACAACGCTCGAGTCTTGTCCTGAAACACCGCTCGGACGTCGTCGGGCGACGTTGTCCAGAACATGGTCGGCATCAGCGGAACATCCAGCACGAACCGCTTACCAAGCGCCGCGAACTGCTGCCGAGCGGATTCGGGTGCGACGAACAACTTGACCCACGCCGCGGCCGAAGACCTCGGCCGAGGCAGCGTGTCCAAGTTTGTGACCTGCGATGTCGTCGGAGAAACGGTGCTCATTGCGACTCCCGGGTGTGATCGGATTCTCGGGGCTGTAACTCTAGAGTACGATATCGTACTTTTAAAAGGCAAGCCGTCCCGACGGCGTACTGTCCCTGGGGTGAGCGCACTGTCGGGGTCCTTCCCCAAATCGGCCCGCGGCCTCCCCCGCGGACGGGCCAGCCTGGATCCACCCGACGTCGCCGCCCACCACCGCTCACGGCTGATGCGGGCGGTCATCTCGGCCGTCGCCGACAAGGGCTATCGAGCGACCACCATCACCGACATCGTCGAACGGGCCCGGGTGTCGCGCACGGTCATGTACCGGGAGTTCGACGGCAAGCAGGACTGCTTCCTGGCCGCCATCGAAACAGGCCGCGAATTGATCACCGCCCACATCGCCCAGGCCATGGCCGAGGTGACCGACGGTTCGCTGGAAACGGTGTTGCGGACGATCAGCCGCGCCTACCTCCAAAGGTGCGCACAGGAACCCGACCACACCCGCGCCTGGATGCTGGAGCTCCCGGCGGCGGGCCAAGCCGGTATCGAATTGCGCGATAGATATCTTGACGGGTTCGCCGCACTGATGAAGGAGATCGATGTGCACTACGGAAGTGGGCAGGAACGACCAGACGGCCACTACGTCGCATTGGTCGGCGGGATCACCGAATTAGTGGGCCGCGAGGTCAGAGCCGGCACCCAGTCCAACCTCCCGCACCTCGAAGACACCCTGACCGAAGCCACCGTCGCCATGTTGCGCTGAGCGAGGCCACCCCTGGCGCCAACCAAGCGCAGGCACTGTTGAGCACGGAGTTGGCCACATCTGGCATGGGTGTATCACGGCGCGCGCTTGACGTACACCGCGCAGGCCGTGGCCGGGCAGTCGAACAGCCACCTGAAGCTCCCCGGATGGTCGCGAACGACCTGCGCGGTCGGGCTGGCAGTACCGACCAACAACAGCGCAATGCGCTCGTCGCCGAGCAGCAGCTCTATGTCGTCAACCGTGGCCTCGTCGGGGATTCGTTGAGCCGCTGTCGACAGGTCATAGGGCCACACCCGGTACGGGAGTTCCACCGACCCGTCGAACACCGCAATCTGGCCGGGGCGCATGGCCTCCACCGCATCCACGAAGGGCCCCGGCGGTCCGGCGGCACCCACGGCGCGCCGCCGCTGCGCGTCGGTCATATCCAGATAGGCGCCAAGCGCCGGGCCCTCGCCGCGCAACCCCGGATAGGCGGCCACGACGTTCTGGGCAGCACCGGCAGCAACCAACCCGAAAACCAGAATGTGGGACCACCGTCGATCCCGGAACCACTCTGTCGCCGGCGCGGCGGCGGCCAGCACCAGGCCGGCGAACGCCAGCACGAAACGCGCCACTGCGGGTTCCGGTGTCGCCAGCGTCGCCACCACGATCAACCCCAGCACCAGCGCATCCAGGCCGCGGCAGTGCCGAAACAGGTGCACCACAGCCACCGGCAAGGCCACCAGAACCACGATCCCGAGCCCGCCGACGCGCATGTCGAAAACCGGCACCTGCGGCCAGATCACCGACCATGAACCGATCACCCGCTCGACCACGTTGCCGTGGGTGCGTGGCGCAGCGGCCCCGGCCGCCAGCAACCCGGCAATGCTGGACTCACCTGGCAGGTGCACAGGCCCCAGCTCGATAGCCACCGGCCACACCGGGTTGCCCTTGTGCACAATGTTTCTCAGGTATGTTTCGGCTCCCAACAACATCACCAACAGTCCCGCTAGCGGCACCACGCTGGTCAGCCGGGCCCGGATCGCCACGAGGGTGAGGGCGGCGAACAGCAACACGACGGCAAGCCCGGCGCTGGGCTTGGAACCCAGGAAAAGACCCAGGGGCACCGCTGCGAGCAGCAGCCGTCCCCGCTCGGCCGGACCGAGCAGGAACGCAACGGCACTGAGCGCCAGAGCAGCCGAGGCAACATCGACGTAGTTCGTCGGCAGCTGCAGTAACACCGCCGGCAGCGTCAGCCACACCGCACCCGCGGCGGCGGCCGCGTCGCTGCGGGCTCCCAGGCGCCGGGCGATCACTGAAATCGCCAACGCACCAAGCAATCCGAACGGCAGCTGGGCAAGGTCGACCAGAGAATCATCGGGAAGCATTGCCCGCCAGGCGATAAAGGTGTCCTCCACCACCTTTGGGTAGGTCGACAGATAGGGGACCCCGGGGGGCACGCTGGCCAGCGTGCCGTCCTGCAAAGCGAAGTTCACGTAGGGCAAGTGATAGCCGAGTGCATCCCACTGCCACACCGGCAGCAGGTAGGCGGCGGCGCCGGCGATGGCCAAAGCAATTGTCGCCACTACCAACACCGGGGCCGTGGCGACGCTGACCGGCCACCGCCGAGGCACCGGCACGGGCACTGGCACGGCGCGAACCCACACCGCAACCCCGACGCACACCGCCACCACAACAGCGGATCCGGCCAAAACCGGAATGTTGAGGGCACCGGCGGCCCCCAGTATCCGCACCCCGGCTGCGACCACTGCGACCCACGTCACCGCTCCGGCCAGCAGCCGCTCACCGTTGGTCGCCGTCGAGCGGTTCAGCACCAGCGCGGCCAACCCGAGAATCGTCGCCGCAGCCAACGGCGCCAAGATCGGCAGCAGCCCCCACTTACCCAGCGCCGTGGGGATCATCGTTGCCGCGAACCGATGTGATCGAGACCGAACCGCTCGGCCCCACCCCATCGCTGCCCCGCCCCGAGGAAAGCCACCCAGCCCAGCAGCGCACCGAACTGCAGCAGCAGCCGAAACGTGAACGGCTCCAACACACTGGCCACTCCCGCTGCGACCAGGCTGACCCGGTGCCGGTCGCCGATCCATCGGCGGTACTGAGCCACCGACCACAGCTGGAAGGCAACGTTGATCGCCAGCGTGCCACCCAGCACCACCGCCACCGGCGCCAGAACCTCGACGTTGCCGGTCACAATGAAGTAGACCAACAAGACGAACGCGGTCAGCCCATACAGGGGGTGCACAGCGTCAACGGCCTTGACCGGCAGCATCACCGTGCCGATCCGTCCCATCCGCCCGCTGCCCACCATGGCGCGGTACCACCACTGGGTTTGCAGAAAGCCCCCGAACCAGCGGCGGCGCTGGCGCAGCAGTGCCGGCACCGAACCGGGCGCCTCGGTGCGCGCCTGGGCGTCGCCGAGCACCCGGAAGCGCCAATTCAGCTGACGCTCACCGGAATAGCGGTACAGCCGGTGCACCAGCTCGTAGTCCTCGACCAGGCAGGCGTCGTCGAAGCCACCGACATCAACGACGGCCGCCCGCCGAAAGCCCGCGAACGCCCCGGAGATCAACTGCAGGCAGTTCACCCGCATCCATGCGTAGCGACCGAGGAAATTACGAATGTATTCGTAGGTTTGGAAGAACTGCAGCGTCCGCCCGACGGGGGTGCGCCGTGACTCCGGGGTGATGACGCCGGTGATGCCGACCAGTTCGGGCTCCCGGGCGAACGCATCCCGTACCGCCGCGACGGAGGCGCGGTCCAGCAAGGTGTCGGCGTCGACGGTGAGCACGACGTCGGCGGTCGTCTGCAACACCGCGGCGTTGAGGGCATGGGCCTTGCCCCCGCGCGGCAGCCGCCTCCAGATCATCGACACTGATCCCAACAGCACCCGATCACCGAGTCCGTTGGTACCGAAACCGAATTCAGTCCCCAACACGGCCGCGGTGTCATCGGTGGAGCCGTCATCGGCGATCACGATTTCATCGGGCGGGTCGCTCTGGTCGACCAGGGCACGGATGGTCGCGGGCAGATCCGCGGACTCGTTATGGGCGGCGATCAGCACCGCGACGCTCGGCGCCGGCCCCGCCGCCCCGTCGTCTGCGCCGGTGATGAACCGCCTGATGTGCCAGCCGGTGAAGACCAACAATGCGGCGTCGTAGGCCAGGTAGGCCAGCCCCACCGACCACGCCAGAATGCCGCCGCGGCCGAACACCAACAGGAACAACGCCACCCACACGGCCAGCACGGCAAGGTGAATGACCAGGCTCAGCGCGGGCGTGGGCGGCGGCGTCAGCCGCGGCGAGAACCGACGGCGCGCCTGGGCCAGCGCCGCGGCGCCGTCGCTCACCGGGCCTGCCCACCGGGCTCACAGGCCCGGACTGGCGCGTAGCGAGCAAGGCAGTGCTGCACGGGATGGATATGGGAGGGGGCGCCGGCAACCACCCAGCCCAGGGTAGAGGGATTCGCCGGGTGTACTGCGCCGAGACGCGCCGGTCCAACTACCTCCTGCAGGACAGGCACTTTCGCCTGTCTACACACCGCCACACGTGACAAACCACGAAAAATCCGGGCTAGAGCCGAAAGTTTGCGCTGAAGCCGCTACCAAGACCACCCCTACTGGTCGGTAAGAATTGCCACGATTTTGCGAAACGTGACTCAAAGAATCCTTAATAGTGAAGGTTACCGTTCAGTATATGTGGATCGACGACACCAGTGCCGATGTCATCAAGGTAGATTTCGACTCCCTCTACCACGGCGATGTGCTGGTCGAGGGAGTCACCTCGGAGCAGCTAGACGACGAGCGCGTCCTGCCTACCGCGGTGTGACATAACGGCGTCCGCTCCACTCACACATAAGCCCTCTCGTCGGTCGGCGTCACCATGCGCGCCAGGCGCTCGGTGATCAGCCCCTCAGCTTCGCTGACGATGCGCGCGACCAGATCTCCGACGGTCGGGATGTCGTTGATGAGCCCCATGGCGGTGCCCACAGTCCAGATTCCTGCGTCGACGTCACCCTCATCAAAGACCCGGCGGCCCCGAACGCCGGCCACCAGGTCCTTGATGTCCTCGAACTGACCGCCGTCTTTGAGCACCTCCACCACCTCGCGCGAGACGGCGTTGGACGCCACGCGCGCGGTGTTGTGCAGACTCCGGAAGATCAGCTCCGTGCCCCGCTCGTCGCCGGCGACGATGGCTTCCTTGACGTTCTCGTGTATGCAGGACTCTGCGGTGCACATCAACCGCGACCCCATATTGATTCCGTCGGCACCCAACGCGAGGGCGGCGACCAGACCTCGCGCATCGGCGAAACCACCCGACGCGATCATCGGAATCTCGATCTTGTCCGCTGCGGCGGGGATCAGTACCAGGCCCGGGATGTCGTCCTCACCGGGATGACCCGCGCATTCGAAACCGTCGATGCTGATGCCATCCACGCCCAGGCTCTGCGCCTTGACCGCGTGCCGCACGGAGGTGCACTTGTGCAGCACCTTGATCCCGTTGCCGTGAAACATCGGCAGATGCGGTGCCGGGTTGGAGCCCGCGGTCTCCACGATCTTGATGCCGGCATCGACGATGACCTGACGGTACTCGTCATAGGGTGGCGGGTTGATCGCCGGCAGGATGGTCAGGTTGACACCGAACGGCTTGTCGGTCAGATCCCGTGTCTTGGCGATTTCATTGGCCAGATCGGCCGGAGTGGGCTGGGTCAGCGCGGTGAGGAATCCCAACGCACCTGAGTTCGCCACCGCCGCTACCAGTTCGGCGCGACCAACCCATTGCATGCCGCCCTGGGCGATCGGATGCTCGACGCCGAACGCATCGGTGAACTTCGTCTTCAATGTCATGACTTGCCTGCCTCCGGGTTATCTGGGGGCCATCCGGATCGCGCCGTCCAGACGGATCACCTCACCGTTGAGCATCGGGTTTTCGACGATGTGCACCGCCAGGGCACCGTACTCGTCAGGGTCCCCGAGTCGGGCCGGGTGCGGCACCTGCTTGCCCAGCGACTTCTGCGCCTCCTCTGGCAGCCCGCCCAGCAAGGGTGTCTTGAACAGTCCGGGCGCGATCGTGACGACCCTGATGAGCTCGCGGGCAAGGTCGCGGGCGATGGGCAGGGTCATGCCGACCACACCGCCCTTGGATGCCGAGTAGGCCGCTTGGCCGATCTGACCGTCGAAAGCCGCCACCGACGCGGTGTTGACGATGACTCCGCGCTCTTCGCCGAGTGGCTCGGTTTTCGCGATCCGCTCAGCCGAGAGCCGCAGCACGTTGAAGGTGCCGATCAGGTTGACCTGCACAACGGCGTTGAAGTACTCCAGCGGGAAGGGCCCATCCTTGCCCAGGGTCTTGATCGCGTTGCCGATGCCGGCGCAGTTGATGTTGATCCGCAGCGGACCCATCTCCTCGGCGGCATCGAGCGCCGCCGACACCTGCTCGGGGTCGGTCACGTTGGCCTCGACGAACCGGGCACGTGATCCCAGCTCCTTGACGACGTCCTCACCCTTGAGGTCGATCACGACGACCGACGCACCCCGGTCGAGCAGTCGCTTCGTGGTGGCGAGACCGAGACCGGAAGCACCTCCGGTGACGACGGCTACGGCGTCCTTGATCTCCACTGAGCTCTCCTTCTCTTGTTCTTAAACCCATTCCTGCAGAACAGCTTCGGTGTCCGCACCGGACATACCGGGCGGCTTCGGGGGGGACGGGACGCTGCGCGAGAACCGCGGCGCGGGCGCCGGGTACAGGTAGCCGTCCTCGCGGTAGAAGGTGTCGCGCTCGGTGTTGTGCGGTTCGGATTCGACCTCGGCGAAGGACAGGACAGGGGTGACGCATGCGTCGGTGCCGGCGAACACCGTGGCCCAGTGATCTCGGTCATGCTCGGCGAACGCCTCGGCGAAGCGCGCCTTGAGTTCGGGCCAGCGACTCATGTCGTTCTGATCGGGAAGGTCCGCCTGAGCAAGGCCGATGCCGGCGAGCAGCTCGGCGTAGAACTGCGGCTCGATCGCGCCGACGGCAACGTGTCGCCCGTCGGCACAGGTATAGGTGTCGTAGTACGGCGCACCCGTGTCGAGCAGGTTCACGCCACGTGCGTCGCTCCACATGCCCATCCCGCGAAACGCCCACATCATCATGGACAACACTGATGAACCGTCCACCATCGCGGCATCGACAACCTGCCCCGTACCGGAGCGCTCACGCTCCCACAGGGCCGACAGCACGCCCACCAACAGGAACATCGATCCGCCCCCGAAATCGCCGACCAGGTTCAGCGGAGGCACCGGCCGTTCACCGGCCCGGCCGATGGCGTGCAGGGTGCCGTTGAGGGAGATGTAATTGATGTCGTGGCCGGCCTGCTGCGCGCGCGGACCGTCCTGGCCCCATCCTGTCATCCGGGCGTAGATCAGCCGTTCGTTGACCGCGGCACAGTCCTGCGGGCCGAGGCCGAGCCGCTCGGTGACACCCGGCCGGAACCCTTCGATCAGCACATCGGCCTTGGCGATGAGGCCCAAGACCATGTCGCGGTCCTCGGGGCTTTTGAGGTTCGCCGCTACCGAACGTCGGTTGCGTAGCAGGTGGTCGCCGGCCGGCGGAGGGGCCGCTCCCCGGCCGGGGCGCTCGATACGCACGACGTCGGCGCCGAGATCACCGAGAATCATCGCGGCATGCGGCCCGGGGCCGATGCCGGCCAGCTCCACGACGCGCAGTCCCTGCAATGGTCCAGCCATGTCTGACCGCCCTTCGTCGGATCGCTCGGTTGACCGCGACATAGCTTACTTGTATAACCAAGTCGGACCACCGCGGGGCATCGCCTCTGGGATGACCCCCAACTACAGGGGACGCAATGACCTCGATCGACGCAAACAACGGGACCGGCGCGGCCAGCTACTCGGGATTCGAAGACCTCACGGTCGCTCTCGACGGCGGCGTGCTGTCGCTCACGCTGAACCGGCCGGGGAGCCTGAACTCCCTCACCGCGCGGATGCTGAACACGCTGGCCTCAATCCTGGAACGGGCTGCCGCCGATCCACGGGTGCGGGTGGTTCGCATCGGCGGCGCCGGCCGGGGTTTCTCGTCGGGTGCCGGAATCGGCGCGCGGGACCACGGTGATCCCGACACCGCGGGCACACCGGGCGCCGTGCTGGATGCTGCCAACCGCTGCGTCCGCTCGATAACGAACCTGCCGCAGCCCGCCGTGGCCGTGGTGCACGGACCGGCCGCCGGCGTCGGTGTGTCGCTGGCGCTGGCCTGTGACATCGTATTGGCCTCGGAGGAGGCCTTTTTCCTGCTGGCGTTCACCCGGATCGGGCTGATGCCCGACGGTGGCGCCTCGGCACTGATAGCGGCGGCAATCGGGCGCATCCGGGCAATGCGGATGGCCCTGCTGGCCGAGCGTATCTCCGCCGGCGAAGCGTGCGAATGGGGTCTGGTCAGCGCGGTCTACCCGGTCCACGAGTTCGACACGCAGGTCGACGAGGTGATCGCTGCCCTGGTGTCCGGCCCGGCCGTGGCCCTGCGGGAGACCAAGGACGCGATCAACGGTGCGACCCTGACCGAGCTTCAGGCCGCACTCGAGCGCGAGACCAAGGGCCAGTTGGCGTTACTTGAGTCGCCCGACTTCCGCGAGGGAACCAGGGCCTTCCAGCAGCGCAGGCCGGCGAACTTCACCGACTCCTGACGTCCCCGTTGAGACGGCGCTCGGGCGGCGCCGCACAAGCAGCCGCGACATCGGCATCGGCGTCGAGGTCGTCAACGCGATGACCGCGCCGACTGTCGCGGTACCGGGACTATTGGCGCGCTAAACGCCGAAGATGGGCGGCAGGGCGAGCACCAGCACCAGGCCCCAGAAGAAATGCGTGAGCATCGGTGCGAGCACTCCCCCGGTAGCCCGCCGCTCGAGCGCGCAGACCGAGCCCAGGATCATCGCCGCGAACCCCAACATCGGATTCCCGGTGGCCGCGCCCGTGGCGATGACATATAACGCGGTCGAGACGATCGCCGGACGGTGGTTGCCCAGCGCCGTGTACAGGGCGCCGCGGAAGAACAGTTCTTCGGCCACCCCGTTGATCACCGTGATGAACACGATGAGCAGCAGCGGACCGGCTGTGGTGAGTTCAAGGACGCGCGTGATGTACTCGCGCACGCCGGGGATCTGACGCGCGACCAACCCGCCCACGACGAAGACCGCACCCAGCGCCAGCCCGACGACCGTTCCGGTGATGACCGGACGCTGGTTGCGGCCGCGGAACCGCACATGCCCGAGGTGCAGTGGGCCCGAGGCGAACGCACCGATGACCCAGACGGCGGCGAGCGCAAGCGTGAGCCAGATGAACGATTCGTCGCCCGGCTGGCGACTCAACGAGTAACCGAGCAGTGCCGCACCGATCAGCAGGAAAATCGAGACGACGATCTTGCGGCGGAAGATCACCGAAGGCCATTCGTTGTACGGCGCCGCCCGGGTACGCGCGATTCGGTAGATCTCAGCGGATAAGCCGGGCCGCGTCGTCGGTGTGCTCACGCCGAGATCACCTTCGGCATCAGGCCGATCGCGGCGTCCAACCCGGCGCGCACCGCGCCGGCGACGGGACCGGGAACCATCCCGATCAGACCAAGAACTGGCCGCACTGCCGGCGGTGTCACCGTGCCCGCAAGTTGACGGATCCGCGCCACGTCTCCCCCCGTCCACTCCGGGTCGGTATCGGCGAGATGATGCACATCGGCCAGCGCAGTCACCGGACGACGCTCTGGACTCGCGATGGCACGGCGCAATGCCTCCTCAACCCCCAACAGGCCGTGCGGCGGCGCAGCGACCAGGTCAGCAAGACCGTGCTTCGAGGCCATCATCGGATAGTCAAGGGAATCAACGAGATCCGCTGCAAGGCCGGCGGGCACCGGGAGCACGGCCCCGGTCACCATCGACACAAAGTTGTTGTCGACGCCATACACCGCCACCGGGGTGCGCCAAATACCGGCGATTCGCGCGTAGCTTCGCAGCAATTCCCAGTAGGTGGTCGTCTCGTGCCCGCAGATGTCGTAAGCGCCGGCTGGCACGCTGTCCGCGTCGGCCGCCGCGACGAGATAGTGAAGCACGTCGCGAATCGAGATCGGATCGATGGGGTTGGCCGACCATTCGGGCATTGGTAACACCAGGAACCTGTCCGCGGCGTAACGCAACATTTCGAACGAGGTTGATCCGGCTCCGATGATCATCGCTGCGCCAAGCCAGACCACATCGGGTCCACCGTCGACGACGAGCGCGGCCGCAACCTCGGCGCGACCGACCAGATGCTCCGAGAGGGAGTCGTGCTCCGGCACGAAACCGCCGAGATAGACGATGCGTCGCACCCCGGCCGCCTTTGCCGCCGCGGCGACGTTGGCTGCCGCCAGATTGTCCGCCTCCCGAAACCCGGGCTGCCCGATGGCGTGGACCAGGTAAAAGACGACGTCGATGGATCCGGCATTGGCGAACGCCTCATCGGCCGAGGCGCGGTCCTGTGCATCGAGCCGCACCATCGAAACGTCGGAATGCCAGCCGAAATCGTTGAACCGCTCGGGGACGCGGCCGGCAGCGACCACCTCATGGCCTTCGGCCAGCAGAGCGGTGACGAGGCGGGAGCCGATGTATCCGGTGGCGCCGGTGACTAGTGTCCGCACGGGTTTCACCGTACGTCTGTATCCGGGCCCGGCGGTCCGGAACCTGCCCCACGCCGATCACGATGCAGTTCGACCAGTTGTTGGTACAACAGCGCGTTGGTGCGGATATTGGAGTACTCGTCTTCGCTGAGCTCGCGACGCACCTTGGCCGGCACCCCGGCCACCATCGAGCGCGGCGGTATGACCACCCCCTGCGGCACCACCGCACCGGCCGCGATCAGCGAGCCTGCACCGATGACGGCGCCGTTGAGGACCACCGCACCCATGCCGACCAGTGAGTCGTCCTGGACGGTGCATCCGTGCAGCACCGCGTTGTGCCCGACGGTGACGCCGGTACCGACCCGAGCCGGGAAGCCTGGGTCGACGTGGATCGTGACGCCGTCCTGAATGTTGGTTCCCGTCCCGATCTCGATGGGCTCTGTCTCGGCCCGCAGGACCACCCCGTACCAGACGCTCGACCCGGCCGACAGGACGACCTGTCCGAGCAGCGTGGCATTCGGCGCCACCCAACTCTGCGGGTGCAGCTGGGGCTGGCGCCCGGCGATGGGGAGGATCAGTGGCTCGGGCATGGCCGCCATCGTAGAACCGGAACCGGGCGGTGACGGGAGCCCAGGGTGAGGCGATTCACCTGTGAAAGGAAAAGCACAGTTCAGACGGTTGCGAGTAACATTTGACGGCGCCGAAACGACAACTTCTCAACTTGGCCGTGACCAATTCCTGCGCATACCATGCCAGGCGACCTGACGAGGATGAGGAGCCGAACGTGAAGACTCGTACCAGTAAAGCCATCGGAGTGGCTGTGGGCGCCGCAGCGATCGCCCTGTCCGTTCCGCTCGCGGTCAGCGCCCAAGCCGAACCGACAACTACTCCGGTGGCCGAGATCCCCGATCCTCAGGGCCCGGACTGCGGCGACTTCAAAGAGGCGATGCCGAACTGGAAGAACCTGGCCAAGCTGCCGGTCGGCGCCGCGTTGGCCAGCATCCCCGAAGCCAGCGCATTCAACGCCGCCATCTCGGGCCAACTCAACCCTGCCGTCAACATCGTTCCCGTGCTCGACAACGGCCCGTATGTGGTGTTCGCGCCCACCAACGAGGCGTTCGCGGCGCTGCCGCCCGAACTGCTCGAGATGTTGCGCACCGATCCGGCCGCGCTGACCAGCCTGATGTACTACCACGTCTTCCTCGGCCTGTTGGGCCCGGACGACGTCAAGGGGCAGCGACCGACCCAGCAAGGCGAAGAGATCGAAGTGACCGGCTCCGGAGGTGACGTCGCGGTCAACGAGACCGCCAAGGTCGTCTGTGGCGGGATCCAGGCGAAGAACGCCATGATCTATCTGATCGATGAGGTCCTCGACCCAGCCAAGGCGCCGGCGCCGATCACCCCGGCGACGACCAGCGCAACCCCGACAACCCCGACGACCCCGACAACCACGACGACCACGACGACTGCCGAGACGACCACTGCGCCGGCGGCCGCGGAAGCGCCCGCAGCGGACGCCGAGGCACCAACCGGTTAGAAGCCACGCCTGCCGGCCCGAGCGCGGCCCTGGCTGCCGAGCACGCTTACTTGGCTTTCCATACCGGCGGACGCTTTTGCGCGAACGCCAGCGGACCTTCCCGGGCGTCTTCGGTCGCGAACACCGTCGCCACCTCACGCATGGTCCGCGCCCACCCCGGCTCGTCGGCGGCCACGACACCCTTGTCGGCCCCGACGGCCACCCGCTTGCTGGCCTGCACAGCCAGTGGCGCGTTGACCGTGATGCGCTGAGCCAGCGCGACCGCCGCCTCGAGTTCGGTGCCGTCCGGAACCACCTCGTTGATCAGTCCCCACCTGAGAGCCTCGGCAGAGGTAATCGGTTCGCCGGTGAACATCATCTCCAGCGCGATCTTGCGAGGCAGTTGGTCGACCATCCGGAAGACACCGCCGGCGGCGGCGATCAGTCCCCGCTTTACCTCCGGTAGACCGAATTTCGCGCTCTCGCCGGCCACGACGAGGTCGCTGGCCAGCGCGAGTTCGGTACCGCCGCCCAGCGCCGTGCCGTTGACCGCGGCGATCGTGGGCTTGTCGATGAAATGACGCACGTAGCCGGCGAAGCCCCACTTGGGATGATCGGGGTGACCGATGTTCTCACCCTTGGACAGCGCCTTGAGATCTGCGCCGGCGCAGAAGGACTTATCCCCGGCACCGGTGATCACGACAGCCCAGATATCCGGGTGCCGCTGCGCTTCGGCCATCGCGTCACCCAGTGCGATGCTCACCGCGCCGTTGATGGCGTTGCGCGCCTCAGGCCGGTTGATGGTGATGACCATGATGTTGTCCCGTCGCTGCGCCAATGCCGCGGGTGCCGCCCCGTCCTTTTCGGTCATAGCAACTCCAGGATGGTGGCGTTGGCTTGGCCACCGCCCTCGCACATCGTTTGCAGACCGTACTGAATTCCTTTGTCCCGCATGTGGTAAAGCATCGTGGTCATGATGCGGGCACCCGAAGCGCCCAACGGATGACCCAACGCGATCGCGCCACCGTTGGGGTTGAGAGCCTTCTCGTCGGCGCCGATGTCGTTCAGCCATGCCAGCGGTACGGGCGCGAAGGCCTCGTTGACCTCGAACACACCGATCTCCTCGATCGAGAGGCCGGCGCGCCGCAGTGCCTTCTGCGTAGCCGGGATCGGTGCGGTCAACATGATGACCGGGTCGGCTCCGGCAAGTACCGCGGTGTGGACCTTCGCCAGTGGCTTGACGCCCAGCGACTTCGCCTTCTCGGCAGACATGAACAGCAACGCCGCCGCACCGTCAGAGATCTGCGAACTGTTGCCCGCGTGGATCACGCCGTCCTCTTTGAAGGCCGGCTTGATCTTGCCGATCGATTCGAGGGTGCCGCCGCGGCGGATGCCTTCGTCCTTCAGAACGATGGAGTCACGGGCCTCATCCGTTGGCCTGATGGCGACGATCTGATCCTCGAAGGCGCCGGAATCCTGTGCAGCAGCTGCTTTCTCGTGCGACCCGAGGGAGAATTCATCCAAAGCGGTTCGGCTCAGACCCCATTGTTCGGCGATCATTTCGGCGCCGATGCCCTGGTTGGGCGTCTGACTGTAGCGACTGCGGAATGCCTCCGGGTAGGGGTGCCCGCCGTTGGCCAACGACGCGCCCATCGGTGTGCGTGACATGGATTCCACCCCGCCGGCGACCACGACGTCGTAGTGACCGGCGACCACGCCCGCGGCAGCGAAATGCACCGACTGTTGGCTGGATCCGCACTGCCGGTCCACCGTCACCCCGGGCACCGATTCCGGCCACCCTGCCGCGAGCACCGCGGTGCGCGCGATGTCGAGCGCTTGCTCCCCGGCCTGTATGACGCAACCCCAGATGACGTCGTCAACGATTGCCGGGTCGACACCCGCGCGCTCGACCAGACCATTGAGCACCTGCGCGGACAGCTCGCCGGAATGTACTCCGGACAGCCCGCCGTTGCGTTTACCGACCGGCGACCGAACAGCCTCAACGATGACGGCTTCAGCCATGGGACTTCTCCTTCCATGATTGGTTACCTCGAACGTAAACGTACTAGGTTTACTAGGTCAACCTGCTGGCCGCCGGGTGTCCGGCTGTCCGCTCCGGCAACTCGGAGGCGTGGCAACGGCCAGCGACCTGCATCGATACGATAGGTGCCGGGTCCCCGAACTGACATGGTTTACTGAGTTGTATAGCTGCTGAGGCGGCGTCGGGTCGATCGTTGGAGGAGTTACCGTGGCTCGAGACACTCCGCTGGCCCCGATGATCGGTCTGGACTCGGCCTCGTCGCGCACCGCCGTCCGCTCCCCCAAGACCGCAGAACTGGTCGCGGGAACCCTGCGCCGCATGGTGGTCGACGGGAAGCTCACCGACGGCGACTTCCTACCCAACGAGGCCGAGCTGATGGCGCACTTCGGAGTCAGCCGGCCCACCTTGCGGGAGGCCGTGCGCGTCCTGGAGTCCGAACGCCTCGTCGAGGTGCGCCGCGGCTCCCGCACCGGTGCCCGCGTGCGGGTGCCCGGCCCGGAGGTCGTGGCCCGCCCGGCCGGCCTGCTTCTTGAGTTGTCCGGTGCGACGATCGCTGACCTGCTGACAGCGAAGGCCGGCATCGAACCCATGGCCGCCCGACTGCTCGCCGAATCAGGATCGGCGGACGCTTTCGACGAGCTCGATCGACTGCTGCACGAGCTCGTCTCCGACGGCTGGCAGTCGGGTCGGCTGGCCGAGACAACCGGGGCGTTTCACCTGCGGGTGGTCCAACTGTCCGGGAACGCGACGCTCAGCATCATCGCCGGAATGCTGCACGAGCTCACGGTCAGCCATACCGCGTTCGTGGTCAACGAGCGGGGGCCGGTATCCAAAGCCGACTACGACAAGCTGATGCGCTCCTACCGCAAGCTGATGCAGTTCCTGCGTGCCGGCGACGCCGACGGCGCGGAAGCGCATTGGCGCAGGCACCTCGACACGTCCCGGGAGTTGTTGTTGACCGGCCTGGAGAACGTTCCGGTCCGTGACGTAATGGGCTGACCGAACAGCCCTCGCGGCAATCGAACCGGGGTCAATTCGACTCGGCGCCGCCCCGCTGCCAGGTCACCTGCACCGGCACAGTGTCGTCCCAGGGCTGGCGGGTGACCATGTCGGCAACCAGAAGGTAGCCCCGTTCGAACTCTCCGGTCGCGGCGTCGACCAACCGGTACTTCTGGCGCTGCCGGTGAATGGGCTGCGCATCCAGGAGCAGTACCCGCACCTCGCCGGGTTCGAAGTGGCATCGCTTCTGCAGCGCGGCGATCAGTTGTTCGTTGTGCATGTGCCCGTCGCCGAAATTCCATCCGATCGCGGTGCTGCAGATCCGTTCACCGTCGGTGAGCACGTAGTCGGCCTCGTCGTGCCCGGCCATCGCCCGGTGCGCCAGGGTGAACATGGCCCGACCGTGGGTGTTGAACGAGCGGAACGCGTATCCCATGTACTGGTACATCTCAGCAGTTTCTCGGCTGCCGTAGAACTTCTCCATCTGCGCGGCGGGCATGCTGGCGATCGCGACGATTCCTTCCGTGATCTTGGCATCCGCCGATGGCTTGATGCACCACAGGCTGGTGTCCCAGTTGCCCGCGTAGTAGCGCATGCCGGGCAGGAAGGATACTTTCCGCGGGAACAGGTTTCCCAGTACGACAGTGCCCGCGACGATGGCGAACAGCACGATCGGCCACGGGCTCTCCAGGTCGCCCAGCCCGATACCGGCATGGCCGACGAAAAGTGCCAACACGCTGAACATCATGAAGACGTTCCACTCCAGCGGCACACCCATGGGAATGGCCGACAGGATCCCGAAGTGGAAGCACAGCATCACGAACGCCGCGGTCACGGTGACCCAGCCGCCGTGCGAGAAGAACAGCACCAGCGGCACCAGCATCTCAATCGCGGTGGAGACGTGCGCCAGCCACCGCGACGCCCGGCCCGGCCGCAGATCGTCGGGAAAACGCTCGAAGAACTTCCGTTTGATCCATCGCGGCCGCAACACGGGATTGTTGCTCATCATGGTGGAGATGACGAACGGAAAATGCTTGTTGAGCTTCGATGTCGCCGCCCCCAACCAGATGACCAGGCAGACGAGTTTGGCGGCGACGATGATGTCGGCCCCGCTGAACAGGAAGCACACCGCCAGCGCACCGTAGACCTCACCCCTGGCGGCCAGGAAGATCACCTTGTCGCGCAAACCTGCCGCCACCAGCAGAACCAAGATCGTCGCGGTCTGCCACACCGGGAGCACGCCGACCTCGGTACCTAGTTCGGGTATGGGGCCGGTGCCCTCCGAGAACAACGCCAGCAGTAGAACCACCAGGAGGGCGCCGTACAGCATCGCGTCGAACGGGGTGCGGGAGTCGCCACTGGTCAGCGGTACTCGACCGGGCCAGGGTGGCAACCGGATCGTTCCGGGCCGCAGCCAGTACAGGATCGAGCCCATCGGCGGGAAGAACCTGTTGTTCAGCGGCCCGAAGCCGCAGCCGAGCCCGATGACCTCGAACAGCATGGTGAAGAACACGACCTTCTGGTAGACGATCGGCTCGGCGTACCAGGAGGCGACATTCGTGAAGCCACCCGGTTGATCACCGATCCCGTCGGTGTTCGCAGCTATCAGCCAGGCCAACACGACATAGAGCAGAATCTTCGCGACATAGAACAGGTGCAACACGATGGGCGTGCCGAACCCGACCTCGGCCCAGTGCCGTGCCATCGGGACGATGCGCTCGGCACGGGTCCCCTTGCTCCACTGCGCATAGTCGACGACGGGCGCGTCTTGCTTGAGAAACCCCATGGCTCACCAGACTAGAACGTGCCGATTGGGCAGTTTCATACGCGACACACCGCCCTTGCCGGATGAGACGGCACATTCACCGAGCCGCGGCGCGCTCAGGCAGCAGGAACCCAGTTGCCGTGAAAACCCGCCGGAACACGGTGCGGCAGCTGAATGCGAGCCACATCCTCAAGACTGCCCGCGTCGAGAATCGCCAGCTCGCTGCGATCCGTCGGCCGGTCGTACACATAGCCCATCAGCACGCCATCGTCTTCTGCGCCGGCGGCCGAAGACGGGTGGAATACGAACTCCCCCAGCACTTTTTCTGCGCCGAGAGCCCTCGTTGCGGTGTTGCCGCCCACCAAGTCATGCTTGATCAAGGTGTTCCCGCCATCGGCGCCGTCGCCGACACACGCCGCATAGCCGAACCGATGACGCTTACCGAGTAACCGTTCGTCGATGCGCGGGAACTCTTGGCCACGGTCATCGATGCGCGACTCTCGCACCTTTCCATCGGCGAGATCCACGGTCCAACGGTCCAGCGTAGGCGGACCCTCGTTGGGGCCGCGGTTATCGGTGTCGAACATCTTGGGATGCCTGATGACATCGAGGACGATCGTGTCTCCGGCCGGCGAGTCCGAATCGTAGGCGTTCATCGGATGGAACACGTAGCACGGTGCGACGTCGAACCATCGCACGTCGGCATTATTCCCCTCCCGCGGCATGATGCCCACCCGCGCGGGATAGTCCGCGTTCCACGAGTACGGGAATCGACGATCCACCGGACCGCCCACCGGTATGCGCGCGGCAATGGGATCAGGGATGCGCACACGGCCGATCAACGCGGACAACAACAACTGAGCCGGCAGACGCAGACCACGCGGCACGGTCATGGTGGCTGCCTGCTGGGCGTCGAAGGTGACCGGCAGGTCGTAGAACACCACGTAGCGTTCGGTCAGGGAGAAGTCGTGCATCATCGGGCTGCCGCTGACCTCGATGTCGACGGTGCGCCGGGCCCGTCCGTCGGCACCGATCACGCTGTACTGCACCGTGTTTCCGCGCAGCAAGCTGTAGGAAACGGCGTGCAGTTCACCGGTTTCGGGGTCGCGTTTGGGGTGGGCGGTGTATCCGCCGCCAAGGGTCCCGTCGAAGTCACAAATGCCGACGGTGTCCAGTTCGTCGGTCAGTTCGTAATTGGCGACGCCGCCCTCGACCAGCGCGAGCGTTTTGCCTGCGTGACCGATCACGTTGGTGTTGGCGCCGATCTGCGATATCGAGGCATGCTCGGGGGGCACCGGCTCACCGAGCGCCCTGGCCGCGAGCGGACCGCGGACCCAGCGGTTGCGGTACCACTCGGCCCGCCCGCCCCGAATTCGGATGCCGTGGACCATTCCGTCGCCGACAAACCAGTGGTAGAGCTCAGGATCGATCTCTCCGATGGGATTTGGCCCGTTCCTCAGGTATCGACCGTCGAGATAGTCCGGGATGCGACCCGCCACTTCCAGATCGGTGAGCGTGAACTCCTCGGCAAGCGGGGCGAACGGCCCCTCGAGATAGCGGTTGCCCATCGCGACCCCCATGACGGTGTTATATCAACGTCCTGTATAGCACCGCGATGCCACCGTGGCGAACGTGAGCGAACCCCGCGAACCGCTGATCGAGGCGGGTGGCGACCCGGTCGAAGTCCATCGCCGTGACCGGGGTCGGCGGTCAAACCTCGCCTCGCAGTTCGCGTTCCAACCGCTCCAGGTAGGCGTCGAAGTCAACGATCGCAGACTGCGCCGCGTGCACGCTGACCGCAATCACGTCGCCGATACCGTGCACGCCGTGCGTCAAACCCATCATCGGTGACAGGCTGGGAAAGCCCGCCGTGAACAGCACGGGGGCGGCGCCGAACCGCAGGTCCCGCGCACCGCGGTTGACACTGGAGACCACGGTATTGCCGGTCACCGTGGGCGAACGGACGTCAGGGTCGAATTGTGAAACGCCCCAGCGCAGTAGCGGAGCGGGAATCGCCGCGAAAGCCTCGTCCTGTGCGCGCATCGCCGGGTGGTTGGCCCGCCGCCGCCGTTGGCGCAGATCACCGGCAATCCGGTGGGCCCTGCTCTCGATCTCCACATCCGGGTGAAGGCTCACGCCGATGTTGCCGAAGTGATTGTTCGCCAGACGCGGACCGGACTTGGACATCGGAACCTCGGCACCCAGCTGGGAAGGGTCGTCGCCGAGTTCGCGCACGTGTCCGGATAGCGCCGTCGACACCCTCGCCAGCACCCCCACGGTGATCGTCGGGCCCGGCAGACGCCCACGGTCACAGATCACCGTCCGGCAATGGCGAGGCCCCGAGGGTCGCGCGTTGGTGCGAAGCACCGGACGCGACACCGCCGCATCGGGAATCAGCCCGCTGGCTGTCTCGCGAACCAACGTGCGGTGTGCACGTCCCGCCGAGAACGCACGCAGCGCAAATCGGCCCGCGGTTTGCCGCTGCGGCACCAAGCCCGGTACCGTGCCCGCACGGCCGAACAGGTAGCCCGCCAGGGCCGAGGAGCGGGCTCCGTCGGCCAGCGCATGACAAATCTGTAGCACGGCCACCGTTCCGCGGCGCCGTGCCCCGGGCACGCCTTCGAGGGTGGGAAACACATGCAGCCGCCAGGTCATCGCCCGCGGATCGAGCTGATTCTGCGCCAGCGCCGCCACCGCGGCCAGGCAGCCGGCCCACGTCCCTTCGGCCGGTTCGTGCACCGCGAATTGCTCCGGACCGACCCCGCAGCGGGCCCAGCGCGGGTAGGCCCAGAAGCGGTCGTCGACGATGCGCAGGCTCAACTCGGCACAGACCCGGGCCCTGTCCTGGATTTCACGCAGCGCGCGATCGAGGGCGGCCGAACCTTCCTCGAATGCGTACAGCAGGAACTGGTCGTTGGGGATCGCGGCCGACATCCAGAAGGTCTGCGCGTCGACCGCGGCGAGTCGCCGCTCCGTCACAACGACCACGTTAGGCTGCGTCGCACGTCTGGTGGGCACCCGGCCACCCGGGGGCGGCACAAGCTCTGATCTATGGTTACACCGGGTCGAACTCGGAGATCAGCCAGCGGTCACCGACCTTGTCCAGTGTCACCCGGACGCTCGACGCGGTGTCGGTTGGGGGGTCCTGGCCCACGCTCACCGTCTGGTTGACGAACACCAGCACCACAGCCTGGGTCGGGGTGGCCGACACCGAGGCCGCGGCGGGAACCGAGGCGACTGCGGCGATCTGCTTCTCCTGGGCCCCGGGGATGACGACGTCGTTCGTCAGAGCGATATAGTTCTCGCGGAACTCCCCGGTCAGCAGATCGCGCGCTGCCACGAGTTGCTGTTCGACCGTGTCGGGCTGGTACGACAGAATGGCGATCGTGGTGTTCTTGGCGGTCTGGACGGATTCCTCAGCCAGAGAATAGGGCGGCTTCGGCGGGTCTTCGATCTCACCGTCGCGATGGGAGTTGTCCAGCCACTTGAGATACCCCGCGCCCAGGGCGAGCACCAGCGCCAACGCCGGCAGCAGACCGAATGCGGTGACACGCGCCCAATCGATGCGACGTTTCGACTTGGCAGGCTTGGCCTGCGCCTCATCAGCCCCATCGGCGTCGGATTTCTCGGCCGTATCGGTGTCAGCCTCGTCAGCCCCGTCGGACTCAGCCTCGCGGACAGCTCCGGTGTCGCCGGACTCCCCCGCCTGCTCAGTGTCCGTGACCCCGCCCGACTCTCCGGCTTTCTGGTCTTCGGTGGCCTCGTCGACGTGGGTCTCGGCACCCACAGCCGGGTCGTCCCCAGGGTCTGCCTTGTCTGTCTTGTCGTCTTTGCTCACGGCACGAACTCCACATTGGACACTTTGGTTTCGTCACCGTGCTTCTCCACGGAGATCCGCATCCGCCACGCCCGTGGTTCCTGTTCGGGCGCACCGGCGTTCGACGTCTTGACCTCGACTGCAACCAGCACCTGAGCCACGTTGTCGCCCACCGACTCCAAACCGGCCTCGGAGATGGTCCCGACCGACGTCGACTGAGCCTGCTTGACAACTTCCACGAACGGCTGCGCCCGCTCCTGGAAGTCGTCGTAAAAGGTACCCGTTGCCGAATCGAGAATGCGCTGCACATCCTCCTCGGCGTTCTCGTAGCCGATCGTGGTCAGATTCAGCGCACCTTGCCGCCCCACCTGCAGGAAGAGGTTCCGCTCCGCCTCGGCCTGATTCGATTCATAGGCGCGAAACCCCAACCAACCGGTCAAACCCGTCAGGGCGACCACGCCGGCCAGGCCAGCGATGAGCGCAACCTTGACGTGCGACATCGGAGCGCGAGCAGGTGCGGGCGCCTGATCGTCCTCGACGTCCTCGTCCTCGACGTCCCCGTCCTCGACACCCGCCTCGACATTGCCGTCGGCGTCCGGCCCGACCGTGTCGGCATCCGCCGTCTCGTCATCGGTATCGGTCGATACGACGGCACCAGACTCCGGTTCGACGGCGGCCGATTGCGCCTCCTCGTCTTTCGGGATCTGTTCCGACGTCGACTCTGTCAATTCCCCGTCGGGGGCAGCAGCATCGTCTGCCATGTTTGCTCCTCTGCGGCACTCTGGGCCAGATTGGACTGTGTGTACACACGTCCGTCCGGTCCAACGTACGTGCCGCTCGCCGGGTCATACTCGGCGGCCGCCATCGGGGGCGGTGCCGGTGCCGGCGCCGGATCCGCTTCCGCAGGTGGCGTGCCCGGCCGCACATGAGGGACGTCCTGTCCGGACAACGTCGAGTTCGGGTCGCCCTTCCAGTTGTATCCCTCGTTCAACGGCACGTAGTTCTCATCGCTCTCGCACATTTTTGCCGTCGGCGCGCGTTTGCCGGGCCTGGTCACACAGGGGGTGTTGCGTGCGCCGCGCACGTTGAACGCCGAATCCTGCGGAACACGGCAGTACAGATCGCCGTCCGGCCGGGGGGGATAGTCCTCGAAGGTCGCCGACCGCTGCTGCTGCGCCGGCAAAAAGCCGGTCGTACACGGCGGCGGCACGTTCAGGTTCAGGTTGAAGGTGAGGTAGTCACCCATGTAGTCCTGCTTGGTGCCCTTTTTCGCGACCCCGACAGCCTGCGTCACCGCGGTGCCTTGCGGGAGTAGCACCAGCAGCTGTTCGAGGTTCGGCTGGTAGGTGACGGCGACCTCACCGACGCTGACCAGGTTGGCCAGCACTATGGGCAGAGTGGGCTGGAGATCGTCGAACAGCGCCCGCACCTCCTCGGCCGCACCGGGACCCCTACTGAGGATGCCCGACACCGACCCGTCTTCGCTCTGCAGCTGACCGGTGATGCTCGCCAGGTTCCCTGCCCACGCCCTGATCGCGGGCGCGGTGTCGATCTGCGAATCCAAAATTGGCTTGGAGTCATCGATCACCGTGATCAGGGAATCCAGGTTCTCTCGGGCGTCGATGGCCAACGTCGACGAACCGGAGACCAAGCGGCGCAACTCGGGGCCAAGGCCGCCGACTGCGACGTAGGCCTCGTCGATGACCGTCTTGAGGTTGTCCCGAGGAATGACCTCCAGGCCACGGTTGGTGAGTTCCAGGACTTTGTTCACGTTGGTTGGCACCCGCGCGTCATCCACGGGTATGACGTCACCATCGCTCAGGTAGGGACCGTCAGCAGTGTTCGGCAGCAGCGTGACGAACAGTTCGCCGACCGCTGACCGACTGCCCACCTGAGCCACCAGATCGGCCGGGATCTTCACACCCGAATCGAGCGACAGTTCCGCCGCAACACCGGAATCGGTGAGGTGGACGCTTTCCACCAGCCCGACGTGCGATCCCCGGTAGGTGACGTTGCTCCGCTCATAGAGACCGCCGGTTTCGGGCAGCTCGAGGGTCACCTTGTACTGACCTATGCCCAGCATCGCCGGCACGCGCATGTAGCCGAACACCATGATCGCGATAGCAGTGAAGGCGACCACCGAGAAGATGGCCAGCTGGATCAGCATCTGTCTGGTTACACGCATATCAACGCCCCTGATCCCAGCGGTACGGCGCAAGCAACGGGTTCCCCTGTGTGGTCCCCGGCGATTTCCACGCCACCGACGGCGAATTGGGCGCGTTACAGGGGCTGGGCGTCTGGCCAATCGTCCGACCCCACTGCAGTTCCAGCCAGGTCAGATCGCACTCCCACCGCGTGCCGGTGAAGAAGGCCTGGTCGAGACGGCTCAGCGTCAGGTCGACAACCAGCGACAGGTTGGCGTAGTCGCCGCGCAGCCAGTTGGTCAGCGTCTCCTTCGGGAAGGGGAACGTCGGCAAAAAGCTCAACGACCGCGTGAGCGCCGGACCGGCATCGGCCAGCGACTGCAACACCGGGCCAAGGTCCCTGAGTTCCTGGACGAGCGCTTCCCTGGTCTGGCTGACCGAATCCGCCGTCACGGCACTGAACCTGCCGAGCTGCACAAGTGCCTCGGACAGCGTGTCGCGTTGGTCGCGCAGTACCGACAGCGCGTCGGGGATCGTCTCCAATGCCCTATCCACCACCGGCTTCTGGTCGGCAATCTGTCCTACCAGACTGTCCAGACTCTCGGCCGTGGCGATGATGTCGTCGGTCTGGTCGTCGAGATGCCCGACCGCGATGTCGAGTTGGTCGATCAAGCTGCGCAGATCATCTTCACGACCCGTGAACGCGATACTCAGCGCCGCGGTGACGTCCTGGACATTGCCCAGACCCCCGCCATTGAGGAGCAGCGCGACCGCGGAGAGCGCCTGCTCGGTGGTCGGGAACGCACCCGCCGACGCGAGCGGGATCAACGCACCCTCTTTGAGACGGCCCTCGGCGGGTTGGTCCGCCGGCGGCGACAGTTCGATGTGCTGCGAACCGAGAAGGCTGGTCTGGCCCACCTTGGCAGTCGCGTTGGCGGGCAACACAACGTTGCCGTCGAGCGTCATCGTCACCAAGGCGTTCCAGCCCTGACGTTCGACCTTGGTCACGGTACCGACGTTGACGTCGCCCACCCGGACCCGGGAGTTCTGTTCGACGTTGTCCACGTCAGGCATCTGCGCCTGGATGGTGAACGATCCCGGGCCGACACCCTCGACGCCCGGCAACGAAATCGAGTTCAACCCGCGCCAGCCACATCCGGACGAAACCAGGGCGAGCGCGAGCAGCGTGACGACGACAGCCGCCCGCACCCGCACAGCCCGCGTCATGAGCCCGCTCCCGCCGGCATCATCATGCCAAGAAGCTCGTCATTGGGTGTCGTCTTCGACACCGACTCAGCGGGCAGCGGCGGAGGATAGACCGCCACCGCGCCAGGCGGAGGAGGAGGCAGCGGGACGGACGGCGGAGGCGGCGCCGCAGCCGGCGGAGGCGGCGCCGCGGCCGGCGGACCACCGGGCGGAACGTAGTCGGGCCGCAACCAGTCCTCGCTGTAGGTGAGCTCGTTCGGCCGGGTGGTGGCACCGATGAGTTGGTTGAGAGCCAGCGGCGGGAAATTGTACTGCCGGTTCTTCATGATCGGCGCCAGGTACTGCACGCACAGTTTGGCCGACTCTTCGGCCCCCAGCCGGGACGCCGCCTGCACGGCGCCGCAGAGGAACTGAATCGGGTTGGCGAAGTTGTTGACCGCCAGGATGGCGCTCACCGCACCCTGCGCCGGCTGATAGATGTTGTTGTAGTTCTGCAGCGCGTTGGGGGCGAGATGCAGGAACTGCTCGATATCGTCCAAGCTCTCGTTGAGCGCTGTGGTGACACCCGCCAGCTTCTCCGAGGTGGTGCCCAAAGTGTCACGGTTCTCGGCGACGAAGGATTCCACCTCGCCGACAACCGCGTTGAGATCCCTGACGGCACTGGCCACTTCGCCCGGATCGTCAGCCAGCAGTCCGGTGACCGAGGCCAGGTTCTGGTTCAGCTGCCGCATCAGGTTCGTGCTGTCCTGCAACGCCGACACCAGGATCGCCAGGTTCTTCACCGTGGAGAAGACGTCGGTGCTCTTGTCGCCCAGCGCCGAAACGGCCTGGGACAGCTTGATGACCGTCTCGCGGATGTTGGCCCCCTGGCCCCGCAGATTGTCGGCGGTGGTGTTGATCACCGACCCCAGCGGACTCACCCCGCCGGGCTCGGTCGGCTGCAGCGTCTCGCTGAGTGTCTGCAATTGCTGCCGCACGTCGTCCCACTCGACGGGTACCGCCGTGCGGTCCTCGGGGATCACCGTGTTGTCGGTCATCACCGGCCCGCCGGTATACGGGGGCGTAAGCTGGATTGCCCGCGAGGTCACCAGAGCCGGCGACAGGATCGCGGCTTTCGCATCGGCCGGCACGTCGTAACGGCTGTCGTACCAGAACGAGATCTTCACACGTTCGGGTTGGGGCTCGATCGACTCGATACCACCCACCGGCACCCCGAGGATTCGGACGTCGTCACCGACGTAGATGCCGTTGCTGTTGTCGAAGTAGGCCACCACATTGATGCGGTTGACCTTATCGGTGGTGCGCATCAGCACGGCGATACCGACGACCAACAGCACGGCCAGCGCCGCCGCTACCAGATTCCGGGGGTTCTTCATGGGGTTCCCTCCACCGTGACGAGCGATGGCGTTTCACCCGGGGCGGGAACATAGACCGGTTTCGGGGTGGGCACGGCTATGGACTCCAGCCCGGCGGGAGCCGGCGCGGGCGGGCCAGGCGGCGCGCTACCGGGCGGCGGCGCCGGAAGCGGTTCGCGGTAGGGATAGCAGCCTGTCGGGCCGGGCAGCGGCAGGCCGGGCGGGCCGCACCCGGGATCACCGGGATTGCCGGTGATGGCGTCCGGGATCGTCATATGGGGCTCGCCACCCTGCCCGGTCCTCGGATACGGCACCGGCATAGCAGGTGTTCCCGGCTGGCCCACCGGCGGATCGGTGCGCTCCGACGGCAACAGTACGTTCGGGTCGAGGCCGAGATCGGAGAAGGCCACGTCGATGAACGGCTGGATGAACTGTCCGGGCAGCAGGTTGGCCACGTAGTTCTTGAAGAACGGCCCCGACGAGACCGACTCGCCCAGCGACATGTTGTATTGGTTCAGCAGGTTCAGCGACTTCTGCAGCCGTTCCTTGCGGTTGTCCAGGATCGTCAACACACCGTTGAGCTTTTCCAACGCGGGTTTCATGGTCTCGCGGTTCTCGCCGATGAAACCTTGCAATTGCCGGCTGAGCGCGGAGATGTTGCCCGAGATCTGATCCACCGCCGCGCTTTGCTGCTGGAGTTCTGCCAGCAGGGCGGCGGTGTTGGAGACGAGGCTGACCACCTCTCCGCTGCGTTCGGCGAGCACGGTGGTCGCCTTGTTCGCGTTACCGAGCAGGGCGCGCAGCTCTGCATCGCGCTTGGCGAGGGTGTCGGAGAATCGCGCCACACCCTCGACCGCGATCTTCAGCTGTGGCGGTGTGTCGGCGAACGTCGCGGAGAGCACCCGCAGCGAGTCGGACAGCTGATCGGTGTTCAGGCCGCTGATCGTGGTCGCCAGATCACCCAGGGCGTCGGGGAGCTGATAGGGCGACCGCGTGCGATCCATCGGGATGGTCGCGTCCTGCTGGCCTTCCCCCCGAGCGGTGACCTCCAGGATCTTGTTTCCCAGCAGCCCTTTCGTCTTGATCGCGGCTTCGGTGCGGTCACCGAGCCGGATTCCCTTGTCCACGGTGAACTTGACCAGGACTTGGGGTCCGTCCAGTTCGATCGACCTCACCTGGCCGACCTTGAAACCCGAAACCTGCACCGCTGCATCGGTGTGCAACCCGCCGGCCTCGGCGAAGTACGCGGAGTATTCACGTCCGGTTTCGAAGAACGGCAGTTTCTCGTAATTCACCGATCCCAGCACGAGGGCTGCGGTGACACCGATGCCGACGGCGCCGATGACGAACTGATTGCGGTCGCTGAAAGGCTTCATCGCGGGGCACACCTCCCGGTGGCTTGACCGGCCACCTTGATGTACACGGGTTGTCCACCCTTTCCGTTCATCTTCAAGACGAGGTCACACAGATAGAAGCTGAAGAAGTCGCCGTAAATGCCTTGCCGGGCCAGGGCCTGGTAGGCGTCGGGCAGGGTGTTGAGGAGGTTGTCGAAATACTCGTGGTCGGCCACCACGATCGCGGCCGTCCGGTCGGTCTCGGCGACCACCTTCTTCAGTGGCGGACGGGCCTCGACCAGAAGGTCGGTGATAGTGCCCGCTGCGGCGTTGGTGTAGGCCAATCCGCTGCTGATCTCCTCGCCGCGCGCCTCCAGGCCCTCCACCAGCTCCGAGAGCGCATCGACGGCTGTGGCGAACTGGTCGCTCTGGTCCCCGAGCGATCCGAGCACGGTGTTCAAGCTGACGATGACGGAGCCGATCAACTGGTCGCGGTCGGCCAGCGTGCTCGTCAGCGCCGCCGTCTGGGCCAGGAACGAGTTGACGGTGCCGCCCTGGCCCTGCAACGCGCTGATGAGCTGCCCGGATAGCGCGTTCACCTGCTCGGGATTCAATGCCTGGAACAGTGGCCGGAAGCCACCGATCAGGTCGTCGAGATCGAGGGCGGGCGAGGTGCGGGCCAGCGGAATCGTGTCGCCCGGGTTGAGTTTCTGTGTCCCGCCCGCGCCCTCTTCCAGAGCCAGATACCGGCCGCCAATCAGGTCGTCGTAGCGAATGACGGCCCTGCTGCCCTCGGTGAGCACCACCGAATCGTCAGCGCTGAACTCGACCAGGGCGGTGGTGTCAGGCTGGATCTCGACAGTCTTGACCTTGCCGACCTCGACACCGGCGATCCGGACGAAGTCGTTGGCCTCCAGCCCGGTCACGTTGGTGAACGCGGCGTGGTAGTCATGGTCCTTCTCGCCGAAACGCATCTGGCCGAACACCGCGAACAGACCGAACACGCCAAGCAGGCACACGGCCAGGAACACCGCGAGACGCGTTGCGTCTGCCCGGATATTCATCGGTTACCTCTCATGGTCATTGGTCTGTTCGAGTCAGGGGTAATAGGCGGGGTTGAGGGGGATGGGCGGCCCGGCCACTGGCGCTCCTGGCACGGCCGGAACCGCGGGTGGGACAAACGGCCAGGGAACCGCCGTCGGCTGCATCGTCGCAGGGTTCGGAACCACGAACGGCTCACTACCTGGCGTCGGCCCAGGGTCGCGCGGCGCACCCGGCGGGGGCGCCGGGGGCAGACCCGGCCACAGCGGAGTGCCGTCCGGGGCGTACAGCTTTGCCCCATAGGCCGGCGCCGGCGGCCACGGCGGCCCGCCGCGCTGCATCGGTCCGATTGCGGGCCCACCGAACAGGTTGCGGACGCTCGGCGGTTCCGGGTAGCCGCGGGTGGTCGGGAAGTAGTTGGCGTACATCGGGAACGCGATGCCCGGGTTGGGGCGGTAATCGATACCGGTGCCGAAGCCGGTGTTGGTGACCAGCTGGCGCACCGGCCAGTTCTCCGCGACGTCGGGCAGCGAGCCGCAGCCGGGCTTACCGCCGGGGCCGCCCTTGGCCCCGACGATCGGAAGATGCGTCGGATAGTGGTACGGATCGTCGCCCCACGCCAACGCGGTGTCGAGCACCAGCGTGCGGCCGTTACCACCGGGCCCGTCGTACCCGCCCTCGTCGAGCAGGGTCTTGGAGCCCGTCAGCAGGCAGGTGAACGCGGGGCTGTACTTGTGGAGCACGTTCGTCGTCGGCTCCAGCACGTTGATGGCCTTGATCAAATTGGCCTGGTTGGGCGCCAGCAAGTTGATACCGCTGTTGGACAGCCCGATGGTGGACAACAGCAACGAATCCAGGTCCCGGGACTGGTTGACCACGGTGACGCTGGTCGTGCTCGCCGCATTCAGCGTCGAGAGGATGTTCTGCGCTGCGGCGCTGTACGTCTCATTGAACGCGGTGAGCGCCTGCAGGTCGTCCTGAATGGTCTCGTTGCGTGGATTCAGGGCTAGCAGAACCTGATTGGCGTCGGTGGTGGCCTGACCGATCCGCTCGCCCTGACCGCGCAAGCCGTCACCCAAGGCTGTCAGCGTGCTGTTGAGTTTGGCTACGTCGATCTGATCGAGCACCCCGACCAGGTTCTGGAACACCGTATTGACCTCGGTCGTCACGTTACGGGACTGCAGAACCTGCCCGGCCTCGAGCCGTTGCGTGGTCGGGTTGTCGGGATACACCAGGTCGACGAATTTTGCGCCGAACACGGTGGTGGCATTGATCTGCGCCTCGACGTTGGCGGGAATGTACTTCAGCTGGTCGGGGTAGATGTCGAGACGCAACGCGGTCAGCGGCTCTTCCTGGCCCGTCACTGCGATGTTGCTGACCTTGCCGACCTGCACGCCGCGTAGCTTGACCTTGGCGTTGTCCTCCATCACCAGACCCACCCGCTCGGAGGTCAGGGTCACCGGGACCGTCGACTTGAGCGATCCGGTGAACAACGCGAAGGTCAGCCACACGAGTGCGGCTATCACCGTCACCAGAATGAGCGTCCACCAGCCAGGATGCAGACCTTCGTCGTCCATACCTCAACCCGCCAAATTGAAGTTGCCGGACTGTCCGTACACCGCGAGCGAGATCATCACGAGCACGAACGCTGACAGGATCAAGGAGGTACGCACCGCGCGCCCGACGGCCTCGCCAACACCGGCGGGGCCGCCCCCGGCGGTATAGCCGTAGTAGGTGTGCACCAGCATGATCACGATCGCAAGCGCCACGCACTGCCCCAGCGACCAGAAGAGGTCCACCGGGTTCAGGAACGTCCGGAAGTAGTGGTCGTAGACGCCCGTCGACTGGCCGTAGAGCACGGTGGTGCCGAATCGGGCGGCCCAGAAGGACGCCAGCACACCGACGCAGTACAGCGGGATGACCACGATCAGGCCTGCGACCACCCGGGTAGAGGCAAGGTAGGCGATGCTTCGGATGCCCATCACCTCGAGCGCGTCGATTTCTTCGTTGATTTTCATCGCGCCCAGCTGTGCGGTCGCGCCCGCGCCGATGGTTGCCGACAATGCCACTGCCGTCGTGGCCGGCGCGATCAGACGCACATTGAAAAACGCCGATGCGAAACCGGTCAGTGCCTCGACACCGATCTCGGCAAAGTCGGTGTAGCCCTGCACCGCAACCAATGCCCCGGTGGTCACGGTGAGGAATCCGACGATGGCGACGGTGCCGCCGATGACCATCAACGCCCCCGCACCCAAGCCCATCTGGGCGATGAGGCGGAAGAGTTCGACCCGATAGTGCCCGACAGCAAGGTAAATTGACCGCAGCGCGGTTCCGTAGAACTTTGTCTGGACGCCGATGGAATTCCACGGGCCGGCGATCGCCTGATACCGGGCCCTGAGCCAGGGGAACTGGGAGTGCGGCCGGGAGACTGTCACAGGGTCACCTTCACCGCGACGGCCGTGGCGACGATGTTGATCGCGAACAGCGCCATGAACGTGAACACCACCGTTTCGTTGACGGCGATGCCGACTCCAGCGGGGCCTCCGCCTACCGAGATGCCCTTATAACAAGCGATCAGACCGGCCGACAGCCCGAAGAGCGCAGCCTTTATCAGCGCGATGATGACGTCGATGGAGCCGATGATCAGCGTCAAACCCGACGCGAAAGCCCCCGGCGACACGTTCTGGACGTACACGGTGAAGAAGTACGCGCCGGCCAGGCCGACCAGGATCACCGTTGCCGACAGAGCCAACGACACCAGCATCGCCGCCAACACCCGCGGAACGACAAGAGCCCGAATGGGATCGATGCCCATCACGCGCAGCGCGTCCAGTTCCTCGCGAATGGTTCGGGCACCCAGGTCGGCGCACATGGCAGTCGCCCCCGCACCAGCGACCACCAGCACCGTCACGATCGGACCGATCTGCCGCACGGTTCCCAGTGCCGCACCGGTCCCCGAGAAGTCCGCCGCCCCGAACTCCTTCAACAGGATGTTGAACGTGAAGGTCAGCAACACCGTGTACGGAATGGTCAGCATGAGCGTCGGCACGATTGATACGCGCGCGACAAACCAGGACTGCGTGATGAACTCGCGTCCGGCAAACGGCGGGGTGAACAGCGCGACCAGGGTGTCGAGCGCCATGGAGAAGAAACCACCCACAGCGCGGACGGGCTTGGCGACAGCACTGGAAGCAACCATCTACTGGATCCTCCCTTGTGCGCACATCACCACCATGACCGCTGCCCCCCCAACGAAGCCCGAGCCAATCAGGCTTCGGGAGACGTTACACATCACTGGGCGCTGACGAACGGTATATCACCAAATATTGGCGCGGAAATCCGGGACCATGTTCCGCGCGTCGCCCGCGAAGTTTCCGCGCGTCGGCCGGCGAAGTTTCCGCGCGTCGGCCCCCGGGGAGTCCGATGAGCAGCCGCTCGGTAACGTGACGCTCCGGGACCGGCGAGAGGACGTCCGTGCGCAAAACCCCCGGCGAGCCGACAACCGCGAAATTTCGGGGCGCTGCCGGCCTGACCCTGATCGCCGACGAATGGAACAAACCGGACGCGACTGCGCAGTCCGGCACGGAAGTCGACAGTTCCCGGCCCGCCGTCCTGATGTTGCACGGCGGCGGCCAAAACCGCTTCTCCTGGAAGAAGACTGGGCAGATCCTGGCCTCCCAGGGTCTGCACGTGGTCGCTCTCGACAGCCGGGGCCATGGAGACAGTGACCGCGCACCGGACGCGAGGTACACGGTGGAGGCGTTGTGCGCCGACACCCTCGAAGTGATCGAGCAAATCGGTCGGCCGGTGGTTCTCATCGGCGCCAGCATGGGCGGGCTGACCGGGATACTCGCGGCGCGCGAAGCCGGCCCCGACAGCGTCCGGCGGCTGATCCTGGTAGACGTCGTTCCACGGTACGAGAAGGACGGTAGCGCACGAATCCGGGACTTCATGTTCAGCCATGTACACGGGTTCGACTCCATTGAGGACGCCGCCGAGGCGGTGGCGGCCTACCTGCCGCACCGGGCCAGGCCGCGCAGCCCGGAGGGGTTGAAGAAGAACCTGCGACACCGTCACGGGCGCTGGTATTGGCATTGGGATCCGGCGTTTCTGACCAAGCCGGAAGAGGATCCCTTCGTGCGGGTCGACCTGCTCGAGCAGGCAGCGATGGAGCTGTCCATCCCGATCTTGCTGATTCGCGGGCAGCTCTCCGACGTCGTCAGCGAGGAAGCCGTCCAGGATTTCCTGGCCAAGGTTCCCTCCGCGGAGTTCGCCGAGTTGTCAGGAGCGGGGCACACTGCCGCCGGCGACGACAATGACGCGTTCTCCGACGTGGTCGTGCAGTTCGTCTTGCGATGATCAGCCCGGTGCCCACCGGTGGCGTCGCCGGACCGGCAGCCGATACCTGACCGGTGACCGGCGTGCAGATCGCGGTCGACCTCTAGGCGGATTCGGCGTCGGCCAGTCGTTGATGCAGGCGGGCGCGGATGTCGTCCGGGGTGTACGAATTACGACGACGTTGATCGCGGGCGACCAGCACCCCTCCCGCAACGACACCGGCAACACCGGCAAGCCCGACCCACTTCCAGATTCCACGCATGAGCTCAGTCTGCCTAAGCTGCGGGGATGAATCCAAGCACGGTGTCGCTGGAGCGCGCGTTGGAGGAGACCCGCACGGGGGACATCTGGTTGTTCCGGGGTCACTCCCGCCCCGATCGAGCTATCCAGTCGATGACCAACAGCCCGGTGAACCATGTCGGGATGACGGTTGCGATCGACGATCTGCCACCGCTGATCTGGCACGCCGAGCTCGGCGACAAGCTGGTGGACATGTGGACCGGCACCAATCATCGTGGGGTGCAGCTCAACGATCTGCGTCAGGCGGTACAGCGTTGGGTGGAGACCTACGACCAACGCTGCTGGCTGCGCCAGCTCACGCCGTACGCCGGCCGCGAACAGGAGGACCGGATGCTGCGGGTGATCGCCCGGATGGACGGCACCCCATTCCCGACGACGGCGCGGTTGACGGGCCGCTGGATGCGTGGCCGGATGCCCAACGTCGCGGACTTCACCCGTGGAATCCCCCTCGTGCACGGAAAGGTTCGCCAATCCGTCGAACGCCGGAAGTCGGAGAAGGTCAATGCCGGACTGGAGACGGCGTACTGCGCTGAGACAGTCGCCATCACCTACGAGGAAATGGGCCTGCTGAAGACCGAGAAAGACGCCAATTGGTTTGACCCGGGATCGTTCTGGAGTGGAGACACGCTACCGTTGACCGCCGGGTATCGGCTCGGCAAGGAAATATCGGTCCACCCGTAGCCAGGGGTGCGGTCCGGCTCAGCGGCGAAACGCCGACCAACATGCGCGACGCTCCCGGTACAGGTGGTTTGCTGTCACCAGCAGACTCATTCGGCACCGCAACGAAGGAGCGCAGGAATGCCGACAGCGACCGGGCCCGGGCACGGCGTTAGGGCCCCCGGCCAGTTCAGGGCGAAGGCGCCGGCCATCTCCATCGTGTTGGCCGCAATCGCGACGCTCGGCGTCGTCTTCGCAATGTTGCGTTCCGCCGATGATGAACCCGCGCAGATGCAATCCGTTGCCGCCCAACCCAATACCGTGTCCCGGTCGGTCGCCGCGCCGGTGCCGACCCCGGCTGCGGCACTCAGTCCCACACCTGTGGCTCCGCAGCCCAAGCCCGCCATCCTGCCGATGGACGATCACGGTTTCGTCGACAGCACCGCTCGCTGTGATCCGGCGCAGCACGCGGTCGCGATCGCACGCACCGCACGATCAGCGATGGTCGTCTGCCGCAAAGCCGACGGAACCCATGAGTACACCGGAACCCGGTTGAGCGACGGGGCATTCCTGCGGTTGGACGATGTGCGGCCGATCCCGGCAGGATTCGAGGCCCGCAACGGCGGAACCACCTATCGGCTGTCGGCCACCGAGTTGGTGGTGATCACCGGCGAGGACCTGCTGAGCCGCGACCCGATTGTGGAGTACCGGGCAGGCTGAGCGGTGCTGCTCATCGGGCGCTACAGCGTCGCTGAATAGGGCCCGAGCTGTAGGCAATCCGGTGCCGCCAGCTGCCCGATCCAGGCGCCGCAGCCCCGCCCCGTCGCGATATAGGTGGCGCCGGCGACGTAGGGCTCGAAGTAAATCCGCGCGCTACCCGAGCTGTCACTCGGGTAACAGCGAGTGACCCGATCACCCGCCTGCATCTGCAGGCAGGCCACACTCCTGGCCGGAGTGGCCGGCGGGCCACACCCGTCGGGTGCCACCGTGGCCGTGACAATGTCGACGCCGGCGATCTGCACGACATGGGGCGGAGAGAGCGTGAAGGAACAGGGCGGCGGTGGCCCCGCGTGAGCGGGATTCGCCAACCACCCTCCGGCGCACGCCGTGGTGACGGCCACCGTGAGGACGAGGCCCAGCCTGGTCATACCCCATCTTAGGTCGCCGGCCTCGAGCAGCGCATCGAATACGCTGACCCCCACCTCAGAGGCAGCTGGTGGAATCGCCACCCCGGCGCTTGGCCTCGTACATGGCCGAGTCGGCCCGCGCCGTGGTATCCACCACGGATTCGCCCGGGATGGCCAGAGTGGCTCCGATGCTCAGGCTCACGTCGAAAGCTCTGCCGTCGTGGTAAATCGGTTCGGCCGCCCGGGCCCGGATCTTCTCCGCGATCCGGGCGGCTTCCTCGAGGTTGTGCAGACCGGGCAACAGGACCAGCATCTCGTCACCACCGGTACGGCCCACGGTGTCCCCGTGGCGCACGCATTGGCAGATGCGCTCGGCCACGGTTCGAAGCACCGTGTCGCCGACGGCGTGTCCGTAGGTGTCGTTGATCGTCTTGAAGCGGTCGACGTCGCAGAACAGCACCCCGAAGTCTGTCCCCGGGCTTCGGGAGCCCGTCAGGGCGTTCTCCAGGCGAGCCAACGCTTCGGCACGGTTGACCAGCCCGGTGAGCGGGTCGAAGCGGGCATATCGCTCCAACTGCTGGTGCGCTTCGACCAACTCTTCGTGCTGTCGGCGTAACTGCCGCTCATGCTCGCGGCTCTCGGTGATGTCGCGGATCGCGGCCAACACCCGCAGTTTCCCTCCGGTGTGAAGTGGGCTCAGTCTGATCGCGACGGGGAACTCCGTTCCGTCCCGGCGCAACCCCCACAAGTCCAAGCCGACACCCATCGGGCGCACCGTCGGGTGCGCGAAGAAATCCCCGCGGTGTCGAATGTGCTTGCCCCGGAACCGTTCCGGAAGAAGGTCTTCGACCGAGCTACCGACCAGTTTCTGGCGCCGGTACCCGAACAGCTCGTCGGCCTGGGCGTTGGCCATCGTGATACGTCCGTCGGCCCCAACGATGATCAAGGCGTCCGGGGCGGCTTCCAGCACCAGGCGATACCGCGCCTCGGCCTCAGCGCGCGCCTTGCTGAGGGCTTCCTTCTCGATCAGCAGCCGCTGCTCGCGCTGGCTGACAAAGAACACACATACCCCGATGAGGACGGAGCCCACCATGATGGCCAGCACCCAAAGCGCATCCCCGCGCAGGCCGGCTTCGATGAACACCAATCGCGACAAACCGACCATGATCGGGAACCCGGCCAGGATCGCGATCAACCGGATCAGTGTCCACCGGTCGGGACGAGCCAGCAGCCAAGCCAGCGGGTCACGGTCCGGCCGGGCAGCCAGCACCGCGGCCGCGATCAGCAGCAGGCTCACCACCGACCCGACCGCCTGTCCGGCCGAACGCGTGGGATCCATCAGCAGAATGGCCTCGAACAGGTAGGTCGACGCGGTCACCGTGGGCAGTACCACCGCACCCGCCACACATACCTGCCAGACGACGCCGGCCCGCCGGCGATCGAATCGGGTCAGAAAAACAGCGATCGCCAGCAGCATCGCCGACAACGCCGTCCACACGCTGGGGCGACCGGGCCAGGTCGCCCCAGCCGCCGTCACCCCGTCGGAGAAGAAGACCCGATCCAGCCCGAAGGACCCACCTACCGCATACTCCGCCAGGAACACTGCGGCAAAGAATCCGCCCCCCGCTGCCAGCCCACGTCCCGTCCACACCAGCGCGGGTCCGGGGCGCCCCAACTGGGCCAGGATCGCCACTGCCAACACGGCATGGATGAGTGCAGACCACGGCGGCATGTAGGGCCACGACGCGAAGATTCGGGTGAAGCCGGCCTCACCGGTCGCCCAGCCCAGCCAGTTCAGCGTGGCGAGTCCCAGCACCCCGCCCACCGCACCGCGCGCGCACCAGAGCAGCACGCGATACTCCCGCCGAGCGTGGTCGGGCACGACGTCGGGCACGTCAGACTCCTCCCGGTCCCCTCGCCAACGAATTGCGGATCGGCACTCGATCCCCATGGCAGACAATCCAACCCATCGCCGACCTAGACATTGAACCGGAACTCCACCACGTCGCCGTCGGCCATCACGTAGTCCTTGCCCTCCATCCGCACCTTGCCGGCGGCCTTCGCCGCGGATATGGATCCGGCAGCCAGGAGGTCGTCGTAGGACACGATCTCGGCCTTGATGAAGCCTTTCTCGAAGTCTGAATGGATGACGCCGGCCGCCTTCGGCGCGGTATCGCCCTGGTGGATCGTCCAAGCGCGGGCTTCTTTCGGACCCGCGGTCAGGTAGGTCTGCAACTTCAGGGTGTGAAACCCTGCCCGCGCCAACGCATCCAGGCCACGCTCGGGCTGACCGATCGACTCGAGCAGCTCTGCGGCCGATTCCTCATCGAGCTCCTGGAGTTCTGCTTCGATCTTGGCGTCCAGAAAGACCGCAGCGGCCGGCGCGACCATCTCGCGCAGTTCGGCGAGCCGTGCCGGGTCGGTGAGCACGGACTCGTCGGCGTTGAACACATAGAGAAATGGCTTGGAGGTCATCAGGTTCAGCTCCCGCAGCAACGACATGTCCACCCCGGCCGAACCCGATCCCGCCGAAGAGGCGGCTCCGGAGAAGAGCGTCTTGCCGCCGTCAAGGACCTGCTGGGCCGCACACGCCGCGTCGAACGCGGGCCTGCGGTCCTTATGAGTCCGCGCCTCTTTCTCCAGCCGCGGCAGCGCCCGCTCCAGGGTCTGCATGTCGGCCAAGATCAGCTCGGTCTCGATGATCTCGATATCGGCCCCGGGGTCAACCCGGCCGTCTACATGGACAACGTCATCGTCGGCAAACACCCGCACCACCTGACAGATGGCGTCGCTCTCGCGGATGTTGGCCAGGAACTTGTTGCCCAGCCCCGCACCCTCGGACGCGCCTTTGACGATGCCGGCGATGTCCACGAACGTCACCGGCGCGGGCACGACCTTCTCGGAGGCGAACATCCTGGCCAGCTCGCCAAGCCGCGGATCCGGCAGCGCCACCACACCTTCGTTCGGCTCGATCGTGGCGAACGGGTAGTTGGCAGCCAGCACGTCGTTGCGCGTCAACGCATTGAACAACGTCGATTTCCCGACGTTCGGTAGTCCGACGATTCCCAAATTCAGGCCCACGAACTCCAGAGTCTAAGAGAAGTGCTCGGCACGCCATCGCGCGCTGGCGGCGTCTTGCCTTGTGAGCCGGTACGGTCGACCTGTGTCAGGACAGCGCGCGCGGCCGCCGATACCGGCCGATCACCGCTCTGCGCACCCCGACATTCCGGGAGTGCCCTGGTGGGGCGCGGTGCTCATCGCCGTCGTCGCATCGACGCTGGGCTTCGCGTTCAACGTTGGCTCTAACGGCAGGGAGCTGACCGGGGTTTTCTCCGCCCTGTATGTCGTCGGGTGCCTGGCGGCGGTGCTTGCGGTACGCCAGGCCGGGGTTTTCACCGCTGTCATCCAGCCGCCGCTGATCCTGTTCGTCATGGTGCCCGGGGCGTACTACCTGATGCACAGCTCCGATATTCACGGCATCAAGGACGTGCTGATCAACTGCGGCTACCCCTTGATCGAGCGGTTTCCGTTGATGTTCTTCACCGCGGCGACGGTGCTGCTGATCGGCCTCGCCCGCTGGTACCTGATCCCATCGTCCCGGGCCGCTGCACCCGCCCCGGACCAGCCGCGCACCAGCGGCGTGGTGCGCCTCTCCGCCAAGTTGGCGTCGCTGCTGGGCAGCCCGTCGGCGTCCGATCCCGCCCCCGAACGGCGGCGCCGTCGCCATTCGGTCGACCGGCGCGCCAGCGACGCGCCCAGACCTCCCGCCGACCCAACTGCGCGCGGTCAGCGGCCCGTCAAACGCACCGGCGCCCCGTCCCGGTCGCGACATGCGCGCCCGCCCCGAACCGACCCCGTCATGGACGCAGACCGGCCCCGTCCGCGCCGGCGTCGGCCCGACGAGCCGCCTCCGGCTGCCGAGCCACGCCGCCGCGGTCGTGGGTCATCGAAGAAGGACGCCCGCCGAGCCGTACCGCCGGGCGAACACCGGCCAGGGTACGACGAGGCCGAGCGACGCGCACGTCCCCAGCCGGGCCGTCGCTACGACGACTACGAACGGTGGGAACCGCATCCTCGGATGGCGAACGGCTCGCATCATCCGGTCTCCCGGGTGCGCTACCGGGCTGCCGACCAGGGCGACCAACCTGAGTACCGACCTCGGCGCGGCCCCCGCGATGCCGGCGCCGACCGCTGGGAGTACGACATCTAATTCACCGAACCGGCCGTGGCCGCTGCGAACTCACCACCGCGAGCGACCGTCCACCTCGGTTCGGCGGGCAGCAAAAAGTCGAAACTAGCTTCGCGGCGGCCGGATCTCCCGCGGAAGCGCGAACACCAGCGTCTCGTTGGCGGTGGTGACCGGCTGCACGGTGGCAAATCCGTATTCGGCCAACCGCTCCAGCACCCCTCGCACCAGCACCTCGGGGACCGAGGCGCCCGAGGTGACGCCAACCGTCGTCACACCCTCCAGCCACTGCGGATCGATGTCCTCGGCGTAGTCCACCAAGTAGGCCGAGTCTGCCCCGGCGCCCAGCGCGACCTCGACCAGCCGCACCGAGTTGGAGGAGTTGCGGGATCCGACCACGATCACCAGTTCACATTCCGGAGCCATGGCCTTGACCGCGACTTGGCGGTTCTGGGTGGCGTAGCAGATGTCGTCGCTGGGCGGATCCTGCAGCGTCGGGAAACGCTCACGCAGCCGCCGGACGGTCTCCATCGTCTCGTCGACGCTCAGGGTGGTCTGGGACAGCCAGATGATCTTGTCGGCGTCGCGGACCACGACATCGTCGACGGCATCGGGGCCGTCCACAAGCTGCACGTGATCCGGGGCCTCCCCGGCGGTACCGACAACCTCTTCGTGGCCCTCGTGACCGATCAACAGGATGTCGTAATCGTCGCGGGCGAAACGCTTGGCCTCGTTGTGCACCTTGGTGACCAACGGACAGGTGGCGTCGATGACCTGGAGGTCGCGCGCGGCCGCGGTCTCGTGCACCGTCGGCGCGACACCGTGCGCCGAGAACACCACAATCGCGCCCTCGGGCACCTCGTCGGCCTCGTCGACGAAGACCGCGCCCGCATTGGCCAGCGTCTCGACGACATGACGGTTGTGCACGATCTCGTGGCGCACATACACCGGCGCGCCGTGCTTCTCCAGGGCCCGCTCGACCGTCTCGACCGCGCGGTCGACGCCCGCGCAGTATCCGCGGGGTTCGGCCAGCAGCACCCGCCTGCCGGAGACTTCACCGGCAGCCGAACTCAGCGCGCTCTGGCTGGCGCCCGGAATCCCCATGTTGACAGTCGGCGGCATGAGTCCAAGGGTACTGACACGACGCCCGGTACGCCCAGCCGTAGGCTAAGGGGCATGGCAACAGCACCGTATGGGGTCCGTCTGCTGGTGGGTGCGGCGGTGACCGCGCTCGAAGAAACCCGCAAGCTTCCCCAGACCATCCTCATGTACCCGATGACCGTGGCGAGCCAGATCGCCCAGCTGGTGATGAAGATGCAGCAAGATGTGGCCGACATGGTCAATCGGGGCGACGAGACGCTAGGGACGCTGTTCCCGGCCACCGACGAGCAACCGGAGTGGGCGACGTTCGACGAGGAGCCAGACGACGGAGACGGGGACGGCGGGGGTGGTGACGTGGTGGACCTGCCCGTCCGCGACGGTGAGCGGCTGCCCGAGGGGCGCTTCGCCCTCTTCAGCGACGAACCGGAGAAGCCTGCCGCCGCGCCTACCCCGGAGCCGGCGCGCACTGACGTCCCCGGCGCAGTCCCCGAGATCGTCGCCGAGCTCGAGTACGAGGAGTTGACGCTCGCCCAACTGCGTGCCCGGTTGACCTCGATGCGGGTCGCAGAGCTGGAGACGCTGCTCGCCTACGAGGAGTCCACCAAGGCCCGCGCCCCCTTTCAGACCCTGCTGGCCAACAGGATCACCCGCGCCTCGGCTAAGTGAACGCCGCCGCACCGGGGCAGTCGGCTGACAACCCCTTCCCGGTTCGCGGGGTCGCCATCCGTGTCGCGGGGTGGATAGACAGGCTCGGCCCCGTCTGGGTGGAAGGGCAGATCGCGCAGCTGACGCTGCGACCGAATTCGAACACCGCGTTCATCACGCTCCGCGACCCGGCCGCCGATATGTCGCTGTCGCTGACCTGCCCGCGCGACCTGGTGATCAACGCCCCGGTCAAGATGACCGACGGTACTCAGGTGATCGTCTACGGCAAACCCAGCTTCTACACCGGGCGGGGCACCTTCTCGCTGCGCGTCAGCGAGATCAGGGCGGTCGGGATCGGTGAGCTGCTGGCCCGAATCGAGCGGCTGCGCCGGCTTCTCCAGGCCGAAGGTCTGTTCGATCCGCGCCTGAAACGGCCGATCCCGTTCCTGCCCCGCGCCATCGGGCTGATCACCGGACGGGCATCGGCCGCCGAGCACGACATCACCGCCGTGGCATCCGCCCGCTGGCCCGCGGTCCGGTTCGCGGTACGCAGCACCGTGGTGCAGGGGCCCAACGCCGTGCCACAGATCGTCGAAGCGCTGCGGGCGCTGGACTCCGATGTCGACGTCGATGTCATCGTTCTCGCCCGTGGTGGCGGCAGCGTGGAGGATCTATTGCCGTTCTCCGACGAAACGCTGTGCCGGGAGATCGCCAGGTGTACGACGCCGATCGTCAGCGCGATCGGCCACGAGCCGGACAACCCTCTGTGCGACCTTGTCGCCGACCTGCGCGCGGCCACACCGACGGACGCCGCCAAGCGGATCGTTCCCGACGCGTCAGCCGAGCAGGCGTTGGTGACCGATCTGCGTCAGCGCGGCGCGCGCGCGTTGCGAAACTGGGTGCACCGCGAACAGCGCACGCTGTCGCAGCTACGTAGCAGGCCGGTGTTGGCCAGGCCGCTGGATGCAGTCCAATCGCGCGTCGAGGAGATTCACCGCGCCCGCACCGCTGGCCGACGCGATGTCACCCGGCTGTTGGGGGCCGAATCCGAACGCGTCGCTCACCTCTCGGCACGGCTGACGACGCTGGGGCCGGCCGCGACACTGGCCCGCGGCTACGCGGTGGTACAGACGACGCCGGCGGCGGCGCCCGGGAGGGCGGCCCAGGTGCTGCTGTCGGTTGCCGACGCCCCGGCCGGCACCCGGCTCCGGGTGCGAGTGGCCGACGGGGTCATCATGGCGACCAGCGAGGGTCCCGAGACTTGAGGATGGGTGAGCTAGACGATGAAGCCTATTAGTGAACTCGGGTACGAGGCGGCCCGTGACGAACTGATCGATGTCGTGCAACAGCTCGAACACGGCGGCTTGGACCTTGATGCGTCGCTGAAGCTATGGGAAAGAGGCGAACAGCTGGCCAAACGCTGCGAAGAACATTTAGCTGGAGCACGCGAGCGGGTCGAGCGGGCACTGGCCGCCGGGGACGACGACGCGGGTTGATTCGACACCGCGTGCTGACCGTCGAGTATCGAAACTTGGAACACGTTTCAGTTATTGTGGCTGCATGGGCGATGCATCCTTGACCGCTGAACTCGGCCGGGTCCTGGTGACGGGAGGCTCTGGTTTCGTGGGAGCCAACCTGGTGACCGAACTATTGGACCAGGGCCTCGAGGTGCGTACCTTCGACCGAGTTCCGTCGCCGCTGCCCGCGCATCCGCGGCTCGAGGTGTTCGAGGGTGACATCACCAATGGCGACGACGTGGCCGCAGCCGTCGACGGTGCCGATACGATCATTCATACCGCGGCGATCATCGACCTGATGGGCGGCGCGTCGGTCACCGAGGAGTACCGCCGGCGCAGCTTCGCCGTGAATGTCGAGGGCACCAAGAACCTGGTGCACGCCGCTCAGAAGTGCGGCGTCGAGAGGTTCGTCTACACCGCCTCCAACAGCGTGGTGATGGGTGGACAGCGCATCTCCGGCGGCGACGAAACCCTGCCCTATACCGAACGTTTCAACGATCTCTACACCGAGACAAAAGTGGTTGCCGAGAAGTTCGTGCTCTCCCAGAACGGAGTTCAGGGATTACTGACCTGCTCGATCCGGCCGAGCGGCATCTGGGGTCGCGGCGACCAGACCATGTTCCGCAAGCTGTTCGAGAGTGTGCTGGCCGGACACGTCAAGGTGCTGGTCGGCAACAAGAAGGCCAAACTCGATAACTCCTACGTACACAACCTGATCCACGGTTTCATCCTGGCCGCACAGCATCTGGTGCCCGGCGGCACCGCACCGGGGCAGGCATACTTCATCAACGACGGCGAGCCGATCAACATGTTTGAATTCGCCCGCCCCGTTGTCGAGGCTTGCGGCCAGCGCTGGCCCAAGCTGCGGGTACCCGGCCGCCCCGTGTGGTTCGTCATGTCCGGCTGGCAATGGCTGCATTTCCGCTTTGGCCTGCCAAAGCCGTTGTTGGAGCCCACCGGAGTGGAACGGGTTTACCTGGACAACTACTTTTCCATCGCCAAGGCACAACGCGAGCTCGGCTACCAGCCCCTCTACTCCACTCAAGAGGCCCTGGAACATTGTCTGCCCTACTACGTCGAGCTTTTCCACAAGATGAAGGCCGAATCAGGTCAACCTCTGGTCTCCGCGGTAGCGCCGGTCCCGCCGGAGGGCTGAGCGGCCACCCCCAGCTGGACTGACGCCGGGGCATAGGCTGGGAACCACCCGCCGTCCACAGTGAGGGGTAAGGAATGCCTGACGGAAAGCCCAACCTGGCCTCTTTCACGATCACCAACGCGATGCAGAATCTCAACGACTACCCCCAAACCCTGGGTGGCTGACGTGGGAACGCTCAACTACTGGGCCGATGGGCCCACGAGGAACGCCATCGTCGACTTCGTCGGCCGGGTCACCCTGGATGGCGGACCGGACTACGTTGCGCCCGAGGCGCGCGTCGCGGTGTTCGACAACGACGGAACCCTGTGGTGTGAGAAACCGGCCTACATTCAGCTGGATTTCCTGGTTCGGCGGCTGGCCGAGCAGGCTGCCCAGGACCCGGCGCTGAGAACCAAGCAGCCGTACCAAGCCGCTGCCGCCAACGACCTGGGATGGTTTGGCGACGCCGTGACCAAGCATTACCGTGGCGATGATTCAGCACTCAAAGTCCTTGTCGGCGGTATACTTTCGGCGTATTCGGGCCTCACCGTCGAGGAACACGCCGAACACGTAGCGGCATTCTTTGCCAGCGCCACCCACCCGACACTTAATCGGCCCTACACGGCGTGCGGCTACCTGCCGATGGTCGAGTTATTGCGGTTCCTGGAGGCCAACGGGTTCACCAATTACATCGCCTCCGGCGGCGGGCGGGACTTCATGCGCCCGATCACGTCGCAGATGTATGGGATTCCACCGGAACGGGTGATCGGAAGCTCGGTGGGACTCGACTTCGAGGCCGGCCAGCTGAGGACAAGCTCCAAGCCGGAGTTTCTCAACGACGGTCCGGTCAAAGCCGTGCGCATCTGGGGTCGAACCGGGCGACGGCCGATACTGGCTGCCGGCAACTCCAACGGCGACATCGAGATGCTCGAATACGCGCACGCCAGAGGGCCGTCCCTGTCCATCCTGGTGCGTCACGATGACGCTGACCGCGAATTCGACTACGTCGCAGGGGCGGAGAAGGCACTCGAGCTGGCGAGGGACAGGGGCTGGGTGGTGGCCAGCATCCGTGACGACTGGGCAACCGTTTTCAGTGACTGACCCTCTTCACCTCAACCGACATCGGCGCGAGAAAGTGCGAACGTGAGCGACAAAGACGCGGATCTCGACGGGAGCTGGGCGTGGATTCCACCGCAAACGGCCAGGTTGGGGTCTGACGACCACTACCCCGAGGAAGGCCCCGTCCGGGAGGCCAGCGTCGACGGCTTCTGGATGCAGCGAAACCAGGTGACCAACGCCCAGTTCGCCGCCTTCGTCTCCGAGACCGGCTATGTGACGGTGGCGGAGCGCCCGCTCAACCCCGACGACTATCCCGGAGCTCCACCGCAGAACCTGCAGCCCGGCTCAATGGTCTTCCAGCGCACCGACGGTCCGGTAGACCTCCGCCACCTCAACCTGTGGTGGCGGTGGACCCCGGGGGCATCCTGGAATCACCCGCGCGGCCCACGCTCAACTCTGAAGAACCGCGGGGACCATCCCGTTGTCCACGTGGCGTTCGAAGACGCGGCGGAATACGCGGATTGGGCCCACTGCGATCTTCCTACCGAAAACGAGTGGGAGATGGCGGCACGAGGTGGCCTCCAGGCCACCACCTATACCTGGGGTAACGAGCCAGAACACGCTGGCCAGCGCCTTGCGAACTACTGGCATGGCGAGTTTCCCTATCTTCCCGACACCGGGTATGGCCAGACCGCACCGGTAGGTAGCTTCCCGGCGAACGGATTCGGACTATTTGACATGGCCGGCAACGTCTGGGAGTGGACCGTCGACTGGTATGCAGGCACCCGGGAGATCGGATCATGTTGTGCTGCAGATAGTTACGACCCTGCCCAACCCCAGTTTCGAATACCGCGAAAGGTGATAAAGGGTGGATCCTTTCTCTGCGCCGACAGCTATTGCCAGCGCTATCGTCCCGCGGCGCGCCGGCCGCAGATGGTCGACACCGGGATGAGTCACATCGGCTTCCGCTGCATCAAGCGCGAGTAGCGTGGCGCGAGAACGCGTTCCGCTCCGATGCCGAAGGGCCGACCGGATGTGATGGGGATGGCATGAGATTGATGGAGCAGTCGTGAGCGCTGCCGGAAAACACGCGATCATCACTGGCGCGGGTTCAGGAATCGGTGCGGCGCTGTGCCGCGCTCTGGATCTGGCGGGCGCGCATGTGGTCTGTACCGACATCGACGGCGGCGCCGCCGAAGCCACGGCCTCGACGCTCGGACCGCACGCTCGCTCGGCGCCGCTGGACGTGACCGACGCGGCGGCGGTGCAGGCGGCCGTCGATGCCGTGGTCGATCGCGCGGGACGACTGGACTTGATGTTCAACAACGCCGGCATCGTGTGGGGCGGTGACACCGAATTGCTCACGCTCGACCAATGGAACGCGATCATCGACGTCAATCTCCGCGGAGTGGTGCATGGCGTGGCTGCCGCCTATCCGCAGATGCTGCGCCAAGGCCACGGCCACATCGTCAACACCGCATCGATGGCCGGACTCACCGCCGCCGGACAGGTGACCAGCTATGTGGCCACCAAGCACGCCGTCGTCGGGCTGTCGATGGCACTCCGATCGGAGGCGGTCCCGCGCGGCGTCGGCGTCTTGGTGGTCTGCCCCGCGGCCGTCGAAACTCCGATTCTGGACAAGGGCGCAATCGGGGGATTCGTCGGGCGCGACTACTTTCTGCCGTCTCAGGGGGGCAAGCCCTACGACGCCGATCGACTGGCACGCGACACCTTGCGCGCGATCGATCGCAACAAGGCGATCCTGGTCAAACCTATAGTTGCACGGGCACCGTGGCTGCTCGCACGGGCAGCGCCGGTGTTGATGAACCGGCTGGCGATGCGATTCGTCACCGGACAGCGGTCGCGCCAGAGCGCCAGATCACCGTCCGGCGGGGGCGACTCGGGATAAAGTTGCTCCCGGCGGCGATGGGAGGACCCGTATGACAACCGAGTTCACCCTCAAACAGAAGCGTGCGCTAGCCGTGTTGACGGTGATCGCCCTCGGCTTCGGCGTCTACTTTCTCCGCGGCTACATCATTCTGATCGCCATCGCCGCCGTGCTGGCATTCTTGTTCACACCGCTGTATCAACGGCTCCGCTCGAAGATGAACGTCGGCCTGTCGGCGACCGTGACGCTGCTGATCGCGATCGCGACGGTGGCCCTCCCAGTGACGGGTGTCATCGCCCTTGCCGTCGTCCAGATCAGCCAGCTGGTGACCAGCATCGGCCGTTGGGCTGGCGAGACCGATTTCACCGCACTGGCCCAGCGGTTGCTTGACTCGGCAAACGAACTGCTGGCCCGAGTGCCGTTCATGGACACCACACTGACCCAGGACTCGGTACGCAACGCGGCGACCAAGATCGGTCAGAGTGCAGGTGAGTTCGCGCTGGGCGTCGCCCGGGACTCAGTGGGCAGTATCGCGGCGATAGTCACCGGATCGATCATCTTTCTTTACGTCTTCGTCGCGCTGTTGACCAACGGCCCCAGGGTGTTGGACCTGTTTCGCGATCTCAATCCATTGGGCGAACGGGTATCCGACATCTACCTGGCCAAGGTCGGGGCGATGGTCTCGGCAACGGTCAAGGGTCAGTTGATCATTGCCGCGTGTCAGGGGGTGGCCGGTGCCATCTCGGTCTACATCGGCGGAATCCACGACGGCTTCTTCATGTTTGTCATCTTCCTGACCGCGCTGTCGTTCATCCCGCTCGGCGGCGGGATCGTGACCATTCCGCTAGGCATCGGCATGGCGGTGTTCGGCAATGTGGTGGGCGGTGTCTTCGTCGTGGCGTTCCACCTTTTGGTGGTGACCAACATCGACAACGTGTTGCGCCCGTTCCTGGTGCCTAAGAACGCACATTTGAACCCGGCGCTGATGCTGCTGGCCGTGTTCGCCGGCCTGACGATGTTCGGCTTCTGGGGGATCGTCCTGGGTCCGGTGGTGATGATCGTCATCGTGACGACGATCAGCGTGTACCTGGCTGTGGACAAGGGTGAACCACTGGACTCACTGACCAGCGATGCTCCCTCAGACGATGCAGAACATAAGATCCCACGGTGGCATCGCCTGCTCCCCGGCAAAGCGCGGCCCGAACCTGAGCCGCAACCGGCCGCGGCCGCACCTGACGCTAAGTCAGACGGGACGTGAGGAACTCGACGACCCGATTACGCGCTTCGTAGGCCGGGTGCCCCTGCTGCTCGCGGACCTCAAGGGTCAGCACCGAGTGCGCCATCCTGCCGAACCCGTGCTTGTTGCCCTTCTTCGAATTGATCTCGATCACCTCGAAGGCGTCGCCGAGACGGGCTTTGAGCGTGTTGAAGCGTGCGCCCGGTGACAGCGGATCCTCGCTGAAACGAAGCCCCAGCGCGCACAGTCCCTCGTCTGCCGCGCGACGTTCGACCACCTTCAACTCGGCTTCTGACAAGCCGGGATCGGCTTTTTGTTTGGCCGTCAGCCCGATCGGCAGCGACGGCTGGCTCATCACAGGGGCCAGCACACTGTCGTCCACGGCCGCCGCCAAGGCGAAGCCGCCGCTCCAGCACTGGCCGATCACACCCACACCCTTGCCCGGCGTCCGCTCGTTGAGATCGCGGGCCAACGCCCGCAGATAGTGGGTGATCGGCCGGTCGGCATTGGTCGCGAACGCCGCAAACTCGTTGGCCACGCACCCGCGCAGCATGACCGGCACCGCACCCGGCCTGATACCTGGCGCCCCCGGCGTGCCGTAGAGCGACGGGGAAGCCACCGTGAAACCGTTGTCCACCAGGTGATTACCGAGCGCCAACACACCCGGATGTAGGCCGGGCATCTCGGGGATGAGCACCACCCCGGGCCCCTCTCCCTTGGTGTAGACGTCATAGGTGAAGCCGGCCGCCGCGAACGGCGCCATACTCCATCCGGTGAGGTCGGCCTCGGGTGCGGTCATGGCGTCTCCTGTGTCACGTAGCCGGCAGCGGCGACTGAGATTGGGTCGCAGCCGCCAGGGTACGGTACTCGTCCGTACCTGCCGCCCCCCTGAGCGCGATCTGGACAGGCCCATCGGGGCCGCGCAACCGGGTGGTCCACACCGGCTCGGCGGGATGCCCGTCCCGATCGCCGCCCTCGTAGACGACCCAGGTGACGCCGTCGACGTCCTCCGTCCCGGTCGGAACCAGGTCAGTACCCAGGGCGGCGATCAGCTGGTCCTCGTCGGCGCTGCTCTGCGTCAGGCTCAGGTACCGGCCGGTGGGCGTCAGGTAGCCCACGATCGAGCTGACCGCGCGCACCGGCTGGCCGGACACGGGGTCAGTGCGCCCCCCGTCGATTCCGTCGCGACCACCCGAGTTCGAGCGCCACCCGTCGGGCAGTGCGGGCAACCGGATGGGAATCTTGAGCGCCTCGGCGTCGGCCTGCAACGCAGCCGGTGCGTCGTAGTCGGGCATCGGCCCGGGCCCGGGGCCGGTCGGCGAAAGCGAGCACATTCCCAGCAGACCGGCGAAGATCACACAGACCAGCACCAGCGGGGCCAACGACCAGAACATGTCGCGGCCGTCATGCAGAAGGCGCGACTTGGCAGGGCGAGGTGCCGGAGCCGCATGACCCGATGGAGCCTCGCGGCCTGGACCTTCAGGCTCGGAGCCCGGGTCACTGCTGACCCGATGTCCCGGCTCGGGCGGCGTCGTCATGACTGCCAGTATCCCAGCTCCCGATCCTGGACTCGCTAATGGGAGAATCTTGCCCATGAGCGCAGCACGTCGTGAAGCCCCGGACCGAAATCTCGCCCTCGAGCTCGTACGGGTGACCGAGGCGGGCGCGATGGCCGCAGGACGTTGGGTCGGACGGGGCGACAAGGAGGGCGGCGACGGCGCGGCAGTCGACGCGATGCGCCAACTGGTCAAATCGGTATCGATGCGCGGTGTGGTCGTGATCGGCGAGGGCGAGAAGGACAACGCGCCGATGCTCTACAACGGCGAGGAAGTCGGCAATGGAGACGGGCCGGACTGCGACTTCGCGGTCGACCCGGTCGACGGCACCACGCTGATGAGTAAGGGCATGCCCAACGCCATCTCGGTGCTGGCTGTGGCCGAACGCGGCGCGATGTTCGACCCGTCGGCAGTCTTCTACATGAACAAGATCGCGGTGGGACCCGACGCCGTGGACGCCATCGACATCACCGCCCCGATCGGCGAGAACATCCGGGCCGTCGCCAAAGCGAAGAACGTGACCGTCGCCGACCTCACCGTGTGCGTACTGGACCGGCCCCGGCACAACCAACTGATGGCCGACGTGCGCGAAGCCGGCGCCCGCATCCGACTGATCTCCGACGGCGACGTCGCCGGTGCGATTTCGGCGTGCCGTCCGGAGTCGGGTACCGATCTTCTCGTCGGCATCGGCGGCACCCCGGAGGGCATCATCACTGCCGCGGCAATCCGCTGCATGGGCGGGGCGATCCAGGCCCAACTCGCCCCGACCGATGACGCCGAGCGGCAGAAGGCCCTGGATCGCGGCCATGACCTCGACCGGGTACTGACCACCGAGGATCTGGTTTCCGGGGAGAACGTGTTCTTTTCCGCCACCGGCGTCACCGACGGCGACCTGCTCAAGGGTGTGCAGTACTACGGTGGCGGGTGCACCACGCAGTCGATCGTGATGCGCTCCAAGTCCGGCACCGTGCGGACGATCGAGGCCTACCACCGTCTATCCAAGCTCAACGAGTACTCCGCAGTCGACTTCACCGGCGACAAGTCCGCCGCGCATCCGTTGCCGTAATCACCAACACCAGAAGGGCACACATGAGCACCGACGCCGCTGTTCAGAAGGAAGCCGGGAAGTACCGGATCGAGCACGACACCATGGGCGAGGTCAGGGTTCCGGTAGATGCGCTCTGGCGCGCGCAGACGCAGCGGGCCGTGGAGAACTTCCCGATCTCCGGCCGCGGCCTCGAACGCACTCAGATCCGGGCACTCGGTCTGCTCAAGGGCGCGTGCGCCCAGGTCAACAAGGACCTCGGGAAGCTATCCCCGGAGAAGGCCGACGCGATCATCGCCGCCGCCGACGAAATCGCCAACGGTCTTCACGACGACCAGTTCCCCATCGACGTCTTCCAGACCGGTTCGGGTACCAGCTCGAACATGAACGCCAACGAGGTCATCGCCAGCATTGCGGCAGGCGCGAACCCGCCAGTCTCCGTTCACCCGAACGACGACGTGAACATGTCGCAGAGTTCCAATGACACGTTCCCGACGGCAACACACATCGCGGCCACCGAAGCCGCCGTGCGTCATCTCATTCCCGCCCTGGAGGTGCTCCACGACTCACTGGAGGCAAAGGCCCGCCAGTGGCACACGGTGGTCAAGTCCGGACGCACCCACCTGATGGACGCGGTCCCAGTGACCCTCGGCCAGGAGTTCAGCGGTTACGCCCGCCAGATCGAGGCCGGAATCGAGCGAGTCAAGGCCGCACTGCCGCGTTTGGGCGAACTCGCCATCGGCGGCACGGCGGTGGGCACCGGCCTCAATGCTCCCGACGGCTTCGGCGCCAAAGTCGTCGCGGTTCTGGTCAACCAAACCGGAGTAGCCGAACTACGCACTGCCACCAACCCTTTCGAAGCTCAAGCGGCGCGCGACGGGTTGGTCGAAGCATCTGGTGCACTGAAGACCATCGCGGTCTCGCTGACCAAGATCGCCAACGACGTTCGCTGGATGGGGTCGGGCCCGCTCACCGGGCTGGGCGAGCTACAGCTGCCCGACCTGCAGCCGGGCAGCTCGATCATGCCGGGCAAGGTCAACCCCGTGCTCCCGGAAGCCGTGACGCAGGTCGCCGCACAGGTCATCGGCAACGATGCGGCCGTCACCGTCGGCGGCCTGTCGGGAGCGTTCGAGCTCAACGTCTACATCCCGATGATGGCCCGCAATGTGCTGGAATCCTTCACCCTGCTGACCAATGTCTCGAAGTTGTTCGCCTCCAGGTGCATCGACGGCCTGGTAGCCAACGAACGACACCTGCGGGAGCTGGCGGAGTCGTCGCCGTCGATCGTGACACCGCTGAACTCCGCGATCGGGTACGAGGAGGCCGCCAAGGTCGCCAAGGAAGCCCTCAAGGAGCACAAGACGATCAAGCAGACCGTCATCGACCGCGGGCTGATCGGTGACAAGCTCTCCTTGGAGGAGCTGGATAAGCGCCTCGACGTGCTGGCCATGGCGAAGGTCCGCGACGGCCAGTAGCCGGATGCCGGGAGTCAGGGCAGGGCGCCGGGGCTGATTTCCTCCAGCATCTCGGTGACCAGCGCCGCGATGGGCGAGCGCTCGCTGCGTAGCAGCGTGATGTGCGCGAACAACGGATGACCCTTCAGCTTCTCGATCACTGCCGCGACGCCGTCATGACGACCGACGCGCAGGTTGTCGCGCTGGGCGACATCGTGGGTCAGCACCACCCGCGAGCCCGTGCCCAGCCGCGACAACACCGTGAGAAGGACGTTGCGCTCCAAGGACTGCGCCTCGTCGACGATCACGAACGAGTCGTGCAGCGATCGTCCCCGGATGTGGGTCAGTGGAAGTACCTCGAGCATGCCGCGGGCAAGCACTTCTTCGAGCACGGCCGGGCTGGCGAGGCCCTCGAGCGTGTCGAAGACGGCCTGGGCCCACGGCCCCATCTTTTCGTTCTCGCTGCCGGGGAGGTAGCCGAGTTGTTGACCACCGACCGCATACAGCGGACGGAACACGACCACCTTGCGATGGGTGCGCCGCTCCAGCACGGCTTCCAGGCCCGCGCACAGGGCCAGTGCAGACTTTCCGGTGCCCGCCTTGCCGCCCAGTGAAACGATGCCGACGGATTCGTCGAGCAGCAGGTCCAGCGCCACCCGCTGCTCTGCGGAGCGGCCGCGAAGACCAAACACCTCGCGGTCACCGCGCACCAGTTGCACGCGCTTGTCCGCATTGACCCGGCCCAGCGCGTGAGAGTTATTGCCCAGCAACCGGATTCCGGTGTGGCATGGAAAGTCGCGGGCGGGCTCGAGCTCGATCTCTCCGCCTGCGAACAGCCCGTCGACCTCCACACTGGAGACTTCGAGCTCGGCCATCCCAGTCCATCCGGAGGCGATGACGTCCTGTGCGTGGTACTCATCCGCGGCCAACCCGACCGCCCCCGCCTTCACCCGAAGCGGAATATCCTTACTCACCAACGTAACTCGCTTGCCTTCCGCGGCGAGGTTGGCAGCGCAGGTCAGTATCCGCGAATCGTTGCTGTCGGTCCGAAACCCAGCAGGAAGCACAGTGGGATCGCTGTGATTGAGCTCGACGTGCACAGTGCCGCCATGGTCGCCTACCGGAATCGGCTGGTCCAGCCGCCCGTGTTCGAGACGTAGGTCGTCGAACATACGCAGTGCCTGCCGGGCGAACCAGCCGAGCTCGTGATGATGCCGCTTGGCTTCCAGTTCGCTGATGACCACCAAAGGAACGACCACCTGGTGTTCGGCGAACCTCGTACACGCCCAGGGATCGGAGAGCAGCACGGAGGTGTCGAGCACGAAGGTCCGACTCTGGCCCGATTGCTGGCTCCGCCAGCCCTGCGATTCAGTCACTTAACGCTCCTGAGACTGCGCGAGTTCATGCGGCCCCACACGAACATCTCGGTGGACACACAGCGGTCTCCAGGACCGGGGCCGGTCCTTTGTGATCGAAAGATCGGGACCGCCCGGACAGCAGAGCATGTCGCTAGCCATCGAAAACGACGCTACTCCGAGTGTGGCTTTGGCGCCTTGCAGACGCGCCGAAGTGGAGTGGTGCGCGGATTAACAGCTGATGAACTGTCGCAACTGGGGCTCGTCGGCCACTCCCCACGCGGTGATGCGCTCGGAGATGACGCGGCGCAGTTCGTCCTGATCGAAGATGCCTGCCTCGGCGACAACGGCCACCTTGTCGCGGTAGGCCGTGATGTCGGCGCCCACCACGTCGAGTTCGCCGGCCCGGCGCGCGATCGCCTCGATCGTCTCGTCGCGGGCTGAGGTCAGGCAGTGGCTGATGAGATTGGCGAAGAACTCCTCATGACGTTCCTCGTCCTGGGCGATCCTGCCGACCAGCGCCTTGAGCGTCGGCTCGGCGATCTGCGCCTGTAGATTGCGGCAGAACACCGAGTGCGCCCGTTCGAAGAAGGCCATGAATGCCAACGTTTCCAGCTGGCTGTAACTGTCGGCCCGATACCCCTGCATCACATGTTCGACGCGGACGTCCTCGTTGGCGGTGGGGTCGACCTCACGGGTGACTACCAGGTAGTTGCGCAACGCGATGGCATGCAGGTGCTCCTCGGCGGTCCAGCGCCCCATCCAGCGGCCCCACTTGGCCTCGAGGATGAAGTGCTCGACCAGCTCGCGATGGTAGCCGGCGAGGTTGTCCTTGGTGATCAGGAGAATCTCCAGCGCATCGGTGATGGGCTTGGGCAGCGTCACAACCGCCGGGTCCCAGTCGGTTCCGCCCAGGAACGCGAAGTTCTCACCCTGATCGAACGGAACGTAGTCGTGCGCGTACCACAGGTCCTCGGAGTCGAGGTGACGCCGCAGCTCCCGGGTAACGACGGGCTCGAGCTCAACGGTCAGTGCATTAGCGACAGGTTTCTGTGCCATAAAGTAACTGTAACCCGCATACACACGTTCTTGGAAATCGGGCGCGGGGTGTCGCGGCCGACTTTGCGCGGCGCTACAGCGTCAGGCCCGGGTAGAGCGGATTGGCTGCCAGGAGTTCAGCCGACGCCGCGTGCACCCGCTCGGCCGTACCGTCTGCCAGGACGTACTTGGCCTTGGACGGGCCGTTGGAGGCGGCCGTCGGTTGGGCGTTGCTCAGCACCTCGACCACGAGTTCGGCGACGCGGTCGAAGTCGTCGGGGCCGAAGCCTCGCGTGGTCAGGGCGGGCGTACCGAACCGGATACCGCTGGTGTACCAGGCGCCGTTCGGATCGGCGGGGATCGAGTTGCGGTTGGTCACGATCCCCGAGTCCAGCAGCGCCGACTCAGCCTGTCGACCGGTGAGCCCGAACGAGGTCACATCCAGCAGCACGACGTGATTGTCGGTGCCGCCGGTGACCAGGCGGGCTCCTCGATTGAGGAAACCACCGGCCAGCGCCTTGGCGTTGTCCGCGATGCGCCGGGCGTAGTCCTGGAACGCCGGCTGGCGAGCCTCGGCCAGCGCGACGGCCTTGGCAGCCATCACGTGCGCCAGCGGGCCACCGAGCACCATCGGACATCCCTTGTCGACAGCCGGCGCATATTCCTCGGTCGCCATGATCAACCCGCCGCGCGGCCCCCGCAGCGACTTGTGCGTCGTGGTCGTCGTGACGTGCGCGTGCGGCACCGGATCCTCATCGCCCACGAATACCTTGCCCGCGACCAGGCCGGCGAAGTGCGCCATGTCGACCATCAGGGTGGCCCCCACCTCGTCGGCGATCTCGCGCATCTTGGCGAAGTTCACCCGGCGCGGGTATGCCGAGTAGCCGGCGACGAGCACCAACGGCTTGAACTCGCGGGCCGCGGCGGCAACGGCGTCGTAGTCGAGCAGACCGGTTTCGGGATCGGTGCCGTACTGGCGCTGGTGGAACATTTTTCCCGAGATATTGGGCCGGAAACCGTGTGTGAGGTGACCTCCGGCGTCCAGGGACATACCCAATAGCCGCTGGTTGCCGAGCGTGGCGCGCAGCGTTTCCCAATCGGCCTCGGACAGGTCGTTGACGTTTTTGGCACCGAAGTCCGCCAGCGCCGGCGCCTCTATCTTGGTGGCCAGGATCGCCCAGTACGCGACCAGGTTGGCATCGATACCGGAATGCGGCTGCACGTAGGCGTACGGGGCACCGAAAAGTTCGCGAGCATGCTCGGCGGCCAGCGCCTCGACGGCATCCACGTTCTGGCAGGCCGCATAGAACCGGTGCCCGATGGTGCCCTCGGCGTACTTGTCCGATAACCAGGTGCCCATGGTCAGCAACACCGCTGGCGACGCATAGTTCTCACTCGCGATCAACTTGAGGGAATCCCGTTGATCAGCAAGCTCTTTGCGGGTGGCGGCGGCGATTCTTGGTTCGACGGTCTCGATCACCTGCAGAGCGGCCCGGTAGGCCTCGCTCGCGGTCTCGGCGTACTCGGAACCCTGACCCGTGGCGGACATTGCAGTCATGCCAGCGAGCCTAGACGGCCCCCGCGCCGGGGCGGCGAGAAGCCCGGGCTGTGCGGTCTCATACGCTTGCCGCGGCGCGTTGCGAACGAAAACGCACAGCGCGCCCGGGGTGCCTGGCGCGTTAGACGGTCCGCAACGACGACGGGATCAACGGCTCGTCCAGCAGGGTGCCGAAGCGCTCGGTCACACTCACCCCGCCGGGTCGCGCGTCCAGCCAGCCCCGCAGCAGGCGGTAGCCCTCGACGTAGGTGCTCGTATACGCGCGCCACAGCGGCGAAGACAGGAAACGCAGCGTTTGAGCAGCCCGTTCGTCGCCGATCAGCAGCCAACGCTTAAGGAAATCGACGACGTCGTCCACGTCGCGGTGTTCGTCGTGCAGCATCAGCGCGGCATCCTGGCGAACGTCGGCCAGGGCAGCCGCCGCCTCCGAGACCAGCTCAGCCCGTTCGCCATCGAAACGCAGACCCAGGTCGGCGTAGATGTCAGCCGCCCAGGTGCCCCAGTTCGGCCCCACCCCGGCATACAGCGCCAGATCGGCCAGCCCCTCGGCCATCAGGCACTGCGGGGTGTTGACGAGAAAAATGGTCTGCTCGACCTGACCCTTGCCCGCCACCAGACCCGATTCCTTGCGACAGTGTTCGGTGTGGTGGCCGGGATAGGACTCGTGGGCCACCAGCCTGGGCAGGTTCGACATCTGCTGCTTGAGGTCTGCGTTGACCGCGACCGTGGACCGGTAGCCGCCCAGGTAGTAGTTGAATCCCGACCATGGCTTGTCAGTGACGACCTCGTAGTCGATGGTCTCGGTGGCGGGTAACGGGAACGCCGCCCGCACCCGATCGCGCAACGCACTGGAGAACGCGTGGATGCACTCCTCGAGGCGATCGGGCGGGATCTCTTCGGCAGCACGGTAGGCCTGCATTCGGTCGGTGAGCCTGCCGGAGCCACCGAGCGCGTCGTCCAGCTTGGCGTGTGCCCGGCGGTAGTCGTCGGGATCACCCTTGGTAATCCGGACGTCGAAGTAGGACTCGACTTCGTCGACGAACCCGACCTCCGCACCGCTGAACTTACGGCCGGCGCAGGCCAATGCGCGGAGGTGCGCCCCGACGAACGCCGCACGTGCATCGTCCAACCCCGCCGGGAGTTCGGCCTGCAGCCGCTCGGCCTGGCGGGCCAGATCGGCGGGGTCCGGCTGCGGCTCTGCAGCGACCGTCCGCTTCAGCGCCGGGTCTCCGGTGAACGAGTCGACGTAGCCGTCCTCGATTCTGTCGAAGCGCAGCCCGAGCATGAGGTACTCACGGATCAGCGTTGCCGAGGGTGCGGAAGCCGGCGTTGCTTCCGAATCCATACCTACGTCCATGGCGTTCCACGCTAACTGCAAGACTGTCTGCATGGCGCGGCTGAGCGAACCCAGCCCCTACGTGGAGTTCGACCGAAGTCAATGGCGTGCACTCCGGATGTCGACGCCGCTGAAACTGACCGAGGTCGAGCTGGTCCGGCTGCGCGGACTCGGTGAAAAGCTCGACTTGCTCGAGGTCGAAGAGGTGTACCTGCCGCTGGCTCGGCTGATCCATTTGCAGGTGGCGGCGCGGCAGGCGCTCTTCGCCACGACCGCGGAATTCCTCGGCGAGCCGAAACAGCACCCGGACCGGCCCGTACCGTTCGTCATAGGAGTGGCGGGCAGCGTGGCCGTCGGGAAGTCGACCACGGCCCGCGTGCTGCAGGCGTTGCTGGCGCGCTGGGAACACCACCCTCGCGTCGACCTGGTCACCACGGACGGATTTCTGTATCCGAATGCCGAGTTGAATCGACGAAACCTGATGCACCGTAAGGGCTTTCCGGAGAGCTACGACCGCAGGGGGTTGATGCGCTTCGTCACCGCGGTGAAGTCCGGCGCCGACGCGGTGTGCGCGCCGGTGTATTCACACCTGCTCTACGACATCGTTCCCGGCGACAAGCAGATCATCCGGCACCCCGACATCCTGATTCTCGAGGGACTCAATGTGCTGCAGACCGGCCCGGCCCTGATGGTGTCCGATCTATTCGATTTCTCGGTGTACGTCGACGCGCGCATCGAGGACATCGAGCAGTGGTACGTCTCGCGATTCCTGTCGATGCGGGCCGGCGCGTTCGCCGATCCCGCCTCCCATTTCCACCACTACTCAACGCTGACCGACCATCAGGCGGGGTGCGCCGCCCGGGAGATCTGGCACTCCATCAACCGACCCAACCTGATCAACAACATCCTGCCCACCCGGCCACGGGCCACACTGGTGTTGCGTAAGGACGCCGACCACTCCATCAATCGGCTGCGGCTGCGCAAACTATAGAAACCGAAGGGGCCACGGTCGAAGACTGCGCAGCCGGATCGGAGAGGTAACCGCGGACCATCTGCTCGTCGGCGTTGGCCAGCTGGTCGGCTGCCGCCAGGATCGTTGCTGTCGATTCACCCATGTCGCTGATCAGGAAACCGGGGTTGCGAACACGAACAGCGCCATGAAGGCCAGGTTGATGAAGTAGGCCGCCTCGACCAGACCGACGGTGATGAAGAACGGAGTGAAGAGCCGACCCTGCGCCTCCGGCTGGCGGGCGACACCCGAGATCAGGGCGCTACCGGCG